>NZ_JAAGNI010000407.1 GCF_010550605.1 Streptomyces sp. SID9727
CCGCGCGGGCGCCGACGCCCGCGCCGACCGGGCGGCCGGCCCGTCCGCGCACGTGGTCCGGCTTCGGGCGGGTGACGACCGTACGGGGCGACTCGAAGCCGTGCTCCGTCGGCAGGGCCGGTTCCTCGGACACCTCGGCCAGCACGTCCTTGGGCAGGGTGACCTCGGCGATGGTGCCGGGTCCCGAGGAGTCGCGCAGCTCGACAACGATGCCGTGGCGGGCGGCGAGGCGCGCCACCACGTGCAGACCCATGGACCGCACGTCCCCGATGCCCGTCCTCGGCTCGCGCAGCCCGGCGTTGAGCGCGGCACGGCGGTCCGCCGAGATGCCCACGCCCTCGTCCACGATCTGGACGACGGCCCGGTCCCACAGGCGCCAGACGGCGACCCCGACCTGGGCGTCGGGCGGGGAGAAGCGGGTGGCGTTGTCGAGGAGTTCCGCCAGCATGTGCGCGACGTCGTGCACCGCGCGGGCGGAGATGCCGATGCCCGCCTCGATCGCACCGAGGGACACCCGGTCGAAGCGCTCGATCTGCTGGGCCGCCGCCACGATGACGGTGGAGCAGCCGATGTCGGCCGAGCGCACCCGGGCGTTTCCGTAACCGCCCAGCACCAGCAGGTTGTTGGTGTTGCGCTCCATGCGGATGGCGAGGTGGTCGAGGGCGAAGAGCGTCTTCATGCGCTCCGGGTCGGCCTCGTCGCGCTGCACCGTGTCCAGCTCGGACACCATGACGCTGGTCAGCTGGGCGCCGCGGCGGGCGACCCGGACCAGGGTCTCGGCGAACTGCTCGTGCACCCGGGCCTGTTCGGCGGCGAGGCGCACGGCCTCGTGGTGGACGGCGTTGAACGCCTCGCCGACCTCGCCGATCTCGTCGCCGCTCGTGGTGGTGATGGGGTTGCCGGTGCGCTCGGCGACCTGCTCGGGCGTGGCACCGCTCAGCGCGCCGGGCTGGGACAGCTCGCTCATGACGGCGGGCAGCCGGGTGTGGGCCACCTCGTGCGCGGCGTTGCGCAGGTCGCGCAGGCGGCGGATCATGACCCGGCCGAGGCGGACGGCGACGAGGACGACACCGACGAGGGTCAGCAGCACGAGGGCGACCTCGCCCCCGGCGGTCCACAGCAGCCTGGTGCGCTCCGCGTCGACGGTGGCGGCGACGGACTCGTCGATCCGCTCCTCCACCTGGTGCAGCAGGGTCTGCCGGTCGTCGGACGCCTTCTGCCACTCCTCGGGTCCGACACCGATCGGCTTGCTGGTGTCCGTGCGCCCGATCCGGTCCTCCAGCTTGCGGGACTCCAGGGCCTTCGGTCCGGAGAGGGTGCGCTCCAGCCAGCTCCGCCACTCGCTCGGGCCGAGGCTGAACAGCACGCCCGTCGACTCGGTGTAGCCGAGCCGGCTGGCGTCGAAGGTGCGCTGGGACGCCGCGGTGAACCCACCGGCGGCCTGCGCCCTCATGACGGTGATCTGCTGCTGCGCGGTGTGCTCGGCGGCCTCGGACAGTGCCGCGGCCGCACGGATGCGGTCGGCGATGTCGGCGTCGACGCCGTCGGCCTGGGCGATGCCGTCGCGGTAGCCGTTGAGGTCCGCGATCACGATCCGGTAGCCGAAGGCGAGTGCGGAGATGGTGGTGCTGCCCGAGCGGACCTGGGCGCGCAAGGCGGGGAGTTGGCCGATGAAGCGGTCGATGCGGACCAGTGCCTCCCGGGCGCTCCCGGGTACCTCGGAGAGCTCGCCGGTGCGGCTCTTGAAGGCGGCGATGCTCTTGTCGGTCGCGTCGGAACTCGCCTGGAAGGCGGACGAATCCCCCTGCTCCGAGACCAGGGCGGTGGCGGACGCGCGCTCACGCTGCAACTGGTGGGTTAAGTCGGCTGCGCCGGCGGCGACGTCGACCATGTCGGCCAGCCGGTTCGCCTGGAGTGCCTGGTTGGTGGCGGGCGCGAGGGCCAGGGCCGAGAACGTGACCGCGACGGTAAGGGGAGCGGTGACCAGCAGGACGAGGCGGCGATTGATTTTCACTGCGCGGCTCCGTCGCCGGAACCGGGCTTGAGTATCGGTGACACGCAGATACCTGTTAACGGGTTGTGGGGGTGTCGGTAGGGACGCTCGTACATCGTGCGCACAGTTGCGGATGGGACGGGTGGGGCAAGTGGGGCTCGCACTACGCGGCTTGATCCTATGCCTAGTGCACAACGCCGAATGCGTGCGGTGTCGAAAATTTGCGTTCAGTTAGTTGTGCGAATGCGGTCGGAATCGCTCAAGAGTGGCTGCTGTACGCCTGATTGGCCCCGTTGTGCGCGCCCCGACCGGCTCCATGCTGGTGTGTGAAGTCGGGTGAAGCCATGGGTGATTAGCGAAGGCGACGGTTCGTCACCCGCTCCACACCACAGCGAACAGGCCATCCTTAAAAGGCACATGACCTCCACGGCACGCCGCCTTGACCTGATCACCCGTCCAGCGCCGCCACCGCCCACCGCGCCCGTGCCGACAGCGGCGCGAGCGCCTTGGCCGACCCCTTGGCGATCCGCCCCAGTACCAGCCGGGCGTGCCCCATCACCGAACGGGCCAGCTCCGGTTCGCCCGACTCGACGGCAGCCAGCACGAGTTCGAGATGCTGCTCCGCGATGAACCGGCCGAGACCGAGCCGGTGCCACTGCTCGACCGTGCCGTCCGGCGCGCCGGCACCATGCCCGCGACGACCCCCGCCGTCCATCCCCACCGCCTCGCGCGCCCGGGCCAACGCCCGCGCAGCCGCCGGGAGATCGCCCTTGCCGCGCTCGATCCGGGCGAGCGCGTACGCCTCCACCGCGCGGTCCCGGTCCGTGTCCTGGAGCGAGAGCAGGCCGGACTGGGCACGGGCCGCCTGCCCGTACTCTCCCAGCCTCTCCAGGAACCGGCTCAGCGCCCGCAGCCGGTCCGCGTCGGGGCCCGTGTCGTCCAGCATCCTGATCAGCGCCACCGTCGCGTGCGCGCGCAGGCCCTGACGGCACGCCAGCTCGACCAGGGCGAACTCGTCCGGCTCCGCATCCTCCCCGGCGCCCGGGAACTCCCCGGCGCCCGGACCCGGCGGTGCCCCGCCGCCGGGCGGCCCGAGGACCACGTCCCGGAGGCTCATCCGGTACTCCTCGTCCAGCCGATAGGCGCACAACTCGGCCGAGTTGAGGAGCAGGTGGTCCGGCTCGGTGCGCCGGGCGGCGGACTCCGCCAGGGCGAAGAGCTCGGTGAGCGGCCGCTCGGGCAGCTCCAGGCCCTCGATCAACGCGGCGCGCCGGGCGTCCAGATCGGGTACGAACTCCGCGCGCGCCTCCGCGTCCCCGGCGCGCACGGCGGCCCGCAGCCCCTCCTCGTCCAGCTCCGCGGTCAGCCCCTCGCACCAGCCGGGAAGCCGCACCAGCATCTCCAGTGCCTCGGAGACGCTGTCGGCGATCAGGACCGCGTCGCCCTCGGAGGAGGCGTACAGCACCGCCGTACCACCGCACAGGAAGTACGTGCCCCCGGTGTCGTCCCCCGCGATCGGCTCCAGCTCCCTTCCGGACGCCAGGTGCACCGCCTCGACGTGGTAGGCCCGCTCCACGTCGAAGTCGAAGGGGAAGGCGGCCAGTTCCGCCAGATCGGGACGGTTGCGGAGCAGTTCGAGTACACGGTCGGTCATGGCCCGCATCCTAGGGAGGAGCCCATGTCCGCGCGTGCCCGGCCACCACGGACCGGGCACGCGCGGCGGGTTGCTCAGGCGCCCACGTACCGCGCCAGGTGCTCGCCCGTGAGGGTGGAACGCGCCGCGACCAGGTCGGCCGGGGTGCCCTCGAAGACCAGTGTGCCGCCGTCGTGGCCGGCGCCGGGACCCAGGTCGATGATCCAGTCGGCGTGCGCCATCACCGCCTGGTGGTGCTCGATGACGACCACCGACTTGCCGGAGTCCACCAACCGGTCGAGCAGCCCGAGCAGCTGCTCCACGTCCGCGAGGTGCAGCCCGGTGGTCGGCTCGTCCAGCACGTACACCCCGCCCTTCTCGCCCATGTGCACGGCGAGCTTCAGCCGCTGCCGCTCACCACCGGAGAGCGTGGTGAGCGGCTGGCCGAGGCTCAGGTAGCCGAGCCCGACGTCCACCAGACGTTCGAGGACTCGGTGTGCGGCCGGCGTACGCGCGTCACCGGTACCGAAGAACTCCTCGGCCTCGGCGACCGGCATCGCCAGCACCTCGCTGATGTCCCGCCCACCCAGCCGGTATTCGAGCACCGACGCCTGGAACCGCTTGCCCTCGCACTCCTCGCAGACCGTGGCGACACCCGCCATCATCGCCAGGTCCGTGAAGACGACACCCGCGCCGCCGCAGGTCGGGCAGGCGCCCTCCGAGTTGGCGCTGAACAGGCCCGGCTTCACGCCGTTGGCCTTGGCGAACGCCTTGCGGACCGGGTCGAGCAGCCCGGTGTACGTGGCCGGGTTGCTGCGCCGCGAACCGCGGATCGCGCTCTGGTCGACCGTGACCACGCCGTCCCGCCCGGCCACCGAGCCGTGGATCAGCGAGCTCTTCCCGGACCCGGCGACGCCCGTGACGACGGTCAGCACGCCGAGCGGGATGTCCACGTCGACGCCGCGCAGGTTGTTCGCGGACGCGCCGCGCACCTCCAGCGCACCGGTGGGCTTGCGGGTGTCCGCCTTGAGCGTGGACCGGTCGTCGAAATGGCGCCCGGTGACGGTGTCGGATGTGCGCAGCCCGTCGACGGTGCCCTCGAAGCAGACGGTGCCGCCGGCCGTGCCGGCGCCGGGGCCGAGGTCCACGACGTGGTCGGCGACCGCGATCGTCTCCGGCTTGTGCTCCACCACCAGCACGGTGTTGCCCTTGTCGCGCAGGCGCAGCAGCAGGTTGTTCATCCGCTGGATGTCGTGCGGGTGCAGCCCGGCGGTCGGCTCGTCGAAGACGTATGTGGTGTCGGTCAGCGAGGAGCCGAGGTGGCGGATCATCTTGACGCGCTGCGCCTCGCCGCCGGACAGCGTGCCGGCGGGGCGGTCGAGCGCCAGGTAGCCGAGGCCGATCTCCACGAACGAGTCGAGGGTCTGCCCGAGGGCGGTGAGCAGCGGAGCCACCGAGGGCTCGTCCAGGTCCCGGATCCAGGCGGCCAGGTCGCTGGTCTGCATCGCGCAGGCGTCCGCGATGCTGATGCCCGCGATCTTCGAGGACCTGGCCCCCTCGCTGAGCCGGGTGCCGTCGCAGGCCGGGCAGGTGGTGAAGGTGACCGCCCGCTCCACGAAGGCCCGGATGTGCGGCTGGAGCGCGTCCTTGTCCTTGGACAGGAACGACTTCTGGATCTTGGGGATCAGACCCTCGTACGTGAGATTGACGCCCTCCACCTTGACCTTGGTCGGCTCCCGGTACAGGAAGTCGTGCATCTCCTTCTTGGTGAACTTCGCGATCGGCTTGTCCGGGTCCAGGAAGCCGGACTCGGCGTAGACCCGGACGGTCCAGAAGCTGTCGGACTTCCAGCCGGGGATCGTGAACGCGCCCTCGGCGAGGGACTTCGAGTCGTCGTAGAGCTGGGTGAGGTCGATGTCCGAGACGGTGCCCCGGCCCTCGCACTCGGTGCACATGCCGCCGGTCCGGTTGAAGGTCGCCTTCACGGTCTTCTTGCCGCCGCGCTCGACGGTGATCGCACCGCTCGCCTTCACGGACGCGGTGTTGAAGGAGTACGCGCTGGGCGGGCCGATGTGCGGAGTGCCGAGGCGGCTGAAGAGGATGCGCAGCATGGCGTTGGCGTCGGTCGCCGTTCCCACGGTCGAGCGGGTGTCGCCGCCCATCCGCTGCTGGTCCACGATGATCGCCGTGGTCAGCCCCTCCAGGACGTCCACCTCCGGCCGGGCCAGGGTGGGCATGAAGCCCTGGACGAAGGCGCTGTACGTCTCGTTGATCAGCCGCTGCGACTCGGCGGCGATGGTGTGGAACACCAGCGAGCTCTTGCCGGATCCGGAGACGCCCGTGAACACCGTCAGCCGGCGCTTGGGGATCTCGATGCTGACGTCCTTGAGGTTGTTCACGCGCGCCCCGTGCACACGGATCAGATCGTGGCTGTCGGCGGCGTGCGGCTGCGTGCCTGCGGTCCTGCTCATGCGTCTCCCTGTAGTGGCGGGGCCGTCGCGCAGCCCCGTCGTCGCCGCCCGGCTCACCGGCGGCCTTCCCCGTTCACGGCCCCTGGAACGTCCCCGGCAGCGGGGCTTCTCGGTTCCTGACCGGTCGCGTCACCTGCTTGGCGACGCAGGACGGCATGCCCGCGGTCGCCTGCGCGGCCTTCTGCCGGTAGACGCTCGGCGGCATCCCGACCAGCTCCGTGAAGCGCGTGCTGAACGTGCCGAGCGAGGAGCAGCCGACCGCGAAGCACACCTCGGTGACGCTCATGTCGCCCCTGCGCAGCAGCGTCATCGCGCGCTCGATGCGCCGGGTCATCAGGTAGCCGTACGGAGACTCCCCGTAAGCCCTGCGGAACTCGCGGCTGAGATGGCCCGCCGACATGTGCGCGCCGCGCGCCAGCGCCTCGACGTTCAGCGGCTGGGCGTACTCGCGGTCGATCCGGTCGCGGACCCGGCGCAGCCGCGCGAGGTCGCGCAGACTCTGCGCCGCGTCGGGTTTGCTCGTCACGTCCGAAGCGTACGTCGTGGGGGCGCGCCCCGCCCGGGTGTCGCGCGCCCCGGGTCAGGTGCGGGTGGCCGTGTCGCAGTCCGAGGCGTCGCGGTCCCCCATGCGCTCGTCCATCGACGTGTCCCGCTCGTACGGGTCGATCTCCGTGCCGTCGTCCGAGGGCCCCCGCTCCCTGCCGAACTCGGGGACGAAGTAGCCGGTGGCGTTCTCGCAGCCCCCGTTGGCGGAGTCCAGCCGGTACGACTTCAGCGAGAAGGTGCCCGGCGCGATGACCACCTCCTCCGGGTCGTCCCAGCTCATCACGATCTCCCGGCGGGCGATCGTACGGGCGACCTCGTCGCCGTCCCCGGAGGCCCGCACGACGGGGTAGACGAAGGTGACGTCGGCGGTGACCTCGACCGCGCCCCGCTCGCCCTCCCGGTAGGTGATTCCGCCGCGCGTCTTGATCACGGCGCCGGCCAGGCGCGCGTACGACGGGTCGAAGCGGCTGAACAGCAGCAGCGGGTCGTTCCGCCGGCTCGGGGTGTCGAAGGCGTTCGCCAGGTACTCCTTGACGTCGGCCTGCTCCGGGTTGAGCGCCGCGATCGCCTTCGTGGGCCGCTCCCCGCGCAGCACCGCCGGATCGAGGCCGGCGTCGGAGAGGAAGGCCAGGCTGCTGTCGAGCGCGTCGGACACCTGCTTCTCGCTCATCCAGCCGGTCGCCCGCGCCGAGGGCATCGTGATCCCGGCCGTCCCGGCGGCCCAGTGCTCCGCCGGTGATCCCTTGAACGGGTCGTCCAGTGTGGGCCGCCCGGCCGCAGCCGTGGAGCCGCCCCCACCGTGGAAGCCGAGCCAGCCGGCCGCCCGGCCCGGGACCAGCGCCACGACGAGCAGCGCGATGACGACCACCAGGCCCACCACGTACCAGACCCTGCCGCGCCGCCGGGGCGGTTGACGGGTGCGCCAACCCGGGGGAGGGGCGCTGTCCTCGCGCAGCCGCTGGGCCACCATACGGGCCCGGGCGGACGGTTCCTCGGGGGCGCCGGGGGCGCCGGCCTCGGCCTCCCGCAGGAACCGCTCCCACTCCTCGTCCGGTATGGACGACCCGCCCTTGTCCACGCTGCGCTCCCGCCCCTCACGGCATGCCCGCCGGCCCGCTTTCCGTGCATCATCACACAGCCCGGCGACACCCAAGTGCCCGCCGGGCTGCTGCGGATGAGGTCCGGGCGTTACGGCTTGCGGCCGACCGCGACGTAGCCGGGCGTCACGATCTCGCCCGTGCCGGGGACCGGCTCGCCGAGCTCGGGGTGCCATGCCTCGGCGGCCACGATGCCGGGCTCCACGATCTCCAGGCCGTCGAAGAACGCGGCGAACTGGTCGCGGCTGCGCGGCGCGAGCGTCAGGGTGTTGGCCTTGTACATCTTGTCCACCTCGCGGGCCTCCTCCGGGTGGAAGTCGGCGGTGATCTGCGAGATGGCCATGTAACTGCCCGGGGCGAGGACGTCGGTCAGGCGGCGTACCAGCTCGTACGCGCCGTCCTCGTCGCTCACGAAGTGGAGCAGCGCGATCATCGACAGTGCGACCGGCTTGTCGAAGTCCAGCGTCTTGCCCGCGTGTTCGAGGATGGTGTCGACGTTCCGCGCGTCCGCCTGGACGTAGTCGATGACGCCCTCGGGCGTGCCCTTGAGCAGCGCCTCGGCGTGGGCCAGCACGATCGGGTCGTTGTCGCAGTAGACGACCCGGGTCTCGGGGGCGGCCGTCTGGGCCACCTGGTGCAGGTTGGGCTCGGTGGGTATGCCGGTGCCGATGTCGAGGAACTGGCGGACGCCCTGGGCGGACAGCCAGCGGGTGGCGCGGTGCATGAAGGCGCGGTTGATCTTCGCCATCACCGGGACGTTCGGTTCGACGGCCAGCATCTGACGGCCCATGGCCTCGTCCACCGGGTAGTTGTCCTTGCCGCCCAGGAACCAGTCGTACATCCGCGCGGGATGCGGCTTGCTGGTGTCGATGAGCGGGGCGGTGGGGTCGTTCTCCGGTCGGGACATGGCCAACTCCAGGGTGCGGGAGATGCTGCGAATGATCAGCTCGGGCCCACCTTAAGCAACTCCTCGGCCCAGCAGCGAGAGTTCAGCCGCCGATGACAGTTACCAATGCGTAACTTACCGATGGGTTACCAGCGGTAAGTCCCGCTGTTAGCTTGCGCTCACCCGTATTCCGGAGCAGAGCGAGGAGTGAGCCTTGAGCCGCAAGGACCGTTCGCGTTCCACCCTTCCCCCACGCCGCGTCCGTCCCCTGCGCGCCGCGGCCGTCGCCGTGACCGCGGCGGCCTGCGTGGCCGCGTACGCCGCGCCCGCGTCGGCCACGGACGGCAGCGAGCCCGTCGTTTCCCGGGGCGTGACCATCCCCGCCTTCTACCAACCGCCCGCCCAACTGCCCGCGGCCAACGGGGCGCTGATCCGGACCGAGCCCCTGCCGCTCGCCCTGAGCCTGCCCGGGCTGGACGGCCGCCCGATGCCGGGCACCGCCACCCGCCTCATGTACCGGACGACCGACTCCAACGGACAGCCGGCCGCGGTGACCGGCGCCTACATCGAGCCCTCGGCCGCCTGGAAGGGCGGCGGCGCCCGCCCGCTGGTCGCGCTGGCCTCGGGCACCATGGGCCAGGGCGACCAGTGCGCTCCCTCGCTGGCCCTCCAGCACCCGCTGACCGCCACCACGGAGACCGTGTCGATCGGCTACGAGACCCTGTCCGTCTACCGGTTGCTGTCCGCCGGTGTCGCCGTCGTCGTCACCGACTACGTGGGCCTCGGCACCACCGACCGCCTGCACACCTACGTCAACCGGGTGGACGAGGGCCACGCGCTGCTCGACGCGGTCCGCGCCGCGCACCAGCTGCCCGCCACCTCGCTCACGCCCGGCTCGCGGACGGGCCTGTACGGCTACAGCCAGGGCGGCGGGGCCAGTGCGTCCGCCGCCGAGCTCCAGCCCTCGTACGCCCCCGAGATCCAGCTCGCCGGCACGTACGCCGGGGCTCCGCCCGCCGACCTGACCGCGACCATGAAGGGCATAGACGGGAGCGCCCTGGCCGGCGCCCTCGCCTGGTCGATCAACGGTTTCGCGCAGGCCGACGCGGATCTGCGGGACGTCGTGGAGGCCAACATCAACGACGCCGGGCGGGCCGCGCTGAAGGACGCCTCGACCATGTGCGTCGGCGACGCGATCCTCGGCTACGGCTTCGCGAAGAGCTCCAAGTGGACCACCACCGGCAAGTCCCTCGGCGAGATCATCGCCGCCGAGCCCAAGGCGCAGGCCGCACTCGACAAGCAGCGCATCGGCACCCTCAAGCCGTCCGGCCCCGTTCGGGTGGCGACCGGCATCCAGGACGACATCGTGCCGCACGGCCAGGCCCGTCAGCTGGCCGTCGACTGGTGCCGCAAGGGCGCCGACGTCACCTACGACGCCGTCATCCTGCCCAACCTCGGCGACAAGATCCTCACCAACCACATGGTGCCGCTCATCACCGACCAGGGCGACGCCATCTCCTGGATGACCGACCGCCTGGCCGGCAAGCGGTCCGTCTCCAACTGCTGGTCCATGCCGATCCAGCCCTGACCCGGACGCCCCCGCCCGGCGGCAACCCGGCCCGGCTGCTGCGCACCCGCTACGAGGAGAAGGACGTCGCCCGCCTCCTCGCGCTGGCCTGGTGGGACTGGCCCGCCGAGCACATCACCGCCCACGTCCGGACCCTCATGTCCGGCACGGGGGACGACCTCGAAGCCGCCGCACCGGCCGCCTGACGGCCCCGCCGTCCGGTCCGCGCCCACCGAAAACCATGTGCGCGCGGACAGGACGGCGGCTAGGGTCGCGGTATGAACATGATTCAGCTCTACGGCTGACGCGGACGGGGCATGCCCCCGACCCCGTCCGGCACACCGCGCACGCGCGCCCACCGCCCGGCCATCGCCGGGGTGGCGACGCGACGGTCTGCCGTGTCCACTTCCGCCGCAGAACTGAAACGAGTGATTCCTCATGTCACGTCGCCGTGCCCATATCGCCATGCTCGGCATCCCCGCCGTCAGCCATGTGCTGCCGAGCATCGAGGTCATCCGCGAACTGGTGGCCCGCGGACACCGCGTCACCTACGCCAACGACCCCGTGATGGCCGAGCGCATCGAGGCCACCGGCGCCACCTTCGTGCCGTACGACTCCGTGCTCCCGGTCGGTGACAACGTCTGGCCCGACGACCCGATCGCCGCCATGGGCCTCTTCCTTGACGACGCCGTCCAGGCCCTGCCGCAGCTGCGCGCCGTCTACGACGAGGACCCGGCCGACCTCTACCTGTACGACATCGGGGCGTACCCGGCCCGGGTGCTCGCCGAGTCCCAGAACCGCCGCCTGATGCAGCTCTACCCGACCTTCGTCGGCTGGCGGAGTTACGAGAAGGACGTGGCGGCCCAGCTGTGGACGCTGCCCGGGGCCGACGCGTACCGCGCGCGGTTCGCCGAGTGGCTGGCCGGGAACGGCGCGACCACGCTGGACGTGGACGCCTTCACCGGCCGCCCCGACGACACCCTCGCCCTGATCCCCCGGGCGATGCAGCCGCACGCGGACGACGTGGACATGGACACCGTCACGTTCGTCGGGCCGTGCTTCGGCGGGCGCGGCGAGGACCAGTCCTGGACCCGGCCCGCCGGGGCGGAGAAGGTACTGCTGGTCTCGCTGGGCTCCGCGTTTACCAACCGCCTGGAGTTCTACCGCAGTTGCCTGGCGGCCTACGGCGACCTGCCCGGCTGGCACGTGGTGCTCCAGGTCGGAAAGCAGACGGACCTGGCGGAGCTGGGCACCGTGCCCGGCAACGTCGAGGTGCACCGGTGGGTGCCGCAACTGGCCATCCTCCAGCAGGCGGACGCCTTCGTCACGCACGCCGGGATGGGCGGCAGCTCCGAGGGGCTGTACAGCGGCGTGCCGATGATCGCCGTGCCGCAGGGCGTCGACCAGTTCATGAACGCCGACAAGCTCGTGGAGCTGGGCGTCGCCCGCCGCATCGACACCGACGACGCCACCCCGGAGGCCCTGCGCGAAGCGCTCACCGCGCTCGTCAACGACCCTGAGGTGGCCCGGCGGTCGGCGCGGCTGCGCGAGGACGCCCGGGCGGAGGGCGGTACCCGGCGGGCCGCCGATCTGGTGGAGGAACTGCTCGGCTGAAACGGGCCCGGCCGGGGCGGTGAGCGGGTTCTCCGCGCTCACCGCCCCGGCCGGATGCCGGAGGTCCGGAGGTGTCAGCCCTTGCGGGTGTTGATCTCCTCGGTGAGCTGGGGCACGACGTCGAAGAGGTCGCCGACGACGCCGTAGTCGACGAGGTCGAAGATCGGGGCCTCGGCGTCCTTGTTGACCGCGACGATCGTCTTCGAGGTCTGCATGCCGGCCCGGTGCTGGATCGCGCCGGAGATGCCCGAGGCGATGTAGAGCTGCGGGGAGACGGACTTGCCGGTCTGGCCGACCTGGTTGGTGTGCGGGTACCAGCCGGCGTCCACGGCGGCACGCGAGGCGCCCACCGCGGCACCCAGCGAGTCGGCGAGGGCCTCGATGACCGCGAAGTTCTCCGCGCCGTTGACGCCGCGGCCACCGGAGACCACGATCGCGGCCTCCGTCAGCTCCGGACGGCCCGTCGACTCACGCGGCGTACGCGAGAGCACCTTCGTACCCGTCGCGGCGGCGGAGAACTCCACCGTCAGCTCCTCCACCGCACCCGCGCCCGCGGCCTGCTCGACCTGCGCCGAGTTCGGCTTCACCGTGATCACCGGCGTGCCGTGCGTGATCCGGGACTTGGTGGTGAACGAGGCCGCGAACACCGACTGGGTCGCCACGACACCCTCGGCGCCGGCCTCCACGTCGACCGCGTCGGTGATGATGCCCGACCCGATCCGCACCGCGAGCCGCGCCGCGATCTCCTTGCCCTCCGCCGACGACGACACGAGGACGGCTGCCGGGGACACCGCCGCGTGGGCGGCCTGGAGCGCGTCCACCTTCGGTACGACCAGGTAGTCGGCGTACTCGGCGGCCTCGGACACCAGCACCTTGACCGCGCCGTGCTCCGCGAGCACACCCGCCGTCCCCGACGCGCCCGCGCCCACCGCCACCGCGACCGGGTCACCGATCCGCCGCGCGAGCGTCAGCAGCTCCAGCGTCGGCTTACGGACGGCACCGTCCACGTGATCGACAAAGACGAGAACTTCAGCCATCAGACTTCCCTACTCCTGCACATCAGCGACAACGACCACGAACTACGGGCTAGATGAACTTCTGACCGGCCAGGAACTCGGCCAGCTGCTTGCCGCCCTCGCCCTCGTCCTTCACGATCGTGCCCGCGGTGCGGGCCGGGCGCTCGGTCGCGGAGTCGACCGCGGTCCACGCACCCGCCAGACCCACCTGCTCGGCGTCGATGCCCAGGTCGTCCAGGTCCAGGGACTTCACCGGCTTCTTCTTCGCCGCCATGATCCCCTTGAACGACGGGTAACGCGCCTCACCGGACTGGTCGGTCACCGACACGACCGCCGGGAGCGACGCCTCCAGCTCCTCCGACGCACTGTCCCCGTCCCGACGGCCGCGCACCACACCGCCCTCGACCGACACCTGCGACAGCAGCGTCACCTGCGGCACACCCAGCCGCTCCGCGAGCAGCGCCGGAACCACACCCATCGTGCCGTCCGTCGACGCCATCCCCGAGATCACCAGGTCGTACCCGGTCTCCTCGACCGCCTTCGCCAGCACCAGCGACGTGCCCAGCGCGTCCGTACCGTGCAGATCGTCGTCCTCGACGTGAACCGCCTTGTCCGCACCCATCGACAACGCCTTGCGCAACGCGTCCTTGGCATCCTCCGGACCCACCGTCAACACGGTGACCTCCGCGTCGTCAGCCGCCTCCGCGATCTGCAACGCCTGCTCGACCGCGTACTCGTCCAGCTCCGACAGCAGACCGTCGACATCCTCACGGTCCAACGTCAGGTCATCGGCGAAATGCCGGTCACCGGTCGCGTCGGGCACGTACTTCACACAGACAACGATCCTCAAGCTCACGCCGGCTCTCC
>NZ_JAAGNI010000423.1 GCF_010550605.1 Streptomyces sp. SID9727
CTCGACCAGGGCGAGCCGCACCTCCTCGTCCCGCTCCGCCGCCAGCCGCGCCCGCAGCAGGCGCAGCACCCTGGCCGGGTCGTCGTGCAGGGCGGCCAGCGCGAGCGGGGCGCTCAGCCGAACGCCGGGGTCCTCGTCGGCCAGCAGCGCGAAGAAGGCCCCGGCGCCGGCGGAGACGGCCGCCGCGGCCATCGCGTAGTTGGCGGCGAGCTCCGCCTCGTCCTCGCCGATCTCCTCCTCGTCGTCCGAGCCGAGGTCGATGCCGCCGATGCTGGTCAGCAACTCGACTATGTCGCCCCGGTCCGGCACCCAGGGGTCGGCGACCAGCTCGAAGAGGAAGGGGATGCAGGCGAGCGTGCACGGATAGACGTCGCCCTGGTGGTGCACCGCCCCGTACATCCCGTCCAGCGCCCGTTCGCGCTCCGCCGGATCGGCGGAGGCCAGACCCCGTAACAGCGCCGGCACATCGCCCGCCGGTCCGTGGGCATGCCTCATCGAGGCCCAGTCCACCTCTTCGATCCCCGCGAACACGCCATCGCCTCCCCGCCGACGTCACACACGCAGTGTCTGCGCAGAGTGTGCACCACGGCCGGGGCGATCAGACCGGGTGCGACGCGCTTTTGCGCTGGAGCATGACAAAAGTCGCGCGCGTACGGTAGGGGCCGGCCGCGCGTCCCCGCGGTCAGCGCGGAAGCGGCCGTCCCTCTTCCGGGTCGCACAGCGGGGCGAGCAGATCCCCGTGCCGGTCCAGCCGCGCGGCCATGGCGTCCGCCAGGAACACCAGGTCGGCGGGGGAGCGGCAGCCCTCGATCTCGGCCCAGGTGACCGGCGCCGAGACGGCCGGCTCGGCGCGGGCGCGCAGGGTGTAGGGCGTGGCGGTGGTCTTCGCGGCGGCGTTCTGGCTGAAGTCGACGAAGACCTTGCCCGGCCGCAGCGCCTTCCGCATCCGGTGCACCACCAGGTCCGGGAGCTCCTTCTCCGCCCGGACGGCGAGGCCCTTCGCGTACGCCGACGCCGCCGCCGAGTCCGTGGGGACGAGGGGGACCAGCAGGTGCATGCCCTTGGCGCCCGAGGTCTTCCCGTACGCCGTGAGGCCGTCCTCGGCCAGCCGCTCCCGCAGCCACAGCGCGACCCGGCAGCACTCGACCACCGTGGCGGGCGCACCCGGGTCGAGGTCGAGGACCAGCCGGTCGGCCACCGCGGGGGTCTCGGCCCGCCACTGCGGGGTGTGGAACTCCACCACCAGGTTGGCCGCCCACATCAGCGAGGCCAGGTCCTGGACGACCACCTGTTCGGACGGTTCGCTCTCGCGGTGCGGCACCGGGGCCCGGCGTACCCAGGACGGAGTACCGGGCGGCGGGTTCTTGGTGAAGAAGAGCTGGCCGTCCGGCCCGTCCGGATAGCGCAGGAAGGACACCGGCCGGTCCCGCAGGTGTGCGAGCAGCGCCTCGGCCGCCGTGGCCGCGTAGTAGTGCAGTACCTCGCCCTTCGTGGTGCCGGTGGCCGGATACAGCACCTTGTCCAGGTTGCTCAGGGACAGCCGTCGCCCCTCCACCTCGGTGATCGGCGTCATACGATAAGAATCACACGCAAAAATGTCTTTTCTTCGCATATACGTACCCAAGGGGTGAACCGGTGAGATCCATCTGGAACGGCGCCATCTCCTTCGGGCTGGTCAGCATCCCGATCAAGCTGGTCAACGCCACCGAGAACCACTCGATCTCGTTCCGGCAGATCCACGTCGAGGACGGCGGGCGCATCCGCTACCGCAAGGTGTGCGAGCTGGACGGGGAGGAGGTGACCTCCGCCGAGATCGGCAAGGCGTACGAGGACGCCGACGGCTCCATGATCCCGATCACCGACGAGGACCTGAGCCATCTGCCGCTGCCCACGGCGAAGACCATCGAGATCGTGGCCTTCGTCCCGGCCGACGCGATCGACCCGCTCCAGATGGACGCGGCCTACTACCTCTCGGCCAACGGCGTCCCGGCGGCGAAGCCGTACACCCTGCTGCGCGAGGCCCTGAAGCGCAGCCGCAAGGTGGCCCTCGCCAAGTACGCGCTGCGCGGGCGCGAGCGCCTCGGCATGCTCCGGGTCGTGGACGACGTGATCGCCATGCACGGGCTGCTCTGGCCGGACGAGATCCGGGCTCCCGAGGGCGTCGCCCCGGAGTCCGACGTGACCGTGCGCGACGCCGAGCTGGACCTCGCGGACGCCCTGATGGACACGCTCGGCGAGGTCGACATGGACTCGCTGCACGACGACTACCGGGAGGCGGTCGAGGAGCTGGTCGCCGCCAAGGCGTCGGGCGAGGCCCCGGAACCGGCCGAGAAGGGCACGAAGGGGGGCGGCAAGGTCATCGACCTGCTGGCCGCCCTGGAGAGCAGCGTCAAGGCCGCGAAGGAGGCCCGGGGCGAGGGGGAGGAGGACTCCGTGGCGGACGTGACCCACCTCGCCGACCGCAAGCCGTCCGGCACCGACGAGAAGGCGTCCTCCGGGGGCACCGCCAAGAAGTCCGCCTCCTCCCCGAAGTCCACCGGCGGCAAGAAGTCCGCGTCGAGCGGTACGGGCAAGCAGCCGGCCAAGAAGACCGCCGCCAAGAGCACCGCGAAGAAGACGGCCGCGAAGAAGACGACGGCCAAGAAGCAGAGCGGATCCAAGAGCACGGCGTCCCGCAAACGCGCCTCGGCCTGACACCTGCCCGCACGCATGGACAGGGGGCCGGTCCACCGGGATCGGTGGCCGGCCCCATGCCCCAGGGGGCTTGCCCCCTCGTCCCAGCGCCGGGCGGTCAGCGCCGGCGGTAGGAGCTCACATAACCGGCGGCCGGGGTGCCGACGCCCGTCACGTCGTCGTAGCCGCGCACGGCCGCCAGCGAGGCGTCCTTGCCCAGGCTGCGCACGGTGGTCCGCAGCCCGTCCGCCGCGTCGTAGCCGTTGACGTAGTCCACCCGGACGACCGCCAGGTCACGGTGTGCGCCCAGCGGGTGGTCGGTCACGTCGTGGTACGCCTTCGAGCCGTAGCGGGCGTAGATCGCCGGGTTGGCGAAACCGATCGGCCGGCCGTGCCGGGCCTGCTGCGCCAGCGCCTGGACGCCCGCGATGACCGGGGCCGCCAGCGAGGTGCCGCCGATGCGGTACTCGTCGTAGCCCAGCGAGCCGTCGGGCAGGGTCTGGGTCTGCCCGACCAGGAAGCCGGTGTTCGGGTCCGCGACGGCCGCGATGTCCGGGGCGGTGCGCATCCGCGTCCTCCCGTTCGCCCGCGCCAGCGAGTCGGGCACGATCCCGCGCTGGTAGAACGGCTGCGCCACGGTGGAGCTGGTGCCGCCGCCCGCGCCCGAGGTGTACGCGCCGGGGAACCCCTCCCAGCTGCGGCCGTCCGCCGCCAGCGGGGCGTTGAGCGTGCCCCAGCCGGTCTCCCAGAGGTACGTGTCGTGCTTGCCGACCGCGAGCGCGGTGCCGCCGACCGAGGTCACCCAGGCCGAGTTGGACGGGACGTCGATCTGCTTGGTGCCGGTCGAGTCGACGTTGTCGCCCGCGTCACCGGAGGAGAAGTAGAAGCCGATGCCCTCGACCGCGCCCATCTTGAACACCTGGTCGTAGGCGAGCGCCAGGTCCGGGGTCTGGTTGGCCTCCACGTCGCCCCAGGAGTTGGAGACGATGTCCGCGAGGTGGTGGTCGACGACCTTGTTCAGCGAGTCCAGCAGGTCGTTGTCGTAGCAGGAGGCGCCGCCCACGTACACGATGTCGGCGGCGGGCGCGACCGCGTGCACGGCCTCGACGTCGAGGGTCTCCTCGCCGTACCAGCCGGAGGCCCCGCACTCCTCGGTCCTCGTGTACTCGTCCGGCAGCACCTGGCTCAACTGGCTGCGCTTGTAAGGCGCGTCACCGTTGCGCTTCGCGTACTCGGCGGCGTCCTTCGCGATGGTGGGCGAGGCGTACGCGTCGGTGATGGCGACGGTCACCCCCTTGCCGGTGTAGTCCCCGGCCCCGTAAGCGGCGCGCAGCTGCTTGCCGGTGTAGCCCTTGACCGCGTACGGCGCCTTCGCCCCGTACGCCTTCGGCAGCGAGGAGGCCGTCTTCTGCCCGAAGTACGAGGAGAACGGGCCGGAGTTGCGGAACACCGCGTCCGGCGGCGGCAGCACGTCGTCGTGGCGCGAGGTGTGCGGGGCGTTGTCCAGACCGGACACGGCGAGCACGGCGTCGCCCAGCGCGGCGGGCACCGACGCGTTCGCGGACGGGGCCCGGTAAGTGCGCCCGCCCTTGCGGTAGTTGCGTAGCTGCGTGGAGAACGCCTTCTCGGCGGCGGCGACGTCACCGGTGGCCGAGACATAGTGCTGGTTCGCCCCGGTGACGGTCAGCCCACCGGCCTCCAGCCACTGCCTGACCCGCTCCATCTGCTCCGGGGTGGCCCCGAACCGGGCCTGCGCCCGCGCGGGGCTCAGGAACTTCCCGTACGAGGAAGAGTCCGGGTCCGACACGGCGGCGGCGTAGGCGGCGAGGCCCTTCGCGTCCTGGCCCGCCAGGTGCACCCGGACGGACACCTTCGTGCTGTCGGACGCGGCCCCCCGGTCGGCCGAGGCGGTCGCCCAGGACGGCTTGGTGCCCTGCAACGCGTCCCGGCCCCCGTGCCCGGCCTCGGCACTGGCGTCGGGCATCCCCAGGGCGAGCGCCCCGGCGAGCAGCGGCAGTGTCACTGCCACGCTCAGCCCGGCACGTCGTCCGGCGCGGTTGAATATCAAAACAACAACCCCCTGCGATGTGGGTCTCGCGTACGGAGCATGTGCCGAATGAAGTGCACATGTAATGCGCCACTCTGGCGAGGAACGATTCATGCAGGGGGCATGCATTGGCCAAGACTCGGCCAAGTGCCGCCGCGTCCGGCTCTGTTCACCTGACGTCACGCACCCCGCCCGGGAGCCCGGTAAGGTGCGGAGGGCCGCGACTGGCGCGCGCTCCTCGCGGGGTGCTCAGTGGAATCGACCACGAGGGAGCGGCACACCCCGGGTGCGCCCGGGGGCGTCATGCCGGAGAGCCGTCCGCCTGGGCATCCGGGTCCACGCCGCAGCCATGCGGCCGACCCGGGAGGAACCCGTGACCGCGTCCGTACCCGCACAGCCCCGCCACCAGGCCCTGGCGACGACCGACCCCGAACTCGCCGCCCTCGTGGCCGCCGAGGAACAGCTCCAGGCCGACACCCTGCGCCTGATCCCCAGCGAGAACTACGTCTCCGCCGCCGTGCTCGAAGCGTCCGGCACGGTGCTCCAGAACAAGTACTCCGAGGGCTACCCCGGCAAGCGCTACTACGAGGGCCAGCAGATCATCGACCAGGTCGAGACGCTGACCGCCGACCGTGCCAAGGCGCTCTTCTCCATGGACCACGCCAACGTCCAGCCGTACTCCGGCTCCCCGGCCAACCTCGCGATCTACCTGGCCTTCCTCAAGCCCGGTGACACCGTGCTCGGCATGTCGCTGCCCATGGGCGGCCACCTCACGCACGGCTGGGGCGTCTCCGCCACCGGCACCTGGTTCAACGGAGTCCAGTACGGCGTGCGCCGCGACACCGGCCGCGTCGACCTGGACGAGGTCCGCGACCTGGCCCTGGCCGAGCGGCCGAAGCTCATCTTCTGCGGCGGCACCGCCGTGCCCCGCACGATCGACTTCGCGGGCTTCGCGGAGATCGCCCGCGAGGTGGGCGCGGTCCTGGTGGCGGACATCGCCCACATCGCGGGCCTGGTCGCGGGCGGCGCCCACCCCTCGCCCGCGCCGTACGTGGACGTCGTCTCCACCACCACCCACAAGACCCTGCGCGGCCCGCGCGGCGCGATGCTCCTCAGCCGCGCCGAGCACGCCCGCGCCCTGGACCGCGCCGTCTTCCCCGGCCTCCAGGGCGGCCCGCACAACCAGACCACGGCCGCGATCGGCGTAGCCCTGAAGGAGGCGGCGACCCCGGACTTCCGCGCCTACGCCCACGTGGTGGTGGCCAACGCCCGCGCGCTGGGCGAGGAGTTGGCGGCCCGTGGCTACGACCTGGTCTCGGGCGGCACGGACAACCACCTGCTGCTGGTGGACCTCACGGCCAAGGGCGTCCCGGGCAAGCCGGCGGCCAAGGCCCTGGACCGCGCGGGCATCGTCGCCAACTACAACGCGGTCCCGTACGACCCCCGCAAGCCCTTCGACCCCTCGGGCATCCGCCTGGGGACGCCGGCGCTTACGTCGCGGGGGGTGCCTGTCTCGGAGATGCCCCGGATCGCGGACTGGATCGACCGCGTGATCACGGGCGACGAGGACACGATCGGGAAGGTGCGCGCGGAGGTCAAGGACCTGATGGACGCGTACCCGGCCCCGGGCCTGCCGGTCGCCTGAGCCGCATGACAGTGCCCCGCACCACCGGTGCGGGGCACTGCGCGGGGCTCAGCCCTGGACGGCGTACGCGACGAACTCGCCCCAGGCAGCGGGCGAGAGGGCGAGTTCGGGGCTGCGCCGGTCCTTGGAGTCACGGACGTGGACCGCAGTGGGGCAGGTCGCGACCTCGACGCAGCTGTCCCCTCCAGTTCCCCTCGAGCAACTCGATCAAGTGGTCCAGGAGTTCACGGGTCACCTCATCCCCGCCGGTGTGCCGCTCCAGGACCGGCTGCTCCACGATGAAGCTGAACGCGGTCGGCGGCTTCCGGTTGATGGACAGCAGCTCCTGGCGAGCCGTGCGTGCCGCGATCCGCTGTTCAAGCTCCTCCGGGTCCGGCAGGGGCGGGACGTTCAACGACATGGCACGCGCGTACGCCTCGGTCTGCAACAGACCCGGGATCACCCGGCATTCGTACGTGTACAGGCTGATCGCTGTCGCTTCGAGGCGGTGTGCTTCGAGTAGCCGACGAGCGAGCCGAACTCCTCACGGGTCAGGCCGGCGTGTGCGCGTAAGGCGTGGACAACCGCCCCGAAGGTGCGCATGCTGTCCGACGCCTCCGGTTCCGTACCGCCCGCCGCTCCCGTACCGCCGCCCGCATTGCCGTAGGCCACTGTGCCCACCTTTCGCGCCGCACCCCGTCGTACCGCTTCTGAGTCGGTGTCATGGCCGGTCCGACGACCTCGTACTGTCTACCCTTCGTCCGCGTACGCTGACGCTGCGTACGCGCCGCAGGGTTGGGCGGAGCGGAAATTCGACCCGGTGCGCGAAGGGTGGCTCACTCCACCGCGTGGACGGCCTCGGCGAACAGTCGATGGCTCCCGTGAGCGCGGCGACGAGTCGTACCCCTATCAGCGGGATGTCTTTCAAGAGTGGGCGCGGGGTCTCGTGCGCATTTCTATGAGCGCCTCTGGACGCCCTCGTGTGCAGCTGGTAAGCGAATGGGCGACGCCTTGAAGGGTGTCACCCATTGGTCGCCGACTACTCCGCTCGGCTCAAATCGAGGGAGGTCAGAATCCTATTTCCTTGACCTTGTAGGTCAGCGTGTAGTGCCCGTCGTCGTCGGTGCCGATGAAGTCGGCTTGGTTCTGCCCCTCCGGCTCGTCGGCGGACAGGTCGACCCAGCCGAGTGAGTCGGAACCCAGAGGACTTTCGTCATCCCGCAGGCTGAACCGTCCAGGGAGCTCGTAGATGGGGCTGTTGACCCCGTATGTGCCAGTCTGGGTCGCCCCGACGGTGCCGTCGCTGGAGTTCGGCCAGAACCTCTGACCGTTGTAGAACATGAAGAGTTCATCGACGTCATCATCGTCGGTCTGGTGGCAGTAGATGCTGATCGCCTTGACAACCTTCACGAAACTCGCCTCCCGAATTTCGTCACCACTGCTCTTATTTCAGGAGACCACGGCTTTACAATCCACGCAACCGCAGTTAGCATCCATCGCAATCAATCTGACCATTAAATTATCGAATATTTAAACGTTTCCATTTCCGCTACCGCCAGCCATGGGGGCAATGGTCACCAGGAGTCGCCTGGCGCGTGGTGTGAGCTGTGCGAAGCCTGGCATACCACCGCTCAGCCGCAGCGACGCAGTCGGTGGGGGCGAGGTCGACATCACCGTTCCCGGCGACATCCGCACCCGCCCGAAGGCGTTAGGGGAGCCGGCCCACTCCGCCGCTTGCGGGGCAGAGGCGCGCGACAGGGTCGCGGCTGCCTGCGGTGCACGCAACAGAACGTCCCTGACGCGGTGTTGACTCACCGGACAGGGTCTGGCCCAAGATCGACCACAGTGCAAGGAACACCGATCTCGTGGCTGCCCAGCACTTCAGAGGTCGTCTCGCGCGGTGCCGCAGGGACAGGGAGCGGGCTCGGTGGGTTCGGTTCAGGGGCAGGGAGTTCCGTTAATGGGCGGCGTAGGACGGTTCAGCCGCCAAACCACGGTGATCCCGCTGCCCGAGGGAACTGCGGGCGGCGTTCCCCGTTCACGCAGGACCTCGGTGAAGCCCAACCGGCGTGGAACCGCGGCACTGGAGGCGTTGGACAGGTCGTGCGTGATTTCCAGGTACTCCACATCCGGCAAGGTGAACATCTCGGTGACCATGGCCGCCGTTGCTCTGGTGGCGATGCCCTGTCCAGTGGCGGCAGGGTGCAGCCAGTACCCCATGCGCCGGCCCTGAGGCTCGGCCCCACGGTAGGTCTGGCACATGCCAATGAGACTGCCGTCCTTGGCGATGGCGTAGTTGTACACGTCACCGCTTGCCCACTTCGACTCGGACGTAGCGAGGAACTCGCGGGTGCTCTTCTCGCTGTGACGGGCGACCCACGACTCCCAGGGGCGCAAGTGGTCCAGTGACTCCTCGATCAACTTGAATGCCGGAGCGAAGTCACTCTGCCCCCGCCAGCACCGCAGGACGAAGTCTCCGCACTCGATGATCTGCCTCGGTCGGTCCATGACGGCCATGCTTGTCTGTAGAACTGTCCGCTGCAACGGGATACGGAGAACTGGTGGACCGTCTACCTGGCAAGACGGCGATAGCAGATCAGGGCGGCGGCGATGCCGGCGAAGGCCAGGAAGTGTTCCGCCCTTTTTCACCTTGGGTGAGATCGAGCGCCGACTCCGGCGCTGCCTGGGGCGGGTCTACGGCGAGGCCGACGTGCAGAAGGTGCACAAGAAAAAGATATCGGTCGATGAGATGATGTTCGGAGAGTACATCCGGCTCTTGGACAACGAGGAACGCTGGGACAAGCTCGGCTGGCCGCTGGTCGACAGATCCCACTTCATCGGGCTGCTCGGCCGGGTGAAGGACGTCCGCAACACGGTTATGCACTTCAACGCGCCTTCGCTCAAGGCCGAACAACTCGCTCTGCTCGACAGCTTCGTCTCCATGCTCCGCCTGTATGACCCCGACTACGGGGCGACCAGTATGGGCCAGGCCATGTAGTGCGCTGGTGTGGCCGGCTGCCCTCGCGAGTATGGAGGGAGCGTGGAGGCTCCGACCTCGACCTCAAGGAGGAGCCGTCAGATCTTGATCACGGTCACGCGTCCGCCGCAGAGGGTGGTGAGGTCCTCCGGATCGGAGGTGAGGACGGTGGCCGGTCCAGGTGCGGCCAGCGCGGTGGCGGCGAGCATCGCATCGATGGCGTACTTGTGGCCGTGCAGGCCGGCATCGGCGAGAAGCGTGGCGGCGTGGCGGGCGATCGGTTCGGTGATCGGTTCGATGACCAGACGAGAGAGCGTCCACTCCAGGGCCGGGCGGTTGATGCGGGGGTGGATCACTTCGACGAGGGTGGCCGCCGAGGTGATCACGCGCAGGTCGTCGGCGCGTGCCAGAGCGAGCCAGCCGGTGGCCGTACGGTCGCGCAGGACGGCCTTGGCCAGTCCTTCGCTGTCGAGGACGAGGGTTCCGCCGGGAGCTGCGGCAGACAAGGTCACGCTGCGGTCGCTCCGGGCTCGGTCTGTTCGCGCCGTGCCCGGACGAGTTCGTCGCGCAGGGACTGGATCTCATCATCCGTGACGGGCCCGTGTGCGGCCTCGGCGACCGTGATGAGTTCGTTGAGGTTGTCGCGCTCGATCTGGCGGGCGACGGCCGCGGCCACATAGGCGGACAGACCGGAGGGGCCACTGCGGGCCTTTGCGGCTTCGGCGATGTCGCGTGGCATGGTGATCGAGTACTTGCCGGTAGGCTCGCTCATGCCACTTATCCTACCTCTCATCCTCCCATCGAGGGCGGCGAGATCTTCTGTGGTTCGACAGCGAA
Source organism: Streptomyces sp. SID9727 (assembly GCF_010550605.1). Taxonomy (GTDB): domain Bacteria; phylum Actinomycetota; class Actinomycetes; order Streptomycetales; family Streptomycetaceae; genus Streptomyces. The sequence goes on from NZ_JAAGNI010000423.1 coordinate 10,159, forward strand.
AAAAAGAGGTTCCCGACCCGCGCTGTTGCGAGTCAAGAACCTCTTTGGCACTTCTTCCGAAGTGCCCCCGGCAGGATTCGAACCTGCGCACCCGGCTCCGGAGGCCGATGCTCTATCCCCTGAGCTACGGGGGCGTATCGCTGTGCTGCTCTGCGACGGGTGAAACACTACCAGCTCCGACGGGGTGCCCGTGAACAGGTATTCCGCGTCATCGCGGCAGAGCCCGCGCCCCCTCGTACACACATTCAGCCAACCCCGGGGCCGCTCCTCCGGGGCGGAAGTGGGCAAAACCCGGACGCAGCTCTTCCGCCGCGCCTACTCTCGAAGGGTGTCTGGGGCATGCGGCCGCGTGCTTGTTGTCGACGACAACAAGGTCATCCGGCAGTTGATCAGGGTCAATCTCGAGCTGGAGGGCTTCGAGGTCGTGACCGCGGGCGACGGTGTCGAGTGTCTGGATCTCGTGCACCGGGTCCGCCCCGACGTGATCACGCTCGATGTGGTCATGCCCCGGCTCGACGGCCTCCAGACGGCCGGCCGGCTGCGGTCCGATCCGCGCACCGGGCACCTGCCGCTCGCGATCGTCAGCGCCTGCACGCCGTACGAGGTGGACCACGGGGTCGCCGCCGGGGTGGACGCTTTCCTGGCCAAGCCGTTCGAGCCGGGCGAGCTGGTGATGCTCGTGCGGCGGCTCGTCGAGCGCGGCCGGCCGCCCGTGCGGGCCGGCG
>NZ_JAAGNI010000440.1 GCF_010550605.1 Streptomyces sp. SID9727
TGGCGGGACGCGGACGTCGGCGGGGTCGGCGGGGATGCCGTACGCGGCCAGGAACCGGCACCAGCGCAGCCGCTCGTGCTCGTCGCGCCGCCAGTGGGGCGGGTCGGGGTGGTCCGCTTCGGGGCGGGCGAAGGAGAGCGTCCGGCCGGGGCCGAGCGCGGCGAGTGCGTCGTGGCTGAGGGGTCCGTTGCCGTGCAGGTCGATGGCGACGGCGGGGGGCGGGCCCGGCCAGTGGTCCAGTGAGGGGACCTGGCGGCCGTTCTCGGGTGTGGCGAAGTGGACGTCCACGGTTCCGGTCGCCCGGACCGCCGCCGCCAGGCTGCCCGGGGCGGCGAGCACCGTCTCGTACTCCGGGAAGGCGCGTCGTACGCCCCGCAGCGCCGGTACCGCTGCCAGCAGGTCGCCGAGGCCGAGGGCCCGCAGGACGAGGACGGCCGGGCGGTCGCCCGAGGGGGCCGGGCGGGTCTCGGCCACCGGGCTCACCGCCGGGTGGGGGCGCCGGGACGGCCGGCGGCCCGCTCGGCCAGGCGGGTGCTGGAGCGTCCGTCGAGGTAGGGCAGGAGCACCACCTGCCCGCCCCAGCTCTCCACCAGGGCGGTCTCGGGGAGGTCGGTGAGGGCGTAGTCGCCGCCCTTGGCCCAGATGTCCGGGCGCAGGTCGTCCAGAAGGCGTTCGGGGGTGTCCTCGTCGAAGACGGCGACGGCGTCCACGCAGTCGAGTGCCAGCAGGACGCGGACCCGGTCCTCGGCCGGCACCACGGGCCGCCCGCCGCCCTTGCGGCGCCGGACGGAGGCGTCGGAGTTGACGCAGACGACGAGGCAGTCACCGGCCCGGCGGGCGGCCTGGAGCAGTTGGACGTGTCCGGCGTGCAGCAGGTCGAAGCAGCCGCCGGCGGCGACGACGGTGCCGCCCCGCTCGCGGACGCGCCGGACGAGCGCGCGGGCGTCGCCGGA
>NZ_JAAGNI010000447.1 GCF_010550605.1 Streptomyces sp. SID9727
GGGCGTGGACGCGGCGGCCGGCCGGCCGGGGTTCGTGCAGCCGGCGCTCCTTCGCGGCGCGGGCCGTCTGCGCGCCCCGGCCCATCGCGGTGAGCGCCGAGGCGAACGTACCGCCGGAGAAGACGGCGTTGCTGCGGACGAACCCGTCGACGCGCAGCGGCACGTCCTCGGGCAGCTGCCGGACCGTGAAGTAGGCGCCGAGGTCGTGCGGTACGGAGTCGAAGCCGCAGGCGTGCACGACGCGCGCGCCGGTCTCGCGGGCCCGGGCGTCGTACGCCACGTACATCCGGTCCACGAACTCCGGCTCGCCCGTCAGGTCCGTGTAGTCCGTCCCCGCCTCCGCGCAGGCGGCGACCAGCCGCTCGCCGTACCAGACGTAGGGGCCGACGGTCGTGGCCACCACGTGCGCGGACTCGGCCAGCGCGCGCAGGGAACCGGCGTCGGAGGCGTCCGCCTGGATGAGCGGCAGGTCCGCGCAGCGCGGATCGAGGGCGGTCAGCCGGGTGCGCAGCGCCTCCAGCTTGGCGCGGTCGCGTCCGGCGAGGGCCCAGCGGCAGCCCGCGGGGGCGTGCCGGGCCAGATACTCGGCGGTGAGCGCGCCCACGAAGCCGGTGGCACCGAAGAGGACTACGTCATAGGGGCGTGCGGGCCCGTTCTGCCTGTTCACGAAAGCCTCCACGGAGGACGGCGCCGGACGGAGCGAGCAGAGGTTAGCGCGGCCGCCGTGGCGGTGTGCGGGCGGGAGGGGGTCATGGGGGAGTATCCATGAGGAACCGCGAGAAGAACTAAGCGCTTGCTCGGCCCAGGGGGTTGTGCGGAGCGCGGTGCGTTCTTAGCATCATCGATGTTACATCAGTTGTGTCATACCGCTGGGGGCTCGATGGCGAGTACAGGTAACGGTCCGCGCGGCCCGCTCGGCGGCCTTCGGGTGGTGGAGCTCGCCGGCATCGGCCCCGGTCCGTTCGCCGCGATGCTCCTGGCCGATCTGGGGGCCGACGTGGTGCGCGTCGACCGCCCCGGCGGTGCCGGACTCGGCATCGACCCGGCCCGCGACCTCACCAACCGCAACAAGCGCTCCGTGCTCGTGGACCTCAAGGCCCCGGACGGCCCGGACACCGTCCTCGACCTGGCAGCACGCGCCGACGTCCTCATCGAGGGCTACCGGCCGGGCGTCGCGGAACGCCTCGGCGTCGGCCCCGAAGCCTGCCTGGCCCGCAACCCGAAACTGGTCTACGGGCGGATGACGGGCTGGGGCCAGGACGGGCCGCTCGCCGAGCGCGCCGGGCACGACATCGCGTACATCGCGCTCACCGGCACCCTCTCCATGATCGGCGGACCGGAGGAGCCGCCCACCGTCCCCGCCAACCTGCTCGGCGACTACGCGGGCGGCTCGCTCTACCTCGTCGTCGGCGTCCTCGCCGCCCTCCAGCACGCCCGTACCCCCGGCGGCACCGGACAGGTGGTCGACGCGGCGATCGTGGACGGCGCCGCCCACCTCGCCACGATGATCCACGGCATGCTCGCGGCCGGCGGCTGGCAGGACCGGCGCGGCGCCAACCTGCTGGACGGAGGCTGCCCGTTCTACGGCTCGTACGAGACCGCCGACGGGCAGTACATGGCGGTGGGCCCGCTGGAGCAGCGGTTCTACGACGAGTTCGTCCAGCTCCTCGGCATCGCGGACACCGCCCCGGACCGGAACGACCCGGCCCGCTGGGACGAACTGCGCGCCGCCGTCGCGGACCGGTTCCGCACCCGCACCCGCGCCGCATGGACCGAGGTCTTCGACGGGTCGGACGCCTGCGTCGCGCCCGTCCTCTCGCTCCGCGAGGCCCCGCACCACCCCCACCTCGCCGCCCGCGCCACCTTCGTGGAGCACGGCGGACTCACCCAGCCCGCGCCCGCGCCCCGCTTCTCGGCCACGCCCACGTCCGTGCGCACCTCTCCCGCCCTGCCGGGCGCGGACACCGAAGCCGTCGCCGCCGACTGGGACGTGCCCGGCCTGCGGACCACCCGGAAGGACACCACTCCCTGATGCAGCGGCAGATCTTCACCGAAGAGCACGACGCGTTCCGTGAGACCGTGCGCACCTTCCTCGCCAAGGAGGTCCTTCCGCACTACGAGCAGTGGGAGAAGGACGGCATCGTCTCCCGCGAGGCGTGGCGCGCCGCCGGCCGGCAGGGCCTCCTCGGCCTCGCCGTGCCCGAGGAGTACGGGGGCGGCGGCACCACCGACTTCCGCTACAGCGCGGTCCTGGCCGAGGAGTTCACCCGGGCCGGCACGCCCGGAATCGCGCTCGGGCTGCACAACGACATCATCGGCCCGTACCTCACCGGCCTCGCCACCGACGAGCAGAAGCGGCGCTGGCTGCCCGGCTTCTGCAGCGGCGAGACCATCACCGCCATCGCCATGACCGAACCCGGCGCCGGCTCCGACCTCCAGGGCATCCGCACCACCGCCGAGGACAAGGGGGACCACTGGCTGCTCAACGGTTCCAAGACCTTCATCTCCAACGGCATCCTGGCCGATCTGGTGGTCGTCGTCGCGAAGACCACACCGGAGGGCGGCGCCAAGGGCCTCTCGCTGATCGTGGTCGAGCGCGGGGCGGAGGGCTTCGAGCGGGGCCGCAACCTCGACAAGATCGGCCAGAAGTCCCAGGACACCGCCGAACTGTTCTTCAACGACGTACGCGTCCCCAAGGAGAACCTGCTCGGTGAGCGCGACGGTGCCTTCATCCACCTGATGACCAACCTCGCCCAGGAACGCATGGGCATAGCCGTCGCCGGGATCGCCGCCGCCGAGCACCTCCTGGAGATCACCACCGCGTACGTCAAGGAGCGCGAGGCGTTCGGCCGGCCGCTCGCCAAGCTCCAGCACATCCGCTTCGAGATCGCGGAGATGGCCACCGAGTGCGCCGTCACCCGGGCCTTCCTCGACCGGTGCATCGTGGACCACTCCGACGGCACCCTCGACGCCGTGCACGCCTCGATGGCGAAGTGGTGGGCGACCGAACTGCAGAAGCGCGTCGCCGACCGCTGCCTGCAACTCCACGGCGGCTACGGCTACATGGCGGAGTACCCGGTGGCCCGGGCGTTCACCGACGGCCGCATCCAGACCATCTACGGCGGCACGACCGAGATCATGAAGGAGATCATCGGCCGCTCGCTGCTCGCCTGACCCGCCTCCCCGGACCACGTTCGCGCCACCACCCTCGAAAGGCAGCTGTCTTGAGTACCGAAGCATTCGTCTACGACGCGATCCGCACCCCGCGCGGGCGCGGCAAGGCCAACGGCGCCCTGCACGGCACCAAGCCCATCGACCTCGTCGTCGGCCTGATCCACGAGATCCGGAACCGCTTCCCGGGCCTGGACCCGGCCGCCGTCGACGACATCGTCCTCGGCGTGGTCAGCCCGCTCGGCGACCAGGGCTCCGACATCGCCCGGATCGCCGCCATCGCGGCGGGCCTGCCCGACACCGTCGCCGGCGTCCAGGAGAACCGCTTCTGCGCCTCGGGCCTCGAAGCCGTCAACCTGGCTGCCGCCAAGGTGCGCTCCGGCTGGGAGGACCTGATCCTCGCAGGTGGCGTCGAGTCGATGTCCCGCGTGCCGATGGGCTCCGACGGCGGTGCCTGGGCGATGGACCCGATGACCAACTTCGAGACCGGCTTCGCCCCGCAGGGCATCGGTGCCGACCTCATCGCCACCATCGAGGGCTTCTCCCGCCGCGACGTGGACGAGTACGCCGCGCTCTCCCAGGAACGGGCCGCCGAGGCGTGGAAGGAGAACCGCTTCGCGCGGTCCGTCGTCCCCGTCAAGGACCGCAACGGCCTCGTCGTCCTCGACCACGACGAGCACATGCGCCCCGGCACCACCGCCGACTCGCTCGCCGCGCTCAAGCCCTCGTTCGCGACGATCGGCGAGATGGGCGGCTTCGACGCGGTGGCGCTCCAGAAGTACCACTGGGTCGAGAAGATCGACCACGTCCACCACGCGGGCAACTCCTCCGGCATCGTGGACGGCGCCTCCCTGGTGGCCATCGGCAACCAGGAGATCGGCGAGCGCTACGGCCTGACCCCGCGCGCACGTATCGTCTCCGCCGCCGTCTCCGGCTCCGAGCCGACCATCATGCTCACCGGACCCGCCCCCGCCACCCGCAAGGCGCTCGCCAAGGCCGGGCTGACCATCGACGACATCGACCTCATCGAGATCAACGAAGCCTTCGCCGGGGTCGTCCTGCGGTTCGTCCGGGACATGGGCGTCTCCCTCGACAAGGTCAACGTCAACGGCGGCGCCATCGCGCTCGGCCACCCGCTGGGCGCCACCGGCGCCATGATCCTCGGCACCCTCGTCGACGAGCTGGAGCGCCAGGACAAGCGCTACGGCCTCGCCACCCTGTGCGTGGGCGGCGGCATGGGCATCGCCACCGTCATCGAGCGTCTCTGACCGTCCCCTTCCTACGGAGAAGACAAACCCATGACCGAGAGCACGACCATCCGCTGGGAACAGGACGAGACCGGCGTCGTCACCCTCGTACTGGACGACCCCAACCAGTCCGCCAACACGATGAACCAGGCGTTCAAGGACTCCATCGCGGCCATCGCCGACCGCGCCGAGGCCGAGAAGGACTCCATCCGGGGCATCATCTACACCTCCGCCAAGAAGACCTTCTTCGCCGGCGGCGACCTCAAGGAAATGATCAGGATCGGTCCTTCGAACGCGCAGCTCGCGTTCGACACCGGCACCGCCATCAAGAACTCGCTGCGCCGCATCGAGACCCTCGGCAAGCCCGTCGTCGCCGCCATCAACGGCGCGGCCCTCGGCGGCGGTTACGAGATCGCGCTCGCCGCCCACCACCGCATCGCCCTCGACGCGCCCGGCTCCCGCATCGGCCTCCCCGAGGTCACCCTCGGCCTGCTCCCCGCGGGCGGCGGCGTCACCCGCACCGTACGCCTCATGGGCATCGCGGACGCCCTCCTCAAGGTCCTCCTCCAGGGCACCCAGTACACCCCCCGCAGGGCACTGGAGAACGGCCTCGTCCACGAGGTCGCCGCCACGCCCGAGGAGATGCTGGACAAGGCCCGCGCCTTCATCGACGCCCACCCCGAGTCCCAGCAGCCCTGGGACGTCAAGGGCTACAGGATCCCCGGCGGCACCCCGTCGCACCCGAAGTTCGCCGCGAACCTGCCGGCGTTCCCGTCGAACCTGAAGAAGCAGATCGCGGGCGCGCCCATGCCGGCGCCGCGCAACATCCTCGCCGCGGCCGTCGAGGGCTCCCAGGTCGACTTCGAGACCGCCCTGACCATCGAGGCCCGGTACTTCACCGAGCTGGTCACCGGCCAGGTCTCCAAGAACATGATCCAGGCGTTCTTCTTCGACCTCCAGGCCGTCAACTCGGGAGCCAGTCGCCCCAAGGGCGTCGAGGAGCGCCAGGTCCGCAAGGTCGCCGTCCTCGGCGCCGGCATGATGGGCGCGGGCATCGCGTACTCCTGCGCCAAGGCCGGGATCGAGGTCGTCCTCAAGGACGTCTCCGCCGAAGCCGCCGCCAAGGGCAAGGCGTACAGCGAGAAGCTGCTCGACAAGGCGCTGTCCAGGGGCCGTACCACCGAGGCGAAGCGCGACGAGCTGCTGGCCCGGATCACCCCGACCGCCGAGGTCGCCGACCTCGCGGGCTGCGACGCCGTGATCGAGGCCGTCTTCGAGGACACCGCCCTCAAGCACAAGGTGTTCCAGGAGATCCAGGACGTCGTCGAGCCCGACGCGCTGCTCTGCTCCAACACCTCCACCCTCCCGATCACCGTGCTCGCCGAAGGCGTCTCGCGCCCCGTCGACTTCATCGGGCTGCACTTCTTCTCGCCGGTCGACAAGATGCCGCTGGTCGAGATCATCAAGGGCGAGAAGACCGGCGACGAGGCGCTGGCCCGCGCGTTCGACCTGGTCCGCCGGATCAGGAAGACCCCGATCGTCGTCAACGACTCGCGCGGCTTCTTCACCTCGCGGGTCATCGGCCAGTTCATCAACGAGGGCGTCGCCATGGTCGGCGAGGGCGTCGAGCCCGCCTCCGTCGAGCAGGCCGCCGCGCAGGCCGGCTACCCGGCCAAGGTGCTCTCCCTGATGGACGAGCTGACCCTCACGCTGCCGCGCAAGATCCGCGACGAGACCCGCAAGGCCGTCGAGGAGGCGGGCGGCACCTGGCCCGGCCACCCGGCGGACGAGGTGATCGACCGGATGGTGGACGAGTTCGGCCGCCCCGGCCGCAGCGGCGGCGCGGGCTTCTACGAGTACGACGAGAGCGGCAGGCGCACCCGCCTGTGGCCGGGCCTGCGCGAGCATTTCGGGGGTTCCGGGGGGCACTCCCCGGACGGACACGGCACGCGACCCGGTACGGACATCTCCTTCACCGACATGCAAGAGCGCATGCTCTTCTCCGAGGCGCTGGACAGCGTCCGCTGCCTGGAGGAGAACGTCCTGATCACCGTCGCCGACGCCAACATCGGCTCCATCATGGGCATCGGCTTCCCGCCGTGGACCGGCGGCGTGCTCCAGTACATCAACGGCTACGAGGGCGGCCTGCCCGGCTTCGTGGCCCGCGCCCGGGAACTCGCCGAGCGCTACGGGGACCGCTTCCTGCCGCCCGCGCTGCTGGTGGAGAAGGCGGAGAAGGGCGAGACCTTCCACGACTGACCCGCCGCGCCGGGTGCCGTACCGCCGTTCCCGGGCGGTACGGCACCCGACGCGTTTCACTCGGCGGTGAACGCCGCCCGCAGCTCCTCCTTCAGCGACCGCTGGAACGCGGTCACCAGGGCCTGGAGCACCATCGGCTGCATGTGCGCGGAGAGCGACTTCATCGCCTTGACGTGCTCGGGGTCCGCCTCCCGCTCCCGGTACGGATTCCACACCTCGTCCCGGAAGAGCCGGGTCAGCTCCTGCGCGGCGGACCGGGTGTGCTCCATGAGGACCGTACGGGCGGCGAGGATCGTCTCGTGCGCGATCGGCACGTCGAGCAGTTCCACACCGAGCCGCAGCAGCCCCGGGTCGACCCGGAAGACCCCGTCCCCGGGCGCCGACCGCTCCAGCACCCCCATCGCGGCCAGCCGGTCGAGGTCCTGGTCCCCGAGCGGCCGCCCGGCCCGCCGCTCCAGCTCCGCCCGCGAGGCGTCCTCCGCCGAGTCCGGCGCCCAGGACGCGACGAGCGCGCGGTGGATGGCCAGATCGTGGGCGCTCAGATCGGGCGGCAACTGCTCCAGGTAGCGTTCGATCGCGGCGAGCGTCATGCCCTGGTGCTGAAGCTCCTCGATGAGCGCCAGCCGCGACAGGTGGTCGTGCCCGTAGTGCCCGACCCGGCGCGGTCCGATCACCGGCGGCGGCAGCAGGCCCCGGGTGCTGTAGAACCGCACCGTCCGCACGGTCACCCCGGCGCGGGCCGCCAGCTCGTCGACGGTGAGCTTCGGCTCCTCGGCCTCGGTCGCCATGTCCGCTCCTCGTGTCCGGTACCGGTGCAACAGTATTGCTGTCTCACCACCGATGTGAAAGTGGCGCCGGGCCACTGTCCGTGCCGCCCCCTAGCCTGAGGACATGTCCGAGATCAGGTACGTACGGGGGGACGCGACCTCGCCGCAGGGCAAGGGCGTCAAGATCATCGTCCACGTCTGCAACGACCTCGGCGGCTGGGGCAAGGGCTTCGTCCTCGCCCTCTCGCGCCGCTGGTCCGAACCGGAGGCCGCGTACCGCACCTGGCACCGCGAGCGCGCCCGGAACGACTTCGGCCTCGGCGCGGTGCAGTTCGTCCGGGTCTCCCCGTTCGTCCAGGTGGCCAACCTGGTGGGCCAGCACGGGATGCGCCGGGGGAGCAAGGGCGTTCCGGTGCGCTACGAGGCCATCGACACCGGCCTCGCCGCCGTGGCCGGCCACGCCCTGGAGCTGGGCGCCTCCGTGCACATGCCCCGGATCGGCTGCGGCCTCGCGGGCGGTACGTGGTCCCGGATCGAGCCGCTCGTGGCCGGCAGGCTGGCGGACCGGGGGGTGCCCGTGACCGTGTACGACTTCGACTGATACGCGGCCGGCCGCCGCCCCGCAGCCACCCGATAATCTGACCGCCGTCTGGGGAAGGGGCGGTCAGTGACGGGTGGCGGGGCGGGAGCGGCCGGGGCGCCGGAGGGTGCGGGACGGCAGGTGGACGCGTCCTTGCTGACCCTGCTCGGGCTCGGGCCCGAGGAGGACGCGGTCTACCGGCTGCTCGTGGACCGCCCCGACAGCGAGCGCGGCGTCTTCGAGACCCTGCTGGACGGCACCGCCGCCGCGCCCGTCCTCGACTCGCTCGTGGAGCGCGGTCTCGCCAGCGCCGAGCGGCCGGACGCGGAGGGCGTCGTCCGCTACCGGGCCGCCTCGCCCGTCCTCGCGCTCGGCCCGCTCCTGGAGTCGCGGCGCTCCGCACTGCACCGGGTGGAATCGCTCGTGGGCGACCTCGCCGAACGGCACCGCTCCGCCCAGCTGTACGGGGCCGGTGCGCCGGTGGAGGTGCTGTCGGGGCCCGCGGCGATCAGGCGGCGGCTGCTGACCATGCAGCGGCAGGCCAGGACCGAGGTATGCACCCTGGTCCCCGCCCGGCACGTGCCCCCGGTACTCAGCTTCGCGGACAACCACGACGAGGTGGACGCCGAGCTGACCGACCGCGGCGTGAACGTCCGTACCGTCGTGGAACGGGAATGGCTGGAGGACCCGCAGGCGGCCCATCTGCTGGCCTCCTGCGTCGCCCAGGGCCAGCACATCTCCGTCACCGAGAAGCTCCCGATCAAGCTCGCCATCGTGGACCGCCGCATCGCCCTGCTGCCCCTGGACCCGGAGCGCGAGACGGAACCGGTGGCGCTCGTCGTCCACCGCACCGGCCTGCTCACCGCCCTCGTCTCGCTCTTCGAGCAGCACTTCGAGCGGGGCCGACGGCTGGACCTGACCGGTGCCGAGGAGAGCGCCGAGCACGAACTCGATTCGATCGACCGGCAGATCGTGGCCCTGCTCCACATCGGCCTGACCGACGCCGCGATCGCCCGCCAGCTCGGCATGGGGCACCGCACCGTGCAGCGCAGGCTGCACACGCTGATGGACGAGGTGGGCGCGGTGACCCGGTTCCAGCTCGGCTGGCACGCGGCGCGCGCCGGGTGGCTGCCCGGCGGACCGGACAACTCGGTGGAACCGTAGCGCCTTAGAGGCGCAATTGCGCCACGGCGCCTTCGCGCCAGCGAGATCGCTTGTCCGCCCCTCTCCCCATGACGAACGATCAGCACGTCAGCGCCTGGGCCGCCCCGACGGCCCGGGCGACGGTGTGCGATGGGGAGGTCCCGTGAGACGAACGAGTGGGCTGCGAATACTGGCGGCCGGGGTGGTCGCCGCCGCCACCGGTGCGGCCCTGCTGGCCGCGCCGGCCTGGGCGGACGACGCCGGTCCGGCGCCCGAGACGGCCACCGCGCCCGTGGGTGTCGCCCCGGCGATGACCCGGGGCCTGGACAAGTCGGCCCGCCGGGGCACCCCGGCCGAGGCCGCCCGCGCCCATCTGGAGGCGCACCAGGACACGTACAAGGTCCCGGTCTCCGACCTGAAGACGGTCAGGACCACCAAGGAGGGCACGCAGTCCTCGGTGCGCTTCCAGCAGAAGCACGACGGCGTCCCCGTCTTCGGCGCCGAGTACGCGGTGCAGACCCAGGCGGCCGACGGCGGCCAGCAGGTCACCTCCGCGACCGGCACCCTCTACACGGACCTCACGGTCCCGACGACCGCCGAGGTGAGCGAAGCCACGGCGAAGCAGCGGATGTTCACCCTGGACGGCACGCTCTCCAAGGTGCGCGGCGCGAAGACCGAGGCACACGGCCTCACGGTGCTGCCCGACGCCCGGGGCGGCCGGCTGGCCTGGCACTTCACCGTCACCGGCGGACTGTCGAACGGCAGCCCGGTGCGGCAGGAGGTGTTCGTCGACGCCCGGGTGGGCGGCATCGCCCTCTCGTACAACAACATCGACGCGGCCGAGGCATCACCCGCGCGCGGAACCGGTGTCCGCGTCGACGGCACCGAGACGCCGCTCGACATCAACAAGGAGACGGACGGCTCGTACACGCTGGTCGACTCCACCCGGACCATGTACCCGAGCACCGGCGGCCAGATCCGGACGTACGACGCGCAGCGCAAGGACTACACCCTCGTCGCCGGCGGCCCGGTCACCGACGATGTCCCGCTCGCCACCTCCGCGAGCACCCGCTTCGACGGCGCGAACACCACCTCCGGCGCGGTGGACGCGCACCTCAACGCCGTGAAGGTCTACGAGTACTACAAGAAGCAGATCGGCCGGGACGGCGTCGACGGGAAGGGCGGCACCATCTCCTCCGTCGTCAACGTGGCCGCGAACGGCAAGGACTACGCCAACGCGTTCTGGGACGGCTCCAAGATGGTCTACGGCCACATGGACGGCGTACCGCTCTCCGTCGGCCTGGACGTCGTCGGCCACGAGATGACGCACGGCGTCACCGAGCACTCAGCGGGCCTCGTCTACCTCAACCAGTCCGGCGCGCTCAACGAGGCGATATCCGACTACTTCGGCAACGCCATGGAGACCGCCGACAAGGGCATCGCGATGAGCGACCCCACGTCCGGTCTCATCGGCGAGTACCTCTGCAACGGCACCAAGCCGCTGGAGGACTGCGCGCTGCGCGATCTGAACGACGGGCGCGACGCGCAGAAGGACTACCAGCCCATCCCGCTCGACATCGACAACGGCGGGGTGCACTACAACTCCACCATCGTCGGCGGCGCGCTGTGGGACATGCGCAGGAACCTCGACCCGGTCCTCGCCGACCGGATCGTCTACCGCTCCGCGCAGAACTACCTCACCCCGCTGTCCGGCTTCACCGACATGCGCAACGCGGTCACCCTGGCCGCCAGGTCGCTGGACGTCTCCCAGCACGACCTCGCCGCCATCGCCGACGCGTTCGACGCCCACGGCATCGAGAAGGACTGGGAGCACAAGGGCGGCACCCACGACGGGACCACCATCGGCGCCGACGTCCTGCCCGCCTACGAGGTGTACAGCGGCGTCGACGAGCAGGCCGCCCAGATCAACGGCGATGTCTACGCCATCAGCCACGGCGACGCCGTCGCCTGGGACCGGGGCGGTGCCGCGTTCGGCATCACCGTCGGGCGCTTCGGCAAGAAGCCCCGCCACGAACTGGCCGAGAAGGACGCCTACCTGCTGGACCCGTCCCTGGACGACGACCGCGTCGTCTTCACCCGCGTCACCGCCGACGGCATCGGCGTCTACCGCGCCGGCGACAAGGGCCAGGGTGCGATCAAGAAGCTGGTCGACCTCCCCGGTGCGGACGAGACCGAGCCGGTGACCGACCGCGGAGCGCTCGCCTACATCAGCACCACCCCCGACGGCGAGCAGGACGTCATGCTCCGCACCGCCGGGGGCAGGACGGTCAATGTCACCCCGGAGGCGGGCACCAAGGCGGCCCGGCTCGCGATGAAGAACGGCCGGATCGCCTGGGCCGGCGGTGACGGCACCTATGTGTACGTCTACGACATCGCCAAGGGCACCACGCAGACCAAGCGGATCACCGGCTTCCTCTTCGACTCCGTCACCGACATCCAGCTCACCTCGGACCGCGTGTTCTGGCGGGAGACCGGCGGCTTCCTGATCCCGAGCACCGGCTTCGTCTCGGCCCCCCTGGACGACCTCTCCAAGGCGGCGAAGCTGCGCCACCCGTCGAACGTCTTCCTCGCCCAGTTCTCCGTCAACGAGAAGTACTTCGCGTACTCGACGTTCGACCTCTGGGGCGCGCTCGGCTCCTGGTCCGGCCCCGGCAAGGTGAAGGTCGCCACGGTCGAGGACGTCCTCGCCGGCGTCGACGGCTTCACCCGGGTCTCCTGCTCATCCGGTGCCCAGCTGGCCCCGTCGCTCGGTGACGGCAGCCGCATCGCCTGGCTCGACACGAGCGCGGCGGCCACTGATGTGGTGACCCGGAGCACGTTCGCCGGTACCTGCGACTGACCCACTCCCGGGGCGGGGCGGTCACCGCGAACGGTGGCCGCCCCGCCCCGGCCTGGTACGGAAGTACGCCCCGTGTCACTCTGTTACGGCGTGTGCGGGCGGACCGGGGAGGGCTCATGGGGGTACACGGCAGGGAAGAGGCGGGGCCCGGCGCGCCCGCCGACGCGCTGGGGGAGCAGATCCTCGACGCGGCGCGCGAGCAGTTCATGACCTTCGGGCTGCGCCGCTCCACCGTGGACGACGTCGCCAGGCGCGCCGGTGTCTCGCGGGTGACCGTGTACCGGCGGATCGGCAACAAGGACAGCCTGGTGTCCGCGTGCCTGCTGCGCGAGTACCGCAGGTTCGTGGAGGAGGTGGACGAGGCCGTCGCCGCGCTGCCCACCCCCGAGGACCGGCTGGTGGAGGGCTTCGCCGCCGTACTGCGGCACATCCGCGAGCACCCGCTCGTCGGCGGGCTGCTGCGCCTGGAGCCCGAGACCATGCTGCCGTTCCTCACCGTGGAGAGCGGCCCCGCCTTCCTCGCGATCCGGAGCTATCTGGCAGGCAGGCTGCGTGAGGTCCGGCGGCTGGAGGGCGGTCCGGAGACCGACCCGACCCCGGTGGCCGAGCTCATGGTGCGGATCACCGTCTCCTTCCTCCTCAACCCGGTCAGCTGCTTCGAACTGGACGACGACACCCAGGTCCGCGACTTCGCCCGCCGCTGCCTGGTCCCCCTGCTCGCCGCCTGAGCCGGAAGCACCCACCCGTTGCCGGACCCCGCGCGCCCCCTCCCTAAGCTCCGGGCATGAAGTTCTTCCGATCACGCGTCAGACGCACGAAGCAGTCCCCCGTCTTCCGGGTCGCCGAGCTGTACCACTCCGGGCAGTACGCCGAGGCGGAGAAGGCGGCGCGTGCCGTGGTCCGGTCGTCGCGGAGCGGGGAGGAACTGGTGGTGGCGCGGACGGTGGCCGCCCTCTCGGCCGGAGCCCAGGGCCGCCACACCGAGGCCGTCAGCGAGTACGAGGAGGCCTTCGCGGTCTCCCAAGAGTTCTACGGCGCCGAGCACTGGCAGACCCTGAAACTCCGCTCCGACCGCGCACAGCAGCTGGCCGCGGCGGGCCGGTACGCCGAGTCCCAGGCGGAGTGCGAGGCCGTCGTCCGCGCCGCGGCCGGCACCACGGACGAGGACATGCGGCTCGTCACGGCCGCCGCCACCAACGGACTCGTCTACGCCCTCAACGCACAGGGGGAGCACGTGAGGGCCGAGGCGCTCGCGCGTGACGCGCTGGCGGAGCCGGGCGAGACCCACCCCGTCCGCGTGACGCTCCAGCTCGGCCTGGCCCGCAGCCTCAACGGCCAGGCACGCCACGAGGAGGCCCTCGCCGAGGCCGAACGCGCCGAAGAGCTGCGTCGTGCCCTGCCCGAGAAGCATCGGCTTCCGCAGGCCGGTGTGGTGCACGTGATCGCCGCCACCGCCCTGCTGGAACTGGGTCGCGTCACGGAGGCCCGGGCCCGGGCCGGCGCCGGCCATGCCGCGTGCCTCGCCTCCCACGGCCCCGAACACCACAGCACCGTGGAAGCCCGGGAACTGCTGGCCCGCTTCGACCTCGCCTGACCGTGCGCCTCAGCCGCCCTCGGGCCCCGGCCGGACGGCGGTCTCGTCCGGCAGCGGTTCCAGCGGCCGGCTGCTCGCCCAGTGCGGCCCGAGGTCGTCCAGCCGCCAGCCGAAGGGGTACGAGCGCGGCTGCGGCCGGGACGGGAAGCGGCGGGGCCTGGCCGGCATCCGGCGCACGCACC
>NZ_JAAGNI010000460.1 GCF_010550605.1 Streptomyces sp. SID9727
CGGGGCGCGGGGCGGAGCGGGCGCGGGTGCCGGGTCCGGTGACGGGTGCGGAGCCGGGGCCCGGGGGCGGTGTGGTGCGGTTCGCCCGTTCGGAGCTGCGGATCCGGGTGGCGGTGGGCGGGGCGGTGTTCTGGGGGTGGGACGGGGCGGGGCCGGGGCCGTCGTACGCGGTGGACGGGGAGGCGCCCGCCGCGGATCCGCGGGCGCTGCTGGAGCCGGGTACGGACGGGGGCTGGCAGGTGGTGGCGGAGCGGCTGACGGTCGCGGTGTCGCGGCACGGGGCGGTGGAGCTGCGGACGCCGGGCGGGGTGGTGCTGCGCCGGGAGCTGCCGCCGCGCTGGTGGGAGCCGGTGGCGGGCGGGGACGCGCGGTGGGTGCAGCGTTCGGAGGTTCCGGCGGACGCGCGGTTCTTCGGGATGGGCGGACGGGCGGCGGGGCCTCGGCTGCGGGACGGGTCCTACGCGCTGTGGAACACGGATCCGGGCGGGCGGTTCGGGCCGGGGGACGATCCGCTGTACCTGACGATGCCGGCGCAGCTGGTGGTGGCGGACGCGGGGACTCACCTGGTCTTCTACGACAACTCCTGGGCGGGCCGGGTGTCGTTGCGGGAGGGGCGGGAGGGTGCGGGGTCCGGGCACGACCGGCCGGGCGCCTCGGAGGTGCGGGTGGAGGGCGGGCCGCTGCGCTGCTGGGCGGTGGCGGGTACGCCGGCCCGGGTGCTGGCGGGCTGGTCGGCGCTGACGGGGGCGGCCGCGGTGCCGCCGTCCTGGGCGCTGGGTCCGCAGCACGCCCGGTGGGGGTTCGGGTCGGAGCGGGAGGTCCGGCGGATCGTGGCGGGGTACCGGGAGCGGGGGCTGCCGCTGTCGGTGCTGCATCTGGACATCGACCACTACGACGCGCACCGGGTGTTCACGGTGGACCGCGGGCGGTTCCCGGATCTGCCGGGGCTCGCCGGGGAGTTGCGGGAGGCCGGGGTGCGGCTCGTGTCGATCGTGGACCCGGCGGTCGCGGCGGCCGGGGGGAACGCGGTCTACGACTCCGGCCGGGCGGTGGGCGCTTCGGGCGCGTTCGTCCGGGACGCCCGGGGACGGGAGGTGCGCGGGGAGGTGTGGCCGGGTGAGTGCGTGTATCCGGACTTCACGGATCCGGGCGTGCGGGAGTGGTGGGGCGGGCTGTACGCGGAGCGGCTGGCGCAGGGGTTCTCCGGGGTGTGGCACGACATGAACGAGCCGGTGTCGTTCGCGGCGTTCGGTGATCCGTCGCTGCCCCGGTCGGCGCTCCACGCGCTGGAGGGGCGCGGCGGCGACCACCGGGAGGCGCACAACGTGTACGGCCTGGCGATGGCGCGGGCCGGGTACGAGGGGCTGGCGCGGCTGCGGCCGCAGGAGCGGCCGTTCCTGTTCTCGCGCTCGGGCTGGGCGGGGATGCAGCGGTACGGGGGCACCTGGTCCGGTGACGTGGCGACGGGCTGGCCGGGGCTGCGGGCGTCGTTGGCGCTGGTCCTGGGGCTCGGGCTGTGCGGGGTGCCGTACTCGGGTCCCGATGTGGGCGGGTTCGACGGGTCGCCGTCGCCCGAGCTGTATCTGCGGTGGTTCCAGCTGGGGGCGTACCTGCCGCTGTTCCGCACGCACGCGGCGATCGACGCGGGGCGCCGTGAGCCGTGGGAGTTCGGGGCGGAGGTGCTGGCGGGGGCGCGGAGGGTGCTGGTGGAGCGGGAGCGGTTGCGGCCGTACTGGGTGACCCTGGCGCGGCTGGCGGCACTGACGGGTGCGCCGTACGTACGCCCGCTCTGGTGGGCCTCGCCCGGGGACCGGGGGCTGCGGGACTGCGAGGACGCCTTCCTGCTCGGCGACGCCCTGCTGGTGGCGCCGGTACTGGAGCCGGGGGTGGCGCGGCGGGCGGTGCGGCTGCCGCCGGGGCGCTGGTACGACACGGTGAGCGGGGCGGTGTACGAGGGCCCGGGGCGGGTGGTGGTGGAGGCGCCGCTGTCCCGGGTGCCGGTGCTGGCCCGGGCGGGGGCGGTGATTCCGGTGCGGGGTGCGGACGGTGGCCTGGAGCTGGAGGTGTGGGCGCCGGTGGCGGGGCGCCCGGGTGACGGGACGGTGGTCCGGGACGCGGGTGGCGGCTGGGAGCCGGTGGTGGTCGAGCGGTACACGTCCCGGCTGGAGGGCGGGCGCGTGGTGGTGGAGCGGGACGGCGGGGCGGTGGACTGCCCGGTGCGGGTGCGGGGTGGGTGAAGATGGCGCGGCGTCGTACTGGGCGGCGGTGGTGCGGGGGCTCAGCGGTAGCGTCCCGCGAACCAGCGGTGGACGGCCTCGGTGTGGAGGGGGAAGGCGAGCGTGGCGGGGGCCCTCAGCAGGGTGTGGCCGGAGGTCTCGTCGGTGGGGGCGGACGGCGGGAGCGCGGCGGCCGGCCGTGCGGGGAGCAGTCCGAAGAGGAGCAGGTGTCCGGCGGGTGAGCTGAGGGCGTCGGCGAGGCGGACGTCCTCAGGGCGTGCCTTGATGCGGGTCTCCTCGCGCAGTTCCCGTACGACGGCGTGCTGCCAGTCCTCGGCGTGGTCGATGAAGCCGCCGGGCAGGGCGAGGCCGCCGCGTGCGGGTTCGATGGTGCGGGTGATGACGACGAGTCCGGTGGTGCCGTCGCCGGTGACAGGGAGGAGGGCCACGGCGACCGGGAGCGGATTGCGGTAGGCGGTCTCGCCGCAGGCGGCGCAGGTGCGGGGCCAGGTGTCGGCGGCCGGGAGGCCGGTGTACGCGGCTCCGCAGGCGGGGCAGTGGGAGTACGTCACGGGCTGCTCCGTTTCCTCGTGGGGCCGGGCCGGCGCTCGTGGTGGCCGGGCGTGGGACCGGTGGCGGACACGCGCGGACTGTACCGGATCGCCTTCGCGGCACCCCCGGACCATGGAGGATGTGCTCATGACAGCCATCGCAACCGCTTTCCGTGCCCTGGCGGCCACCGCCGCCGCCCTGTTCGCCGTGACCGTCACCGCCCCGGCGGCTCAGGCGGAGCCCGAGCCGAAGGCGCCCCGGGAGTTCGTCTCGCTGCGTTCGGTTGATTCCACGATCATCCAGGAGATGCGCTACCCCACCGCCCACAACTTCATGGGCGAGCCCGTCGACGGGTACCGGCAGCCCCTGTGCATCCTGACCCGGCCGGCCGCCGAGGCCCTGCACCGCGCGCAGCTCCGGCTGCTACGACAGGGCTACTCGCTGAAGGTGTACGACTGCTACCGCCCGCAGCGGGCCGTGGACCACTTCGTGCGCTGGGCGAAGGACCTCGACGACGAGACGATGAAGGGCGAGTTCTACCCCCGGGTCGACAAGTCCCGTCTCTTCGCGGACGGTTACATCGCGGAGAAGTCCGGGCACAGCCGGGGCAGCACCGTGGACCTGACGCTCGTGCGGCTGCCGGCCCTGCCGCCCGGGCCGTACCGCCCGGGCGGGAAGCCGGTGCCGTGCTACGCGCCGCAGGGCGACCGTTTTCCGGACAACTCGGTGGACATGGGCACCGGTTTCGACTGCTTCGACACGCTCTCGCACACCGATGACCCCCGGATCCAGGGGGTGCAGCGCGCCAACCGGCAGTTCCTGAAGAAGACGCTCACCAAGGCCGGTTTCGTGAACCTGGCCGAGGAGTGGTGGCACTACACCTTCCAGCCCGAGGCGTTCCCCGACACCTACTTCGACTTCCCCGTGGCCCGCAGGTCGGTCGCCGGGCACTGAGCCGGCCGGCGCGAAGGAACGGGCGACCGGGACCACCCCCGTGGGTTCCGGCCGCCCGTTCTCCTTTTCGGACGCGGCCCGACCGTTTCCGGTTGCCGGATCAGCCATTACGGTGCCCGTATGCCACAGCAGACGTTCGATTCGTACGAAGAGTTCTGGCCCTACTACGTCGCGATGCACTCGCGGGCGGCGACCCGCTGGGTGCATCTCACCGGCACCCTGACCGGCCTCGCCATCAGCGCGTACGGGCTGGCGCGCGGCCGGAAGCGGTATCTGGCCGCGCTGCCGCTGATCGGCTACGGCACGGCCTGGCCCGCGCACTTCCTGATCGAGAAGAACAACCCGGCCACCTTCGGCCACCCGGCCTGGTCGCTGCGCGGCGACGCGCAGATGATCCGCATGATGCTGGCCGGGCGCGACCACGAGCTGGCGCAGACCGCGGAGAAGTGGCTCGCGGAGAACGACTTCTAGGGCGTGGCGGACGTCGTCCTCACGCGGCGCCCGGGGCGCCCTTCTCCGCGCCGATGCGCCGGATCCGGTCCTGCCCCCACTCGGCCAGGGCTTCCAGCGCGGTGTTGAGGGTGATGCCGTGCTCCGTGAGGGAGTACTCGACCCTCGGCGGCACCACGGGGTACACCTCCCGGTGTACGAGGCCGTCCGCCTCCATCTCCCGCAGGTGCTGGACGAGCATCTTCTCGCTGACCCCCGGGAGCCCGCGCCGCAGTTCCGCGAAGCGGCGTGTGCCGTGCTCGTGCAGTTCCCAGATGATCAGGGACTTCCACTTGCCGGCGACGACGTCCATGGCCGCGTCGATTCCGCAGAAGTAGGGGCCCCGTCGTGCCGCTGTCGCCATGACCGCCTCCACACCGCCCGGCAGGCACTTACCTTCCGGTGAGTACCGCACCAATGAGTCCGTACTGTTCAACTCTAGTGTCCCGCACGAGGATTGAGGCAACAACGGAACCTTCCGCACGACATGGGAGAGCAGGGACATGCACGAGATCCACGCAACCGACGTGAGCGTTCTCGGACTCGGCGCGATGGGCGGCGCGCTTGCCGGGGCTCTGGTGAAGACCGGAGTACGGACCACGGTCTGGAACCGCTCGGCGGGCAGGGCAGAGGCACTTGTCGCCGAGGGCGCGAGGGAGGCCGCCTCCGCCGCCGAGGCGGTCCTGGCGAGCCCACTGGTGGTCGTCTGCCTCTTCGACCACGACTCGGTGCACGAGGTGCTCGACCCGCTCGCGGGCGACCTGGCGGGACGGAGGCTCGTCAATCTGACGACGACCACACCCGAGCAGGCGAGGGAGTCGGCCCTCTGGGCGGCGGGGGCGGGGATCGCCTACCTGGACGGGGGCATCATGGCGGTGCCTTCCATGATCGGGCAGCCGGGGGCCTCGGTCCTGTACAGCGGTTCGCAGGAGGTCTTCCGCGAGCACACGAAACTGTTCGACCAGTGGGCCACCAGCACCTACTACGGCGAGGACGCCGGGCTTGCGTCCCTCTACGACTTCGCGTTGCTCTCGGCAATGTACGTGATGTTCGCCGGGTTCATGCAGGGCGCGGCCATGCTCGCACCGGCGGGCGTGCCGGCGAGCCGATTCGCGGCGATGGCCGCCCCGTGGCTGACCGCGATGACCGGAGAACTCGCCGGATACGCCGAGGTCATCGACGGCGGTGACTACACGGTTCCGGGACAGCAGAGCCTGACGTTCTCCAACCTCGGCCTGTTCATCGAGGCGATCACCGATCAGGGGGTGAGTGCCGAACCGGTCGCCATGGTCCAGCGCCTCATCGAGCGGCAGGTGGACGCCGGCCACGGAACGGAGGGCTTCGCCCGCATCATCGAGAGTCTCAAGCGCCCCCGCGCGTGAGCGGCCCTCGCCAAGGCACCCCTTCAGGTGGTCACCGGCTCGCGCGGGCGGTCCGCGCGGGCCAGGGCGTGTTCGACCACGGCCACCAGCACGTCCCGGGCCGACGCCCGGTCCCGCGCGTCGCACGTCAGGAGCGGCACCTGCGGGTCCAGGTCGAGCGCCGCGCGCACCGTCTCCTCCGGGAACACGTCCGCGCCCTCGAAGCGGTTGACGGCGACGGCGAACGGGATCTCGCGGCGCTCGAAGTAGTCGACGGCCGCGAAGCAGTCGGCCAGGCGGCGGGTGTCCGCGAGCACGACCGCGCCCAGGGCGCCCTGGGCCAGCTCGTCCCAGAGGAACCAGAACCGGTCCTGCCCCGGCGTGCCGAAGAGGTACAGCACCAGGTCCTCGCGGAGCGTGATCCGCCCGAAGTCCATGGCCACGGTCGTCGTGGTCTTCGCCTCGACGCCGTCCAGGTCGTCCACCGGCCGGCCCGCCTCGGTCAGCCGCTCCTCCGTGCGCAGCGGCCTGATCTCGCTGACCGCGCCCACCAGTGTCGTCTTGCCCACGCCGAAGCCGCCCGCCACCAGGATCTTGAGGGTGACGGGCTCCACGGGCCGCCTGCTGCCGCGGCTAGAGCGCCCGAAGGCCATTGATCACCTCACGGAGAAGGTTCACGTCCGGCAGCTCGGCCGGCGGAACGGGTCGGGTCACGTGTACCAGCTCGTCGTCCACGAGATCGCCCACCAGCACCCGTACCACGCCCACGGGGAGGTCCAGGGACGAGGCGAGCTCGGCGATCGACTGGGGCAGCTCACCGCAGAGTTCGAGGATCTCGACGTGCTCCGGGGAGAGCCTCCGGTCACTGTCCGGTTCGTCGGCCGCGGGCCCGGGCACGACGATCGCGATCAGGTCGAGGCGGTGGCGGGACGCACTGCTGGTGCGCCCGCGGGTCATCGCGTAGGGGCGGACGACGGGCCCCGCGTCGTCGTCGTACCAGCGCGGGGTCCGCGGCCTCTCCGGGGTCTCCGGGGATCCGGGCGATGCGGCGCTCATGGCGTCCGCTCACCCCCCGGTGGGCTGACCGGCCGTCCGGGGCGCGTTGGCCAGGTGGCTCCCCACGCGCTTGACCATGAGCGTCATCTCGTACGCCACCTGTCCCACGTCCGAGTCGGATTCGGCCAGTACGGCGAGGCAGCTGCCGTCGCCGGCCGCCGTGACGAAGAGGAACGCCTCGTCCAGCTCCACGACGGTCTGGCGGACCTTGCCGGCGTCGAAGTGGCGGCCGACGCCCTTGGCCAGGCTGTGGAAACCGGAGGCGACGGCGGCCAGGTGCTCGCCGTCCTCCCGGGTCAGGTCCTTGGACGCGCCGGTGGGCAGCCCGTCGCTGGAGAGCACCAGCGCCTTGCGGATGCTGGCGACCCGCTCGACGAGTTCGTCGAGGAGCCAGTTGAGTTCACCGGACCCCTGGCGTGCGGATTCGGTTGCGGCGGCGTTCGGTGCGGTCATGGACCGTCCCCTCCCGGAGTGGTTCCTGGTGCGATGTCCATAGGGCCCGTCGGGTCCTCGGCGTTCTCCCGGCGGCCGCGCTGCCAGCCGCGCTGGAGCGAAGCCATACGGCTGCGTACCTCTTCGGCGTCCCGCTCGACGTCCTCGGCGCTCTCCACCGTCCCGGGCCGCGCCGTGCGGGCGCCGGGTCCCTCGCGGAGCTGCGGGGCGAGGCTGGCCTGCCGGACGCGGCGGGGCAGGCCGCCCACGGTGTCGGGGACGGGTTCGGGCGTACGGGGCGCGGGCACGGCGGGGCGGCGGT
>NZ_JAAGNI010000477.1 GCF_010550605.1 Streptomyces sp. SID9727
CGGAGACCGTGCCCGCCGAGGACGAGGCCAAGCCGCGTCGCCGCCGGGCCCGCGCCGCCAAGCCGGTGACCGAGGAGGCCGTGGTCCAGGCCGCGCCGGTGGCCGAGCCGGAGGCGCCCGCCGTCACCCGGCCGCGCCGCCGCCGGGTGATCAAGCCGGTCGAGGACGAGGTCGACTTCCAGATCGCGCCCATCTCCGAGCCCGAGCCGGTCCGCCGTCGTACGCGTACGGCGTCCAAGCCGAAGGCGGAGGCCGTGGCGGAGACCGCGACCGCCGAGGGCGAGGCCAAGCCGCGCCGGCGCCGGGCACCGCGCGCCACCGCGAAGGCCGAGGGCTGAGCGGACCACGCAGCACCTGACGGGCGGCCCCGGGGAACTCCTCCCCGGGGCCGCCCGTCGTTCACGGACGCGGGCCGCCCGTCGTTCACGGGGGCGCGGAACGTTCTAACCTCGTTCCATGAGCAGGCCACCCACCTTCACCCCGCCCTCCTGCGCCCGTGCCCGTGCGCTGCCCACCGCGCGCGGGGACTTCGCCGTGCTGGACGCGGCCCCCGCCGGCACCCCGCGCGGCACCGCCCTGCTGGTGCCCGGGTACACCGGCAGCAAGGAGGACTTCATCGCGCTGCTGGAACCGCTCGCGGAGGCCGGATACCGTGCCGTCGCCGTCGACGGGCGCGGGCAGTTCGAGAGCCCGGGGACGGACGACCTCCAGGAGTACGCGCAGGAGGAACTGGCCCGGGACGTGCTCGCGCAGACGGCCGCGCTCGGCGCCGGAGAGGGCGCGGTGCACCTGCTGGGGCACTCGCTCGGGGGGCAGCTCTGCCGGGCCGCGGTCCTGCTGGACGCGGCACCGTTCCGCTCGTTGACGCTGATGTCCTCGGGGCCCGCCGAGGTGGTCGAGGCGCAGCAGGTGAAGCTGAAGATCCTGGGCGACGCGCTGGCCACCATGGCCATGAGCGACGTCTGGGACGCGATGCGCGCCTTCGACCCGCCGGCCGAGGCCGAGACGGGCGGCGAGGACCTGCGGCGGCGCTGGCTGCTCCACCGCCCGGCCCAGCTGATCGCGACGGGCCGTCAGCTGGCCACCGAACCGGACCGGGTGGCCGAGCTCGCCGCGACCGGCCTGCCGGTCCATGTCCTCTCCGGCGAGGTGGACGACGTCTGGCCGGTGCCGTTGCTGGACGGGATGGCGGTACGGCTCGGGGCGCGCCGGACCCGGATCGAGGGCGCCGAGCACTCCCCGAACACGGGCCGGCCGGAGGCGACCGCCGCCGCGCTCGCCTCCT
The DNA here is from genome assembly GCF_010550605.1 of Streptomyces sp. SID9727. Taxonomy (GTDB): domain Bacteria; phylum Actinomycetota; class Actinomycetes; order Streptomycetales; family Streptomycetaceae; genus Streptomyces. The sequence goes on from NZ_JAAGNI010000477.1 coordinate 1,286, forward strand.
TCTGGGACGGCCTGTAGGTCACGCCCGGATTTCCGTACCGGCGGGTCTCAGTACTGGGACTGGAGGTGCTGCCAGAAGCCGTCGCGCAGCGCCCGCCGCAGCGGGGGGTGGCCGCGCAGTGAGCGCTGGAGGAGCCGTTCGGCCTCGTGCAGCAGGTCCTGGTCGACCGAACCCGGCAGGAAGGGGTGGCCGGGCAGCAGGTCGGCCAGGGATTCCCGGCCGCGCGCGGCAAGCCAGGCCGCCGCGATCTGCGCGCCGACGAAGTGGACGTCCTCGCGGGAGGGGACGGGGGCGTCCTCCTCGTACGTGGTGACGGGGCGTCTGGTCACGTAGGGGCGGCAGAAGTCCAGGTCGAAGGTGCGCTGGCTGTCCACCTCCCAGAGCAGCGGCTCCGCCTGGTTGCGCCCCTCGCCCGCCTCGATGCCCCAGAGGTGGACGCGGGCGCCGTAGCCCTGCGCGGCCTCGACGGCCGAGACCAGGTCCTCGTCGCCGCCGACGAGCGCGGCGTCGCTGATGGCCCGGTGGCGGGCGAGCGATTCCAGGTCGGTGCGGATGAGGGAGTCGACGCCCTTCTGCTGGTTGTTGGCGTTGAGGTTGCCGAGTCTGACCTTGACGTCGGGGAGTTCGGCGATGGTCTGCTGCTCGGTGGTGTGGATGCGGCGCCGGGCGCCGTCGTACCAGTAGACGCGCAGCAGCCTGCTGTCCGCGAAGATGGTGCGGGCCTTGTCGATGAAGGCCTCGATCAGCCCTTCGGCGTCGAGGTCGAAGGAGCGCCGGTCCTCGGTGCCGGTGACGAGCAGCCCGGCGGCGGCGTAGACGTATCCCGCGTCCACGAAGATCGCGTGGGTCGACGGGGTCTTCGAGACCTCGGCGAGCACGCGTTCGAGCAGTGCGTTCGTGCGGTCCAGCCGCTCGCCGATCTCCGCCTCGTTCATGCGCGTCCCGTCGCGCCCGTACGCCTGATTACCAACGGGTATTTAGACATCCGAAAAATTTCCTTAGCGTAGGGAATGATTGCAGGGGGCAAGTCGTTGTACCCGGTGTGGGGCGCTCGACAGACATGCCTGGCGCTCCTCATCCTTGCGGACGGGACACCGTCCTCCCAGTAGTTCTCCAGCAGGAGGATCAGACGAAGGGAAGCCCTATGCGCTTCGAGATCATGCGACTCGACGATGTCGACGGTACCGCCGTGGACAGCACCGTCGTGGACGCCGCCTCCGTCAAGCGGATCGTGCAGCAGGCCGCGGCCACGGGCCAGCGCATCTACATCCGCCCGGCCGAAAGTCCGGCTTCGTAACACCTTGCCGATGTGAGTTGCCGTTTAACGAAGACGAAGCGCCCCCGCACGGAACGACCGTGCGGGGGCGCTGTTGTGTCCGGGCCCCGGTCAGCCGCCCCGGATGACCTGGGTGACGCCGTTGATGATCTGCTGCACGGCGATGGCGGACAGCATCATGCCGGCCAGCCTGGTCACGAGCACGACGCCGCCGTCCTTGATGACACGGATGATCAGCAGCGAGTAGCGCATGGTCAGCCAGAGCACGACGTGCATGACGAGGATCGCCGACCAGACCGAGACCTGGCTCGCCACGCTGTCGGCGTGCTGCACGGCGAGGATCACCGAGACGATCGCGCCGGGGCCGGCGAGCAGCGGCATGCCGAGCGGTACGAGGGCGACGTTGACGTCCTTGGTCTGCGTCGGCTCGTCGGTCTTGCCGGTGAGCAGGTCGAGCGCGATGAGCAGCAGGAGCAGCCCGCCGGCGATCATCAGCGCCGGCACGGAGACGTGCAGGTAGTCCAGGATCTGCTGGCCGAGCACGCCGAAGACGGCGATGACGCCGAAGGCGACGGCGACGGCCTGGAGCGCCATCCGGCGCTGCACCTTGGCGGGGCGGCCGGCGGTGAGTGCGAGGAAGATCGGGGTGATTCCGGGCGGATCCATAATCACAAAAAGGGTGAGAAAGAGGGATCCGAAGACAGCGACGTCGAACACGGGTGAGCCTTGAGGGGAGTGAGCGGGTGTGCGGCGGACGGCCGCGGGGAAGAGGCGCGCCCCCGGGCCGCCGGGCATGCCGGACGGCGGGACGGGGTGCGGTGAAGGGTGGAGCGGCGTACGGGGACGGGGCCCGGGCGTGGTTACGCGGGGGCGGGTCCGCCTGCGCCCGGCACCGGGAAGGCTCCCGTGGCGCGCCGGGTGATCTCGCCGTAGATCTCGGGGTCGGTGGTGTACGCGCCGAGCTCCACGGTCTTGCGGCTGCCGTGGTAGTCGCTGGAGCCGGTCGTCAGCAGGCCGAGCTCGCGGGCCAGTGCGCGCAGCCGGGTCCGGGTCGGCTCGTCGTGGTCCATGTGGTCGACCTCGATGCCGTCGAGCCCGGCGGCGGCCAGCTCGGCGATCCGCGCCTCGGGCACCGTACGACCGCGCTTGACGGCGGCCGGGTGGGCGAAGACGGTGACGCCGCCCGCGGCCTTGACGAGCCGGATCGCGTCGAAGGGGTCCAGCTCGTGCTTCTCCGCGTAGGCGCGCCCGCCGTCGCCGAGCCAGTCCGGCGTGAAGGCGTCGGAGACGGTCGGGACGACGCCCAGCTCGACGAGGGCGGTGGCGACGTGCGGCCGGCCGACGGAGCCGTCGCCGGCGATGCGGGCCACCTGCTCCCAGGTGACGGGGACACCCAGCTCCTGGAGCTTGCGGACCATGGTCCGGGCGCGCGGCACCCGGTCGTCGCGCACCAGCTCGCGCTCGCGGGCGAACTCCGGCTCGTCCGGGTCGAAGAGGTACGCCAGCATGTGCAGGCCCACGCCGTCGACGCGGCAGGACAGCTCGGCGCCCGTGACGAGGGTGAGCCCTTCCGGGAGCGCGGCGGCGGCCCCGGCGTGCCCGCGCACGGTGTCGTGGTCGGTGAGGGCGACGACGTCGAGGCCCGCGGCGGCGGCGCCCAGCACCAGCTCGGCGGGGGTGTCCGTGCCGTCCGACGCGGTGGAGTGGGTGTGCAGATCGATGCGCACGACTCGTACTCCAGTGCTCGCGGCCGGACGGGGGGACGCTCAAGGATAACCGGCGCGCGCGCTTGATCCGCCCGCCGTCAGGGGCCCGTCAGCAGGCGGGGGGTGAGGGCGCCGCAGGGCACCAGGTCGACCTCTCCCCCGGCGTCGCGCAGGTCGGTGAGCACCAGCTCGTCGTACATGAGCAGTCCGGACTGCTCGGGCCACACGATGGCCCACAGCCACAGGCCGCGCGCCTCGCCCGCGAAGACGGCACGGTCGGCGGGGGCGTGTCTGACATGCCAGAGGGGTGTGGGCCGTCCGGCGGCGAGCACCTTGCAGTCCGGGGGCCCGTCCACGCTCAGCGAGGGCCCGGGGTCCGGGCCCTCGATGCCGGCGTACCGCGCCCCGAGCCCGACGCCCAGCTCCTCGGCGACGAGCAGCAGCTCGCCCATGCCGCCGAGCGGTCCGGGTCCGGAGCAGGCGACGGCGGTGGCGCGTCCGCCGGTGCGGTCGTCGCCGGCACAGGCGACGCCGGTGAACAGCCAGCCGACCGGGAGCGGCCAGGGCATCCACACGGGGACCCGCGCCCGGTGCACCACCACGCCGAGCGCCTCGACGCTCGGCGGGACGACCGGCTGGAGCGGATGGACGCTGCCGTGGACGTCGCACTGCCAGGTGTCGGCGAAGAGCCCGGGCGCCCTGACCCGGCCTCCGCACTTCGGGCAACTTGGTTCGCCCCTCATACCTTCCCACGGTCCTCTCCGGCCGTCGCCGCGTCAAGGACGATCACCCCTGCGCGCCGCACGCCCAGGCCCCTCTACCCCGCGCACCGCGCGGCCACCGGGGCACCCCCGGAAAATTTAGATGTAACTTGCATTCATTAGCTTCTCTAACTTATTCTGTGCATAACGCATCGATCCAGTGGAGCCAGTGAGAGGAAGAGGCCCATGCCGTCAGAGGCAGTAACGGGAGAGGATCCGTTCAACCAGGAGCCGGTCAGCATCCTGCGCCAGCCGAAGGCCGTCTGGGCCACGGCGGGCGCTTCCGTCGTCGCGTTCATGGGCATCGGCCTGGTGGACCCGATCCTGCCGTCCATCGCCAAGGGCCTGGACGCGACGCCCAGCCAGGTGTCCCTGCTCTTCACCTCGTACTTCCTGATCACCGCCGTCGCGATGCTCGTGACCGGCTTCGTCTCCAGCCGCATCGGCGGCCGCAAGACCCTGCTGGCCGGGCTGGCGCTCGTGGTGGTCTTCGCCGCGCTCTCCGGCACCTCCTCGTCCGTCGGGGAGCTGGTCGGGTTCCGGGCCGGCTGGGGGCTGGGCAACGCGCTGTTCGTCTCGACCGCGCTCGCGGTGATCGTCGGCGCGGCGGCCGGCGGCAGCTCGGCGGCGATCCTGCTGTACGAGTCGGCGCTCGGCCTCGGCATGGCGTGCGGGCCGCTGCTCGGCGCGCTGCTCGGGGACGCCAGCTGGCGCTACCCCTTCTTCGGGACGGCCGCGCTGATGGCGATCGGCTTCGTCTGCATCACGGCGTTCCTGAAGGAGCAGCCCAGGCCGGCCCGTAAGACGTCACTGCTCGACCCGGTCAAGGCGCTCGGCCACGGCGGGCTCGCCTCCGTCGCGGCGTCCGCGTTCTTCTACAACTACGCGTTCTTCACGATCCTGGCGTTCACCCCGTTCGTGCTGAACATGACGCCGTACAAGTCCGGTGCCGTCTTCTTCGCCTGGGGCCTGCTGCTCGCGGTGTTCTCGGTGCTCGTCGCGCCCCGGCTCCAGCAGCGGTTCGGCTCGCTCAAGGTGCTCGGCGCCTCGCTGGTGCTGCTCGCCGCCGACCTGGTGGTCCTCGGCTACGGCAGCCACACCACGGCCATCGTCTGCACCATCGTGTCCGGCGCCCTGATCGGCATGAACAACACCGTGTACACCGAGCTGGCGCTCGGCGTCTCGGACGCGCCGCGCCCGGTGGCCAGCGCGGGCTACAACTTCGTCCGCTGGTTCGCCGCCGCCGCGGCGCCCTACCTGGCCCCGAAGATCGAGGAGTGGAGCAACATCCACATCCCGTTCGTGGTCGCCGCCGTCGCCTCGGTGATCGGTGCGGTCGTCGTCTGGGTACGGCGCTCCGCGCTGAGCCACGAGGCGGAGGAGCTGGAGCCGAAGCACGCCACGGAGGACGGCGTCACGGTCTTCGCCAACTGACGCCGTCAGTCCAGGTCAACGGAATGCCGCAGGGGATCGCGCAGGTCGGTCCCCTGCGACAGCCATTTCTCCTGGAGCTCCTGCGCACCCCGGACCCGCTTCCAGGCGGCCTCGTTCCGCGTCATCGGCAGCAGCGGCAGAAAGCGCACCGGCTCCAACGGAGCATCCAGTTCCAGATCCTCCACCAGCCCCCCGCTCTCCGCGACGAGCACCGAGGTGAACGGCGCTCCCGGCCACAGCGGTTCGCCGACGTCCAGCGAGGCCCCGGGCGCCACGACCAGGCCCTCCACCTGGGGCGAGGCGGCGAGCACCGCGAGCTTGCGCAGCACCTGGTCGGTGTCGGCCGAACCGCCCCGTACCGACAGGACCAGTTCGGCGCGCGGGCCCTTCAGCGGGTCGGCCACGACGGCCGTCGGGTCGGACATCGGCTGGGCGGACATGCCGAGCGTGGCGTACCGCACGACGTCTCCGTCGATGAACCGGAGCACCTCGATCCGGTCAGTCCCGAGAAACGTCACTGCCGCACGTGCGTCCGGTTCACCCAGGGCCGTCCGCAGACGTGCCTCGACCAGAGCAAGAATTTCTGCCATGCCGCGAGCATAGGTCGCGTATGGAACGGGCAAAGTAAGGGATTGGCCCCGTACTGGCTGCTAGCCTGGGGTGTCGGCCCGGGACAGCACGCTGAAGCGTCGCTCTCAAGTCCCGGCGCTACGTCATCCCCCACGGGGGACCGGCAGGAGGAGGTGGGGCTGCGGTGGATCCGAGTCGATCGTGCAGTACCAACCGCTCTTCCGCCGGACGCCCCTCCGTGTGATCTGACACCCGGTCGGGGCCCTGGCATGTCGCACGACGGAAGAGCACAGCCTTTCACCTGTCTGTAGCGAACGCCGTCGTCCTGCCGCCGCGGTGCCGCCCGCTTTGCGGATGTGAGTCCACGTCCCCATTCCGGGCTGTTCCAGGCCCCCGACGACGGCCCTCCGTGAAGGAGCCAGCCATGTCGATGATCCGTGACCTGCGCGCCGTCGTGCGCCCCTCCCTGCGCAAGAGCACCCCCCTGCACAACGGCTACGACACCACCCGCGACCCGTCCGCCTCCAGCGCCGTGGTCGACTGCGCGGTCTACCGCGACGGCCGGCGGCTCGCCGAGGTGGACGGCACCTGCCGCACCGCCCGCGAGGCGATGCTCCGGGTCCGGGAGAAGGGCGGCTTCGCCTGGATCGGGCTGCACGAGCCGACCGAGGAGGAATTCGCGGGCATCGCCCGGGAGTTCGGGCTGCACCCGCTGGCCGTGGAGGACGCGGTCCACGCCCACCAGCGCCCGAAGCTGGAGCGCTACGACGACACGCTGTTCACCGTCTTCAAGACCATTCACTACGTCGAGCACGCCGAACTGACCGCGACCAGCGAGGTCGTGGAGACCGGCGAGGTCATGTGCTTCACCGGCCGGGACTTCGTCATCACCGTGCGGCACGGCGGCCACGGCTCGCTGCGCGCCCTGCGCCACCGTCTGGAGGACGACCCCGAGCTGCTCGCCAAGGGCCCCTCCGCCGTGCTGCACTCCATCGCCGACCATGTGGTCGACGGCTACATCGCGGTGGCGGGCGCGGTGCAGGAGGACATCGACGAGGTGGAGATCGAGGTCTTCTCCACGCCGGACAAGGGAAGCGCGCGCGGCTCGGACGCCGGGCGGATCTACCAGCTCAAGCGCGAGGTGCTGGAGTTCAAGCGGGCCGTCTCCCCGCTGCTGCGCCCGATGCAGCTGCTGAGCGAACGGCCCATGCGGCTGATCGACCCCGACATCCAGAAGTACTTCCGGGACGTCGCCGACCACCTGGTGCGGGTCCAGGAGGAGGTCATCGGCTTCGACGAGCTGCTGAACTCCATCCTCCAGGCCAACCTGGCGCAGGCGACCGTCGCGCAGAACGAGGACATGCGCAAGATCACGTCCTGGGCGGCGATCGTCGCCGTGCCGACGATGATCTGCGGGGTCTACGGCATGAACTTCAAGCACATGCCGGAGCTGGGCTGGACGTACGGCTATCCGATGGTCATGGGCTTCATCGGCGTGGTCTGCTTCTCCATCCACCGCATGCTCAAGCGCAACGGCTGGCTCTGAGCGCCCGCACTAAGCTCTCACCCATGACTGCTGCTGACACGCTGCTCGGGACGGCCCTCGTCGAGGAGGCCACGAAGAAGTCGGGCCTCGTCTGGGTGCGCTCCACGGGCGCGGCGCGGGCGCTGTGGCACGTATGGCACGAGGGCGCCGCCCACCTCGTCGGCGACGGCCCCGGCGAGCAGCCGCTCCCGGCCGGGCTCACCGAGGGCGCCACCGCCGAGGTGACCGTCCGCAGCAAGGACAAGGGCGGCCGCGTCGTCGCCTGGTCCGCCTCGGTCACCGTGCTCGCGCCGCACTCCGAGGAGTGGGAGGCGGCCGTCGCCGAGCTGAAGGGCAAGCGGCTGAACGCGCCGGACGCGGAGCGGATGGTGGAGCGCTGGGCCCGCGAGTGCCGGGTCGTCCGGCTCACGCCCCTCGACGCGCGCACCGAGCTGCCCGAGACCTCCGGGGCGGCCGCGCCGCTGCCCACGACGGCGACGACCCGGCTGCCGGTCCCGGCGGGCCTGCCGCGCCTGCTGAAGCGCTCACTGCGCACGTGAAGGGCCCTCAGGACGAGGTCTTCGGGAGCTGCTTCCCGTAGTCGACGGTCTCGTCCTTCGCGGGCGCCTTCAGCGGGAAGTCCTTGCCCCAGTCGGCGAGCGTGATCACGCCTCCGCCGCCGCCCCGGGCGAAGCGCAGCGGGTACGGCTTGCCCTCCAGCGCCACGTCGAGCGCGCCGCCCGCGCCCTCGCCGCCCATGATCCGTGCCGTGCGCACCCCGGCCACCTTGTCCCGGTCGCCCTTGGTGAGCTTGCCGTGCAGCGTGAGCATCCCGTCGAGCAGCACCTTCTTGTCGGTGAAGCCGCTCAGCTGCTTGTACGTGGGGTCGCCCTCGGGGACCTTGACGTACTTGCCCTCCAGCTTGTCGGCCGCCGCCGCACCGCCCTCGCCGGTGTCCGCCCCGCCCTCGTCGTCGTGGCTCCAGAAGCCGGCGTCGGCCTTGAGGTAGAGCTCGTCACCGATCCGCAACAGCGTGAAGGTGCTGTTCTTCGAGGTGACGGAGCCCGCGCCGCCCTTGTTCTTGAGCCGCATGTCGATCGTGTACGTGCCGCCCTTGCTGACCAGCTTCCCGGCCAGCCGCACCGCGTCGGCGGAGTCCGCCGCGGTCCGCGCCCGCTTCTCGATCTCCGGCGCGGAGAGCTTGCCGACGCCGTTGGTCCCCTCGTCCGGGTCCTCGCCCGCGCACGCGGTCAGCGCCGCGGTCAGCCCCGCGCAGAGCGCGACGGCGAGGGATGCGTTCCGGCGGCGGGTCCGTACGGCCGGGGCGGAAGAGGTCACAGGCGCACTGCCTCTCGTATCCATGGTGGGGGGTGGCAGACGGCAGCGTACCCGGGTGGCCTACGCCATCGGACCCGGAGCCGTACGGACGGCCAGCCGGGGCGCTCCGCGACCGTACGGGCTAGCCTGATCACGTCATAACAGTGCAATAACTGTCGGAAGCGGGCGGCCGGGGGCCGTTCGGCGGCGAGCGAGGAGGTGCGGGAATGACACCGGTGACGCCCCGGGTGTTCGTCTCGCACCTGTCCGGTGTGCCGGTCTTCGACCCCAACGGCGATCAGGTGGGGCGCGTGCGCGACCTGGTCGCGATGCTCCGCGTCGGCGGCCGGCCGCCCCGGCTGCTCGGCATGGTGGTCGAGGTGGTGAGCCGGCGGCGGATCTTCCTGCCGATGACCCGGGTGACGGGCGTGGAGTCGGGGCAGGTGATCACCACGGGCGTGGTCAACATGCGGCGCTTCGAGCAGCGGCCCACGGAACGCCTGGTGCTCGGCGAGTTCCTCGACCGCCGGGTGCGCCTGGTGGAGACGGACGAGGAGGTCACCGTCCTGGACGTGGCCATCCAGCAGCTGCCCGCCCGCCGGGACTGGGAGATCGACAAGTACTTCGTCCGCAAGGGCCGGGGCGGGGCGCTGCGCCGCAAGGGCGAGACCCTGACCGTCGAATGGTCGGCGGTGAAGGGGTTCTCGCTGGAGGAGCACGGACAGGGCGCCGAGTCCCTGGTGGCCACCTTCGAGCGGCTGCGCCCCGCCGACGTCGCCAACGCGCTGCACCACCTGACGCCGAAGCGCCGGGCGGAGGTCGCGGCGGCGCTGGACGACGACCGGCTCGCTGACGTCCTGGAGGAGCTGCCCGAGGACGACCAGGTGGAGATCATCGGCAAGCTCCAGGAGGAGCGCGCCGCGGACGTCCTGGAGGCGATGGACCCGGACGACGCGGCCGACCTGCTCTCCGAGCTGCCCGAGGAGGACAAGGAGCGGCTGCTGACGCTGATGCGCCCGGGCGACGCGGCGGACGTGCGGCGGCTGATGTCCTACGAGGAGCGGACCGCGGGCGGCCTCATGACGACGGAACCGGTCATCCTGCGCCCGGACGCCACGGTCGCCGACGCGCTCGCCCGGGTGCGCCAGTCGGACCTGTCCCCGGCGCTCGCCGCGCAGGTGTACGTGTGCCGGTCGCCGGACGAGACGCCGACGGGCAAGTACCTGGGCACGGTGCACTTCCAGCGGCTGCTGCGCGACCCGCCGTTCACCCTGGTCAGCTCGCTCCTGGACAGCGACCTGGTGCCCCTGCCGCCGGACACCCCGCTGCCGGTGGTGACCAGCTATCTGGCGGCGTACAACCTGGTGTCGGTGCCCGTGGTGGACGAGAGCGGTTCGCTGCTGGGCGCGGTGACCGTGGACGACGTGCTGGACCACCTGCTGCCCGAGGACTGGCGGGAGACGGACTTCCACGGCCGTGAGGGGGTGCTCGGTGACCGGTGACGACCGCGCCCGCGCGTCGAACGGCTCGACCGCGCTGACCCGTACGCCGAGGAACCGCCTCGACCAGCCGAAGGCGCCGCGCCGGCGGCTGCTTCCGGAGTACGACCCCGAGGCGTTCGGCCGGTTCTCGGAGCGCATCGCGCGCTTCCTGGGCACCGGCCGGTTCATCGTCTGGATGACGCTGATCATCATCGTGTGGGTGGCGTGGAACATCTTCGCGCCCGCGCACCTGCGGTTCGACGAGTACCCGTTCATCTTCCTGACGCTGATGCTCTCGCTCCAGGCGTCGTACGCGGCTCCGCTGATCCTGCTCGCGCAGAACCGGCAGGACGACCGGGACCGGGTCACGCACGAGCAGGACCGCAAGCAGAACGAGCGCTCCATCGCCGACACCGAGTACCTGACCAGGGAGATCGCGGCACTGCGGATGGGCCTCGGCGAGGTCGCCACCCGGGACTGGATCCGGTCCGAGCTGGAGGACCTGGTGAAGGACCTGGACGACCGCCGGGCCCTGCTGTCGGCCGAGAGTGACGAAGACCGCTGACAGGGCTACCCACGCGTAGCGGGAGGCGCCGTACCATCGTCCGTATGGCTACGGAAGACGCGGTGCTTGAGGCACTGGCGACAGTGAACGACCCCGAGATCCACCGCCCGATCACCGAACTCGGCATGGTGAAGTCGGTCGACATCGATCCTGACGGTGTGGTCGCTGTCACGGTGTACCTCACCGTCTCCGGCTGTCCGATGCGCGAGACGATCACCCGGAACGTGACCGACGCGGTGGCCGGTGTCGAGGGCGTCTCGCGGGTCGACGTCACCCTCGACGTGATGAGCGACGAGCAGCGCAAGGACCTCGCGGCCTCGCTGCGCGGCGGCACGGCGGAGCGCGAGGTGCCGTTCGCGAAGCCCGGCTCGCTGACCCGGGTGTACGCGGTCGCCTCCGGCAAGGGCGGCGTCGGCAAGTCCTCGGTGACGGTGAACCTGGCCGCGGCGATGGCGGCGGACGGGCTGAAGGTCGGCGTCGTGGACGCGGACATCTACGGCCACAGCGTTCCCCGGATGCTCGGCGTGGACGGGAAGCCCACCCAGGTCGAGAACATGATCATGCCGCCGTCCTCGCACGGCGTGAAGGTCATCTCCATCGGCATGTTCACCCCGGGCAACGCCCCGGTGGTGTGGCGCGGCCCGATGCTGCACCGCGCGCTCCAGCAGTTCCTGGCCGATGTCTTCTGGGGCGACCTGGACGTCCTGCTGCTCGACCTGCCGCCGGGCACCGGTGACATCGCGATCTCGGTCGCGCAGCTCGTGCCGAACGCGGAGATCCTGGTCGTCACGACGCCGCAGCAGGCCGCCGCCGAGGTGGCCGAGCGGGCCGGTTCGATCGCCGTGCAGACCCACCAGAAGATCGCCGGTGTCGTCGAGAACATGTCGGGCATGCCGTGCCCGCACTGCGACGAGATGGTCGACGTCTTCGGCTCGGGCGGCGGCGCGAAGGTCGCCGAGGGGCTGACGAAGACGATCGGCGCCGAGGTGCCGGTGCTGGGTGCGATCCCGATCGACGTACGGCTGCGCGAGGGCGGCGACGAGGGCAAGCCCGTCGTGCTCTCCGACCCCGACTCCCCCGCCGGCAAGGCGCTGCGCACCATCGCGGGCAAGCTGAGCGGCCGTCAGCGCGGCCTGTCGGGCATGTCGCTGGGCATCACCCCGCGCAACAAGTTCTGACGCGCGCACGCACGGATACGGGGAAGGCCGGGGCCCGAGGGTCCCGGCCTTCCCCGTCGTCGCGTGTGTTACGCGTACGCCTCGATGTCCTTGACCACCGAGAAGCCCAGTCCGTACGCGCTCATCCCGCGCCCGTAGGCACCGATGTGCACCCCGCCCGGCGCGGAGCCGGCCAGCACCCAGCCGAACTCGGACTCGCGGTAGTGGAAGGGGACCGGGACGCCGTCGACCGGCAGGGAGAGCGCCGACCAGGCGGGGCCCTCCAGATCGTCGGCGAGCTCGAACGCGGTCTCCGTCTGCTGGTCGAGCCAGTCGTCGCGCAGGGTGTGGTCGAGCTGCGGGGGCCAGGTGCAGGACAGCAGCCCGGAGCCGGCCAGCCAGGCCGCGGACGACACCGTCGTCGCCTCCAGGACCCCGGTGCCGTCACCACTGCGCCGAACGGGGCTGCTGGCGACGGTCACCACCACGGCGAACCGCTGCTTGTCGGCGCCCGAGTCGCCCCGGACGAGCGGTTCGTCGCCGTGTCCGATGGAGCCGTGCTGCACCTCGCCGTCGGCGGCGGTGCCCAGCGGCATCAGCCGGCGCGGGCCGGTGAACGCCTCGTCCAGCGCGTACCAGGGGAACGGGGCCTTCAGGTAGCCGTCGACCACCATGAGCCGGGCCGCCGGGACCGCCTCCACCGTGTCCGGCGCGTCCTGTGCGCCCACCCGACTCGTCGTCTCCATCAGCCCGGCCGCCTCCTCGATCCTCAGGGTCCGGAGCGGCCCGCCCCCCGCGGGCGTCCTCACAACCGGACAGATGGAGAATAGCCATACCGTCCGGACGACCCGGGATTGGCAGCCCTCAGGTGGCGTCCGCGTCGAACGGCGGCGGGGTGTCCTTCGGCGGCTGCTCGCCCTTCTTGAGCAGGTCCGGAGCGCCCTTCGAGCCGTTCGCGGCCGTGACCGAGGCACCGCCCGACACGCCGGTCTTCGCCTCGACGGACGCGGTGCCGCGCCCGTTCACCGCGTCGGTGACCTCGGTGATCTCCTTGCGCAGGTCGAAGCTCTCGCGGATCTCCTTCAGCCCCAGGTCGTCGTTGCCGTCCATGAGCTGCTTGCGGACGAACGTCTTGGGGTTGAGGTCCTCGAACTCGAAGTCCTTGAACTCGGGTCCCAGCTCCGTGCGGATGTCCTCCTTGGCGCTCTCCGAGAACTCACGGATCTTGCGGATGAAGCGCGAGACGTCCTGGATGACCTTGGGGAGCTTCTCCGGGCCGAAGACGAGCACGCCGAGAATCGCGAGCGCCAGCAGCTCAAGTCCACCTATGTCGTTGAACACCTTGCGGCTCCTCGTCTTCTCCGCGACCAGCTCGGATGAGGTCCGGACATCCAACACGGTACCCGGCGAATCTGTCCGGACGGTAGCTTCCCGTGGCCGTCACGTGCCGGTTGCCGAGCCCAGGGTCAAAGTTATGGACAGGTCTTTACCACCGCGGGTCACGGTCAGCTCCAGGCGGTCGCCCGGCCGGTGCGAGCGGATCTTGACGATGAGCTCCTCACCGCTGTGCACCCGCTTTCCGTCCACCTCGGTGATGACGTCGCCCGCCTCGATGCCGGCCTTGTCGGCCGGGCCGTTCGCCGTGACGGGCGAGGAGCCCCGGGTGCTGCCGCCGACCTTGGCCCCGTCACCGTTGTACTTCATGTCGAGCGTGACGCCGATCACCGGGTGGGTCGCCTTGCCGGTGTTGATCAGTTCCTCGGCGACCTGCTTGCCCTGGTTGATCGGGATCGCGAAGCCGAGGCCGATGGACCCGGCCTGCCCGCCCTCGCCGGCCGAACCGCCGTCGGCGGCGCGGATGGCGCTGTTGATGCCGATGACGTGGGCGTCGGTGTCGACCAGCGGGCCGCCGGAGTTGCCCGGGTTGATCGGGGCGTCGGTCTGGAGCGCGTTGACGTAGCTGACGTCGCTGCCGTCGCCCTTCTCGCCGCCCGCGGTGATCGGGCGGTCCTTGGCGCTGATGATGCCGGAGGTGACGGTGTTGGACAGGTCGAACGGCGCGCCGATCGCCACAACCGGGTCGCCGACGCGGACGTTGTCGGAGTTGCCCAGCGGTAGGGGCTTCAGCCCGGATACGCCGCTGACCTTCACCACGGCCAGGTCGTAACCGCTGTCCTTGCCCACGACCTCGGCGGTCGCGGTCTCGCCGCCGCTGAACGTGACGGTGATCTCGCCGGACGAACCGGCCGGGGCGACCACGTGGTTGTTGGTGAGGATGTGGCCCCGGTCGTCGAGGACGAAGCCCGTGCCGGTGCCGGCCTCGGTGGCACCGCTGACGTGCAGGGTGACCACGCTGGGCAGGGCGCTGGCCGCGATACCGGCCACACTGTCCGGGGCGCGCCCGCCGCCGTCCCGCTCGTCCTGGGGCAGCTCGATGCTGGTGAGGCCGCCGTTGCGTTCTATGTACGCGCCTATGCCGCCGCCGATGCCGCCCGCGACCAGGGCGAGGAGCAGCGCGCCGATCAGCAGCGCGCCGCGCCGGTTCTTCCGCCGGCCGTCGGGGAGCGGGGGCCCCGGCTGGGTGACGAGGGGCTGCCGGGGCGCGCCCCAGGGGTCGTAGCTCTGCCACTGCGGGGCCGTGGGGTGCGCGGCCGGTGCGTGCGCGGCTTCCCGCGGGTGCTGGGGCGGTACCGGCGGCGGGTAGGTTCCGGTCGGGGTGTGGTCCGGCGCGACGGATGTCCCGGCGCCGTTCGTCCCCGCGTACGGCGGGGGCACGGGGGTGCCGTGCGCGGGCGTCGGACGCTGTACGGGAGGGGCGGGCGCCCACGGTCCGGGGCCGCCGTAGGGCGG
>NZ_JAAGNI010000502.1 GCF_010550605.1 Streptomyces sp. SID9727
GGCGATGCCGAGGAGCAGCACGGCGCCGATCCCGACGAGGACGCCGGCGGACGGACCGCCGTCCTGGTCCCCGCCGTCGCCGGACGAGGCGGCGGACGCCGACGCGGGCGCCTTGCTGCCGCTGTCCGCAGCGCCGCTGTCCGCACCGCCGTTGCCGTCGCCGTCGCCGGAGACCTGCTCGCCGCAGCCGTTGGCCGGGTAGCCGGAGATCGCGCAGAGCATCGCGCTCGCGTCGTAGCGCAGCGGCTTGGCGACCGCCGCCAGGGCCTCCGCGCTGCTCGCGTCCTTCGCGACCCGCGCGCACGCGGTACGCGGCGGGGGCGGGGTCTCCCCGTCCGGCGCGTCGCCCGCGGTGCCCGGGTCGATGACGACCGCGACGCGCTTGCTGCCGTCCTTCGCCGGGGTGTCCGCGCACACCTGCGCGAAGTCGGGGGCGCGGCGCGGCTGGGAGGCGTCCTGGGAGTCGGCGCTCACCGAGAACCGGAAGCCCTGCACCGAGCCGTCCTCGGGCCGGACGAGCGAGGGCCCCTGGGTGGCGTACGACCAGCCGCCGGCCGAGCCCTCCCAGAACGACCAGTAGCGGTAGCCCGCCGCCTGCGCCGTGCCCGCGCCGAGCACGGCCAGGACGGCGCCGACGACCAGGAGCGCGGCGGCCCGTGCGAGGCGGCTCACAGCTGCTGGTTCTTGCGGCGGCCGCTGATCAGGAAGCCGGCGCCGGCGCCGACGGCGAGGCCGATGCCGACGAACCACCAGACGCCGCCGATGCCGTCGCCGTCGCCGCTGTCCTTCTTCTCCTCGTCCTCCGTGGCCGTCGGCTCCGGCTTTTTCACGGCGGCCGGCTCGGGGCCGGTCGCGTTCAGCTGGGAGACGAGGTCGGCGCCGCCGAAGTCGTGCACGTCCGCGCCGGTCGCGTGGGCGGCCAGGATCAGCTGGGCGTAGGCGGCGGGGCCGCTCTGCTTCGCCCAGGCGGCGGAGTTCTTCTTCAGCCAGGCGACCGAACCGGCCGCCTTGTCCTTGTGGCCGGCGGCGGACAGGGCGACGACCGCGTCGGCGGTGTTGCCGAAGTCGGGCTGCGGGGCGCTGTCCTCCGCGCCGGGCATCTTCGGCAGGTCCAGGTGGCCGTTCTTCGCGAGGGCGGTCGCGAGGTAGGAGGCGCCGTTCTGCGCGGCCCGCTCCGGTTCGAGCGGGGAGCCCGTGTGGCAGGCGGGGTCCTTCACGGCCGCGTTGTCCGAGACGACCAGGCCCTTGCCGAGCGCGCCGAGGACACCGGCGGCGGTGGCGTCACCGTTGGCGGCGAGCTTGCCGGCCTTGTCGGGCTGGTAGGCGAAGGCGCCGCCGTCCTTGCCGCCGCAGGGGAGGGAGAACGCGAGCAGCGCGGCGTACGGGGTCTTGCCGCCGGGCGTCGTCACGTCGCCCAGCTTCTCGCCGGCCCGGGCGAGGGTGCCGATCACGATGGACGTGGAGTTCGCGTCGCTGGGACCGCCGGCGGTGTAGCCCCACCCGCCGTCCTCGTTCTGGACGGACTTCAGCCAGCTGACGGCGTTCGCGAGGGCGTCCTGGTGGCCGCCGATCGCGCGCAGCGCCTGGGCGGCGGCGGCCGTCGCGTTGGTGTCGACCACGGTCTTGTCGGTGCAGGGCGCGGAGGTGTCCGGGCGGTACGCGGGGAACGCGCCGTTGTCGCACTGCTGGCCGGTCAGCCAGTCGACGGCCTTCGCGGCCGGGGTCACCCCCACGGCCTGCTGCGCGACGAAGGCGAGCGACTGCCGCCACACCCCGTCGTACGTCGGGTCGCCGGTGCCGTAGAGCCCGGAGGGCAGCGCGGCCGAGGGGGACGGAGACGGCGCGGCGACGGCGGCCGGGGCGGCGGTCGCGCAGAGCGCGGCGGCGGTGACGGCGAGCGCGGCGGCGCTGCGGCGTACGGTCATGGCGGGCGGTGCCTCTCCTGGGGAACCGGGCGCAGGCACACAGGGGCACCAGGCTCCGGCTCCGTTTACCTCGACGGGGCCGGCCGCCGGGGGGTCCCGACGGCGTGAGCCGGTCACGACTCGGACAGGGCATTCCGACTTCCGCCTTGCGGCGGTCTACGGCTGCGGGTCAGTGCCGGATTCGCACCGGCTTCCCCCTGAACGGGCATGATGACGACTCGCACAGTCTAGCGGGCGGGGGCGCGGGGCCGTGGGGGTGCGCCCGCGGGGCTTGATCGCAGGGCTCGGCTCCGGACCCCGCGCCTCGAACGTCTGCGGGGCGTGATCTCAGGGGCGCCGGTCCGGACGACGACGGCGGGCTCCGTCCCCGGCAGCGGTCCCGCGCGGCCGCCTAGACTCGGGTCCGTGAGCAGTGACGACGCCGCCCTGGACGCGCTGGCGGTCCTCGGGGACCCCGTACGCCGAGGGCTGTACCGACATGTGGCCGCCGCCCAGGGCGACGTCACCCGGGATGCCGCCGCGGACGCGGTCGGGGTGACGCGCTCCGTGGCCGCGTTCCACCTGGACAAGCTCGTGGACGCCGGGCTTCTGGAGACCACTTTCCGCCGGCTCTCCGGCCGCACCGGGCCCGGTGCCGGGCGGCCCTCCAAGCTGTACCGGCGGGCGGACGGCGAGCACTCCGTCTCCGTACCGCCGCGTTCCTACGGCACCGTGAGCCAGTTGCTCGCCGAGGTGGTCGAACGGGCCGGGCTCGACGCCGAGTTGCAGGCGGCGGCACGGGCGGCCGGGGTAGCGGCGGGCGCGGCGGAACCCGTGGAGGCGCTGCGCGAGCGCGGCTACGAGCCGTACTGGGACTGCGGAAAACTCCGCCTCAACAACTGCCCGTTCCACGCCCTGGCGGAGCAGTTCCCTGCCCTGGTCTGCGGGATGAACCTCGCGGGCATCCAAGGGCTGCTCGCCGAGGGCTGGAGCGCTGCCATGGACCCGCTGCCGGACGGGTGTTGCGTCGCGGTCGAGGGCCCGGAGGGGGCCGGGGAACTCTAAAAAGGAATTCGTTGACTTTAGAGCGTTCGCTCGGCCATGCTGAGGCCTGTGAACGACTTCCACCTTGCCCAGGTCAACGTCGGGCGCCTCCTCGCCCCGCTCGACAGCCCCCAGCTCGCCGACTTCGTCGCACAGCTTCCCGAGATCAACGCCCTCGCCGACCACGCGCCCGGCTTCGTCTGGCGGATGGTGGACGACGAGGGCGCCGACGCCACGAGCCTGCGCCCCGATCGCGCGGACGACTTCTTCCTGATCAACTGCTCGGTCTGGGAATCGGTCGACGCGCTGAAGGCGTACGTGTACCGCAGCGATCACCTCAGGGTCCTGGCCCGTCGCCGCGAGTGGTTCGAGCGCCTCGCCGACCACCACGCGGCCCTGTGGTGGGTCCCGGCCGGCCACCGCCCGAGCGTCGAGGAGGCGATGGACCGTGTCGCCCTGCTCCGCGCGAAGGGCGACACCCCCGACGCCTTCACCTTCCGCGCCCCGCACCCGCCGCCCAGGTACTAGAGCATCCGCACATCCGCGTCCGGGAGCTTCGCCCACCAGTGGTGGTAGCGGCTGTAGACCGTACGCTCGCGGGTTCCGAGGAACGTGGTCAACGCCTCGGCCTCCGCGCCCAGTTCGGCCCAGACGGCGGACGGCAGCGGATGGAACGCCGTGGCCTCGACCCCCTCGGCCGTCGGCCGCCACACGCCCGCGACGAAGCCGTCCACCAACAGGGTCGGCAGCACGTCCCCGTTGCGCCGGATCACCAGCGGACGGTACTCCGGCGGTATCACCCGGGACCGGTCCGCGTACGCCAGCAGCGTGGAGTCCCACATCGCCATCAGCCGGGACGGGACCGGGGCGCCGGGGTCCGGCCGGGAGGCGCCGGGGAGGTCGAACAGCACCTCCCCGTCCGGCCCTCGCAACCGCTCCACCTCGCCCCCCATGGCCGTCAGCTCCGCCCGGACCGGAGCGCGCCCCGCCATCGAGAACTGCGCCACGTCCGCGACCGACGCCGGGCCGAACCCGGCCAGGTAGCGCAGGATCAGCGTGCGCAGCGCCGCCCGGTCCACCGCCCGGCCCCGGGGCACGGGACCGGTGCCCGCCGCGACGAACGAGGCGCGCGTGCCGAAGGACCACGGCGGGCCGGTCGGGACGTGGTGGAGCGGGGCGTACGTCTTCATGCCCCACCACGCCGCGTCCCCGCGCTCCGCGCCGAACCGCTCCGCAAGCCAGGCCCGGATCTCCGCCGACGTCCTCGGCGTACGGGCGAACTCCACGATCTCCGCGGCCAGTTCCCCGCCCTCGGCCGCGCTGAGCCCGGACGCGGTGAACCGGGAGCCGAGCCGCGAGCCGTACAGCACCGGCTGCATCGCCGCCCGGAACGCCGGGTAGTCCTCGGCGTGCACCGCGTGCAGCGTGATCCGCATGAGCGTCCCCTTCACCACCGACCGCTCGGCGAAGGCCGCGTCGAGCGCTTCCGGGGCGAAGCCCGAGAGCCGGTTCCACAGGGCGATGTACGGCGAGGCCGGGTGCTGGGCCTGGAGCGCGACCACCCGACGCACCCCTTCGGACGCGGTCAGCGGTTCACGGGCCAGCAGCAGTTGACGGCTGAGGGTCGCCCGGTTGAGGGCGCGCGCGGTGATCGTCACGGTTCAGGATTCTGCCCGCCGGAGCGGTCGCGTCTCCCGCGAGGCCCCGGACAACCGGTGCAGCCGCAGCGCGAGTTGCAGTTCCAGCGCCCGGTCCGGCTCGTTCCAGTCGCGGCCCAGCAGCACCTGGATGCGGTCCAGGCGCTGCACCACCGTGTTCACGTGGACGTGCAGTTCGTCCTTGGCCCGGATCAGGCTGCCGCCCGCGCCGAAGTACGCGCTCAGCGTCCGCACCAGATGCGTGCCGCGCTGGGCGTCGTACTCCAGCAGCGGCCCCAGCGTCGCCGCCACGAAGCCGTCCACGTCCTGCGCGTTGCCCAGCACCACGCCCAGGAAGCCCAGCTCCTCCACGCACGCGCCCTCGCCCGTCCGCCCCAGCACCCGCATCGCCCGCAGACAGCGCGCCGCCTCCGCGTGGGCGGCGGCCAGCTCCCCGGGGCCCCGGGCCGGGCCGGCGGCGGCCACCGTGACGGGGG
>NZ_JAAGNI010000515.1 GCF_010550605.1 Streptomyces sp. SID9727
CGCGCTGCCCGCCGCCGCGGCCCGGCCGCCCGCCGCGCCCTCGGACGCCAAGCTGGCCGCCCAGGCCACCCGGCACGACCTGACCCGCGAGCAGTTCTACTTCGTGATGCCCGACCGGTTCGCGAACGGGGACACCCGCAACGACCGCGGCGGGCTCACCGGTTCGCGCCTGGAGACCGGATACGACCCCACTGACAAGGGGTTCTACCAGGGCGGCGACCTCAAGGGGCTGACCGACCGGCTCGACTACATCAAGGGGCTCGGCACCACCGCCATCTGGCTCGCGCCGATCTTCAAGAACCGGCCCGTCCAGGGCACCGGCAAGGACGCGTCGGCCGGCTACCACGGCTACTGGATCACCGACTTCACCCAGGTCGACCCGCACTTCGGCACCAACGCCGACCTGACGAAGCTGATCGACAAGGCCCACCGCAAGGGCATGAAGGTCTTCTTCGACGTCATCACCAACCACACCGCCGACACCGTCGACTACGCCGAGAAGACCTACGGCTACCGGTCCAAGGGCGCCTACCCCTACCTCGACCGCGAAGGCCGTCCCTTCGACGACGCCGCCGGCATGGCGAAGGTGGACGCCGGCTCCTTCCCGTACAAGCCGGTGAGCGGCGGCGGCAAGACGCCGTCCTGGCTCAACGACCCGACGATGTACCACAACCGGGGCGACTCGACGTACGCCGGCGAGTCCACCACCTACGGCGACTTCTCCGGTCTGGACGACCTGTGGACCGAGCGGCCCGAGGTCGTCTCCGGCATGGAGAAGATCTACGAGAAGTGGGTCCGCGACTTCGACATCGACGGGTTCCGGATCGACACCGTCAAACACGTCGACATGGACTTCTGGACCCAGTGGGCCACCGCGCTCGACGCGTACGCGGCCAAGCGCGGGCGCGAGGACTTCTTCATGTTCGGCGAGGTCTACTCCTCGGACACCGCCGTCACCTCGCCGTACGTCACGCGGGGACGGCTGGACGCCACGCTCGACTTCCCCTTCCAGGAGGCGGCCCGCCAGTACGCCTCGCAGGGCGCCCCGGCCTCGAAGCTCGCCGCCGTCTTCGGCGACGACTACCGGTACACCACCGACAAGGCCAACGCCTACGAGCAGGTGACCTTCCTCGGCAACCACGACATGGGCCGCATCGGGACCTTCCTCAAGCAGGACAACCCGAAGGCCGGTGACGCGGAGCTGGTGAAGCGCGCGGAGCTCGCCAACGAGCTGATGTTCCTCAGCCGGGGCAACCCCGTCGTCTACTACGGCGACGAGCAGGGCTTCACGGGCGCCGGCGGCGACAAGGACGCCCGCCAGACGATGTTCGCCTCGAAGGCCGCCGACTACCTGGACGACGACGAGCTGGGCACCGACCGCACCCACGCCTCCGACGCGTACGACGAGACCCACCCGCTCTACCGCTCCATCGCCGCCCTCTCGAAGCTGACCCGGGACAACCCGGCGCTCCGCGACGGCGTCCAGACCGAGCGGTACGCGGACGGCTCCGTGTACGCCTTCTCGCGTACGGACGCCAGGCGCGGCGACGAGTACGTGGTCGCCGTCAACAACGGCGCCACCGCGAAGACCGTCGAGCTGCCCACCGACTCCGCCCGCATGGACTTCCGCACCGTGTACGGCGGTTCCGGCACGGTCCGCAGCGGCGCCGACAAGAAGATCACGGTCACCGTCCCGGCCCTGTCGAGCACCGTGCTCCGCGCCGCGAAGCCCCTCGCGGCCCCGGCGGCCAAGCCCTCCGTCACCCTGAAGGCCCCCGCCGCCGGCGCCACCGGCACCGTCGAGCTGACCGCCGACGTGGACGGCGGCTCGCTC
Source organism: Streptomyces sp. SID9727 (assembly GCF_010550605.1). Classification (GTDB taxonomy): domain Bacteria; phylum Actinomycetota; class Actinomycetes; order Streptomycetales; family Streptomycetaceae; genus Streptomyces. The sequence continues at coordinate 1,835 of NZ_JAAGNI010000515.1, forward strand.
AACCGGGTCGTCTTCGCCGCCCAGACCGGCAACGGCACGTGGACCACCCTCGGCACCGCCGACCACGCCCCGTACAAGGTCACCCAGACGCTGAGCGACAAGACCGCCGCCGGAACGCCCCTGCGCTACAAGGCCGTCGTGGTGGACCGCGCCGGCCGTACCGCGAGCGCCACCGCCTCGTCCACCGCCGGACAGGCGCCCGCCCCCGCCAAGCCCGTCGCCGTCGAGCGGGACTACGCGGTCGTCCACTACAAGCGCGCCGACGGCGACTACGACGGCTGGCAGCTGAAGTCCGGCGGGACCACCGCCGCCTTCGCCGGGCGCGACGCGTACGGCGCGTTCGCGTGGGTCGAGGTGCCCGAGGGCGCCGCCACCGTCCCGTACACCGTCGAGAAGGACGGCACCGCCGAGGGGCCCGAGCGCACCGTGGACCTCGCCAGGACCGGTGAGGTGTGGATCGCGCAGGGCGAGGACGGCCAGGCCGACACCGCGCCGGAGGGGGCCCGCCCGGAGCAGGACAAGACCAAGGCCGTCCTGCACTACTACCGCGCCGACGGCGACTACGACGGCTGGGGGCTGCACACCTGGACCGGCGCCAAGGAACCCACGGACTGGGCCAAGCCGCTCCAGCCCGTGAAGAAGGACGCCTCCGGGCTCACCTTCGAGGTCCCGCTCACCGACGGGGCCACCTCGCTCAGCTACATCCTGCACCGGGGCGACGAGAAGGACCTCCCCAGCGACCAGGCCCTCGACCTCGCCACGTACGGCCACGAGGTGTGGCTGCTCGGCGGCCGGGCCGGCTACCTGCTCCCGCAGGCCGGAGGCGTCCCGACGCCCGACCTCACCAAGGCCGAGGCGCAGTGGATCGACGCCGGCACCGTCGTCTGGAAGGTGAAGGCCACCGAGGCCACCAGCCAGCAGCTCGTGTACGCGAAGAACGGCGGCATCACCGTGCGGGACGGCGCCCTCAGCGACGAGGGCCAGTGGCTGCGCCTCACCCCGTCCGCGCTGACCGACGCCCAGAAGGCGAAGTACCCGCACCTCAAGGACTACCCCGCCTTCACCGTCGACGCCCGGGACCGCGACCGCGTCCGTGAGGCGCTGCGCGGCCAGCTCATCGCCACCCAGCGCGCCGCCAACGGGGCCCTGCTCGCCGCCACCGGGGTGCAGAGCGCCGGAGTGCTCGACGACCTCTACGGCGCGAAGGCGAGCGGGGCCGCACTCGGCCCGGTCTTCCGCCACGGCACCCCCACCCTCTCCGTGTGGGCTCCCACCGCGCGTACCGTCGCGCTCGAACTCGACGGGAAGACCGTGCCCATGCGGCGCGACGACCGCACCGGCGTCTGGTCCGTCACCGGCAGGAAGAACTGGCAGGGCAAGCCCTACCGGTACGTCGTGGACGTCTGGGCGCCCACCGTCCAGAAGCTCGTCACCAACAAGGTCACCGACCCCTACTCCACCGCCCTGACCACCGACTCCGCCCGCAGCCTCGTCGTCGACCTGGAGGACCGGAAGCTCGCCCCCAAGGGCTGGGACACGCTCCGCAAGCCCGCCGCCGTACCGCTGCGCGACGCGCAGATCCAGGAGCTCCAGATCCGCGACTTCTCCCTCGCGGACCCCACCTCGAAGCACCCCGGCGAGTACCTGGCCTTCACCGACACCCGCTCCGACGGGATGAAGCACCTCAAGCAGCTCGCCGACGCCGGCACCAGCTACGTGCACCTGCTGCCCGCCTTCGACATCGGCACCATCCCCGAGAGGAAGAAGGACCAGCAGAAGCCCGCCTGCGACCTGTCCGTCTACGCCCCCGACTCCGCCGAACAGCAGGCGTGCGTGGCGAAGGCCGCCGCGAAGGACGCCTTCAACTGGGGCTACGACCCGCTGCACTACACCGTCCCCGAGGGCAGCTACGCCTCCGACCCGGACGGCACGAAGCGCACGGTCGAGTTCCGGCAGATGGTCCAGGGCCTCAACGGCGCCGGACTGCGCACCGTCATGGACGTCGTCTACAACCACACCGTCGCCTCCGGCCAGGACGGCAAGTCCGTCCTCGACCGGATCGTGCCCGGCTACTACCAGCGGCTCCTGGAGGACGGCACCGTCGCCACCTCCACCTGCTGCGCCAACACCGCCCCCGAGAACACCATGATGGGCAAGCTCGTCGTGGACTCGGTCGTCACCTGGGCCAGGGAGTACAAGGTCGACGGGTTCCGCTTCGACCTGATGGGCCACCACCCCAAGGCCAACATCCTGGCCGTCCGCAAGGCTCTCGACGGGCTGACCGTGGCCAAGGACGGCGTGGACGGCAAGAAGATCATCCTGTACGGGGAGGGCTGGAACTTCGGCGAGATCGCCGACGACGCCCGCTTCGTCCAGGCCACCCAGAAGAACATGGCCGGCACCGGCATCGCCACCTTCTCCGACCGGGCCCGCGACGCCGTACGCGGCGGTTCCCCGTTCGACGAGGACCCCGGCGTCCAGGGCTTCGCCACCGGCCTCTACACCGACCCCAACACCTCCACCGCCAACGGCACGCGGGCCGAGCAGAAGGCCCGCCTGCTGCACTACCAGGACCTGATCAAGGTCGGCCTCACCGGAAACCTCGCCGACTACACCTTCACCGACACCTCCGGGAACACCGTCAAGGGGTCCGGCGTCGACTACAACGGCGCCCCGGCCGGGTACGCCGCCGCACCCGGTGACGCCCTCGCCTACGCCGACGCCCACGACAACGAGACCCTGTACGACGCGCTCGCGTTCAAGCTTCCGGCCGGCACCCCGGCCGCCGATCGGGCCCGCATGCAGGTCCTGGCCATGGCGACGGCGACCCTCTCGCAGGGCCCCGCGCTCTCCCAGGCCGGCACGGACCTGCTGCGCTCCAAGTCGCTGGACCGCAACTCCTTCGACAGCGGGGACTGGTTCAACGCCCTGCACTGGGACTGCCGGGCCGGCAACGGCTTCGGGCGCGGACTGCCGCCGGCCGCGGACAACGAGGCCAAGTGGCCCTACGCGAAGCCCCTGCTGACCAATGACACCGTCAGTCCGGGCTGCGCGCAGATCGACGGCGCCTCGGCCGCGTACCGCGACCTGCTCACCCTCCGCACCACGGAGAGGGACTTCGACCTGACGTCCGCCGCGCAGGTGCAGTCCCGGCTCTCCTTCCCGCTGTCCGGCGAGGACGAGACCCCCGGCGTGATCACCATGCGCCTCGGCAAGCTCGTCGTCGTCTTCAACGCCGCGCCCGGCACCACCACCCAGAAGGTCGCCGCGCTCGCCGGCCAGGACTACACCCTGCACCCCGTGCAGGCGAAGGGCGCGGATTCTACCGTCAAGAAGTCCTCGTACGAGCGGAGTTCGGGCAGCTTCACCGTTCCGGGACGCACAGTGGCGGTGTTCACCCTGCGCTGACCGTCACAGGACTACCGTATGGGCACCCGCCCGGGGGTGCAGCTCCACGCACCCCCGGGCACGCCTTTCACTCCACCTGTGCAGCGACGGTGACGATGGCCAGCAACCTCCCCGAGGAGACCACCAGCTTTGTCGGACGGACGGCCGAGCTCACCGGGCTCGAACACGCCCTCGCCACCGGCCGGCTGACCACCCTCACCGGCACCGGAGGCGTGGGAAAGACCCGGCTCGCGCTCCGCGCCGCCCGCCGCGCCGCACCCGGATACCGCGACGGCGTCCGGTGGGCGGACCTCGCCCCCCTGCACGACGACGAACTCCTCCTCGCCACCGTCTCCGATGCGGTCGGCCTCAGCGACCACACCCTGCGCCCGCCCATCGACGTGCTGTGCGAATGGCTCGCCGACAAACAGCTCCTGCTCGTCCTGGACTCCTGCGAGCACCTGCGCCCGGCCTGCGCTCACCTCCTCGGCGAGATCCTGACCACCTCGCCGGGACTCACCGTCCTCGCCACCAGCCGCCAGCCCCTGGACCTCCGGGGCGAACAGCTCGTCGAGGTCGACCCGCTGCCCGTCGACGGCGCCGCCGACGCGCTCACCCTCTTCCGGGAACGGGCCACGGCCGCCGCCCCCGCCACGCCCTTCCGGGAACCCGGCACCGCCGAGGCCGCCGCCGACATCTGCCGCCGCCTCGACGGCATCCCGCTCGCCATCGAGCTCGCCGCCGCAGCGGTCGGCCGGCAGAGCGTGCAGGAGATCGCCCAGCGCCTCGGCACCCGGCTCGACGCCTTCGCCGACGCCACCCTCCGCCCGGTCCGCCACCGCACCCTGCGCACCACCATCGGCTGGTCCCACGAGCTGTGCACCCCGCTCGAACGGCTCCTGTGGGCCCGGCTCACCGTGCTCCGCGGTGACTTCGACGAGGACACCGCCGTCACCGTCTGCGCCGGCGGCCCGCTCACCGGGGACGGCGTCCGCACCGCCCTGCGCGGCCTGGCCGTCAAGTCCGTCGTCACCCGCGAGGGCACCCGCCACCGCATGCTCGACACCCTGCGCGAGTACGGCCGGATGTGGCTCGCGGAGCTGGGCGAGGAACGGTCCGCCGCCGACCGGCACGCCGCCTGCTTCCTGCGCCTCGCCCGGAACGCCCACGCCGGCTGGACCGGCGACGACCAGATCCTCTGGTACCACCGCATCGCCGACGCGCACGCCGACCTGTGCGCCGCACTCGACCACCTCCTCGCGCACGACACCGCCGCCGCCCAGGAGATGGCCGGCCGCATCGGCTTCTTCTGGTGCTGCTGCGGCCACCTCCCGCAGACCCGGGGCTACGCCCAGCGCGCCCTGGACACCGGACCGGCCGGCGGACCCCACCGCACCCGGGTGCTGTGGGTGCTCGGCATCTGCGTCCTGCTCCAGGGCGACTACCCGGCCGCCGAACGCATCGGCCGCGAGTGCGTCCGCGCGGCCGCCGCCGACGGCACCGACGAGGGCGTCCTCGCCGCCGCGTACCTGCGTGGACTCACCCACCTGATGACCGGCGAACCCGGCAAGGGCCTCCGCGAGGCGCAGCGGGTGCTCCGGACCACCGCCTCCGGCACCCGCCTCGAAGCGGCCTACCGGCTGCGCTGCCACCTCATCACCGTCTTCGCCCTCACCGGGCTCGGCCGGCTGGAGGAGGCCGCGTCGGCCGCCGTCGTGCTGCGGGCGGCCTGCGAAGCCCAGGACGAGTGCTGGACCCGGTCCTACGTGGACTACCAGCTCGCCCTGATCGCCCTCCTCCAGGGCCGCGCCGCACCCGCCGCCGCGCACGCCCGGGCCATGCTCGCCGGCAAGCACCGGCTCCGCGACCGCTTCGGCATCGCGCTCGGCCTGGACATCCTGGCCGCCGCCATCGCCGCCCAGGGCGAGGGTGCCAGGGCCGCCCGGGTCTACGGCACCGGACAGGTCTACTGGCGCATGGTCGGCCACCCCCAGCGCGGCACCCCCGAGCTCGGCCCGGTCCGCGAGACCTGCGAGCGGCGCGCCCGGGAGGCGGTCGGCGACGCGGCGTACCGGCGCGCGTTCGAGCAGGGCCGGGCGGACAGCGCGGAGGCGGGTCTCGCGCTGGCGCTCCACGGGGAGTTGCTGACGTAACGGCTCGGGCCACCGGTTCACATAGTGAATCGGTGTTGTGCGCCTCCGCCGGTACGGGGAAGGCTGGGCGGCGTCCGCCCCCCCGCCCGACCTGGAGACCGCCATGCCGCAGATCACCGTCGACTACTCCGCCGAACTCGCCGAAGCCTTCGACCGCCCCGCGTTCGCCCTCGCGCTGCACCCGGTCGTGGCCGCGACCGTCGACACCAAGATCGCCGCCTGCAAGACCCGGTTCCGCCGGGCCGAGGAGACCGTGGTCGCGGACGCGCCGGCCGGCGACGCGCTCGTGCACGTGGACATCTCGCTGCTGCCCGGCCGCACCCCGGAGACCAAGGCCCGGCTCACCGAGGCCGTCCTGGCACTGCTGACCGCGCACCTCGGCTCGATCAACAGCACGGCCCTGCACCTCTCGGCCGAGGCCCGGGACCTCGACCCCTCCTACCGCAAGGTCTGACGCGGCCCGGGTGCAACCGGGCGTGCGGGCCATGGCACTTACCGGGTGAGACCGTCTCCGGAAGGAACCATCCGTGCTGAAGTCCAGCCGCCGTCGCTCACCGCTTCGCGCCGCCGTGGCCACGGCCGCCCTGGCCGCCGTCCTGTCCACCCCCCTGCCCGCCTCCGCGCTGGACGGGCCCCGCACCTCCGTACGCACCTGGACGGCCGAGGCGGCGCCGTACGCCGACGCCAACCTCGTCGACGTGGTGAGCATGGGGCGGGGGAGGACCTGGGCGGCCGGATTCACCGTGCGCAGGGAGGGGAAGGCCACCCGCTTCCAGCCGGTCGTGGCCGAACGGTCCGCGCCCGGCGCGGCGTGGACACCGCTGGCGTCGGCCACCGCGGCGGCGGGCGAGGTCAGCAGCCGGGTCAACGCCGTGGACGCGAACGGCGCCCGCGATGTGTGGCTCGTGGGCGACGACGCCTCCGCCCTCGACGGGCGGGTCTACACGCAGCACTTCGACGGCACGCGCTGGCAGGTCGTGCCGGTGGATCTGGCGGAGAAGACGGAGGCCGGGTCCCTGGTGGCCGTCGACGCGCGTCCGGGAGGCGCCTGGGCCGCGGGCTTCGCGCAGATCGAGGTCTCCCGCACCTGGAACGCGGAGAAGGGCAGCTGGATCATCGAGTCCCGGACCGCCGGAATCGTCCGGCACTTCGACGGTACGGCCTGGCGCGACGTGCCGCTCCCCGAACTGCCCGGCGACTACTGGTACCTGAACGGCATCCAGGCGATCGCCGACGACGACGTCTGGGCGGCCGGTTACGACGGTGACAGCGGCAGCCCGCTCCTGATGCACTACGACGGCTCCTCCTGGCGGCGCGTCGACGCCCCCGGGGTCACGGACATCCCCGGCCATGCCGCGAAGCTGGCCGTCACCGAGGACGGCGAGGTGTGGGTGGTCGGCGAGGACTGGTCCCCCGAGGACGGGTCCACCCGGGCCCTGGTCGCCCGCCACGACGGCAAGGGCTGGCACAGGGTCGCGGTACCCGACGTGCCCGCGCGCCTCTTCGGCCTCACCGCACGGCCCGGAGGCGCCGTAGCCGTCGTGGGCCAGACGCTCGGGGACCGGCGGGAGGCGCTGGCCTGGGCCTGGAGCCCACTGGACCCGGACGCCACCGGCGCGGCCGGGGGCCGCTGGAAGGACCTGGCCCTTCCGCAGCCCGCGGTGACGGACGCCTCGGTCCCCGTGGAGAACATGGCGAGTGGTGTGGTCGGCGGTCAGGCGGGGCTCACGGTGGTCGGCACGTCGACCGCCGAGGGCGCGGAGCCCCAGCCGTTCGTGTCCGTACGCCGCTGACCCCCGGGGGCGGCGTGCGGCCCCCTCGCGTGCCGCCCTACGGCAGCCGCTGCGCGGGCACCGCCGGCACGGCGGGCGCGAGGGCGGAGAGCCGGGCCAGGAGGTCCCCGAACGGCCCGTCCGCCGGCTCCTGCGCCAGCACCCGCAGCACGATCCCCGCCATCTCCTCGTCGTACGCCGCGCTCACGGCGGCCAGCGCCGCGAAGTCGTGGACGAGCTGCAACTCCAGCTCCGCCCGGGGCACCCGCCGCCCGTCCAGCCAGAGCAGCGCCGTCGACTCGGCGAGCGACACCCAGGACCGTACGACCAACTCCAGCCGGGCCGGGGGCTCCCCGACGTCCAGATGGGCCACGATCTGCTCGCAGGCGGCCTGGCGCACCCCGTCGACCATGGCGTTCGCCGTGGACGAGCCCACCGCGGGACCGCCCCGCATCAGTGCGGCGAACCCGGGCCCGTGCTCGTCCACGAAGTCGAAGAACCGGCCCATCACCCGCAGCAGCCGGGCGCCGAGCGGCCCTTCGCGCGGCTCCAGGAACCTGGCCGCCAGCTCGTCGGCCGCCCGGCGCAACGCCGCCTCGTACAGGCTCTGTTTGCCCGGGAAGTAGTGGTAGACCAGGGGCCGCGAGATCCCGGCCGCCGCCGCTATCTCATCGATCGACACCTCGTCCGGCGCCCGGCGGCTGAACAACTCCAGCGCGACGCCGATCAGCTGCCGCCTGCGCTCCTCGACGCCCATCCTGCGCCGCACCCCGGTCGTCATGGCCCTCAGCGTACCGACCGGTGGGTCCGGGCGGACCCGAGGTCCGGCACCCGGAACCGCGGTGCGGAGCGCAGTCCGCGCACACGGCGTCCGGCGGCGGTTCAGTGCAGCGCGCCGGCCCGGCTGCCGTCCTTCAGCCGTCCGTCGAGCCGCGGCCGGACGCCCTCGGCCGCGGGGACCGCCAGCAGCCGCCCCTCGGCGGCACCCGTCACCCCGCCCGACGTGGACAGCGACGCGAACTGCTCGCTGCCCGCCGCCAGGACGTACCACCGCCCGCCCGGCGACTGCCACAGCACGCCCGCCAG
>NZ_JAAGNI010000529.1 GCF_010550605.1 Streptomyces sp. SID9727
GGCCACGAGGAGTCGGAGACCACCGGCCGCTTCCCGCAGGTGCCGCACCTTCCGGCCGACGACCGCCAGGGGCCCGGCTCCACGGCGGAGTTCGCCCGGCCCGACTTCTCGGCGCCCGCGCCGCGGCCCGACATGCGGCAGGACAACGCGCCGCAGTACAACGAGCCCCGGCACAACGGCGCGCAGCCCGGTCTGCCGCAGCGCGGCGTACCGCAGCCGAACGGCCCCCAGCCCAACGGCGCGTACGGCAACGGCCCGCAGAGCCCGGACGTGACGAGCACCTCGCAGTTCGCCCGCCCGGACTTCGGCGCCCCTCAGCCGCCCGCGCCCCGGCAGCGCGACGACCAGGACTTCGGCGCGCCGCGTCCGCCCATGGCGGGCCAGGCGCCCGAGGCTCCGTACCGCCCGGTCCTGCCGCAGCAGCCGCAGCAGCCCGAGGCACTGCCGCCGGCCGGGCCCGGTGACGGCCGCACCCCGCTGTACGACACGCTGGAGACCAACTGGTTCCGCGGTCCGCAGCCGGGTGCCCCGCAGCAGCCTCCGGCCGCCCCGGCGCAGGACTTCCCGCAGCAGCCGGCCCAGGAGCCCGTGGCTCCCGCGCCGCAGCGGACCCTCGGCGACAGCGGCGCGGCGAGCGCCTGGCGGGCGTCGCCGAACGATGAGATCGTCCGGCAGGCGGAGCGGGTGAAGAAGCCCGCGGCGGGCGGTATCACCACGTCCGGTCTGCCGCGCCGGGTCCCGCGTGCCAACCTGGTGCCGGGAACCGCCCAGCAGCAGAACAACCAGGCCGGTCCGCAGGTCTCGCGCGCGCCCGATGACGTGCGCGGGCGTCTGACCAATCTTCGCCGGGGCATCCAGCAGGGGCGCCAGGCGGGCAGTGGTCAGACCGGTAGCTTCCCCCTCGGCCCCACTCACCAGCAGGAGCGTTAGTTGAGCCCGATGAGTCAGGCCGCACAGAATCTGAACTGGCTGATCACCAACTTCGTGGACAACACCCCAGGGGTGTCGCACACGGTGGTGGTTTCGGCGGACGGGCTGCTGCTGGCGATGTCCGAAGGTTTCCCGCGCGACCGCGCCGACCAGTTGGCGGCCGTCGCGTCCGGGCTGACCTCGCTGACGGCCGGCGCCTCCCGGATCTTCGAGGGCGGCGCCGTCAGCCAGACCGTGGTGGAGATGGAGCGGGGCTTCCTGTTCCTGATGTCCATCTCGGACGGCTCCTCGCTGGCCGTGCTGGCCCACCCGGACGCCGACATCGGTCTGGTCGGCTATGAGATGGCCCTGCTGGTGGACCGGGCGGGCACCGTCCTGACCCCGGACCTCCGCGCGGAGCTCCAGGGCAGCCTGCTCCACTAGGCGGCCGTGAACCAGTGACACAGACGATCAACCCGAACACCCACCCTCGACCGTCCGGCCGCTTACAGCCCCCCACCGGCCCCTTCAGACGGCAAGCCGACACCCTGCTGTCACGCCCGGAGGATTCATGACCCCGCCACCCGCCTCACCCGATCCGTACGGCGCGTCGAGTCACGCGTCGTACGAAGGTGAGGGCGACCAGCCGCTGGTCCGCCCGTACGCCATGACCGGTGGACGTACCCGGCCGCGCTACCAGCTGGCGATAGAAGCACTGGTCAGCACCACGGCCGATCCCGCGCATCTGGGGACCCTGCTCCCCGAGCATCAGCGGATCTGCCATCTGTGCCGCGAGGTCAAGTCGGTGGCCGAGGTCTCGGCCCTGCTGTCGATGCCCCTCGGCGTGGCGCGGATCCTCGTCGCGGACCTGGCGGAAGCCGGCATGGTGGCCATTCACCAGCCGGGCAATGGAGAGGCCGGCGGCGCGCCGGATGTGACACTGCTCGAAAGGGTGCTCAGTGGACTTCGCAAGCTCTAACGGCGGCGCGGCGACCCGGGCCACCACCTCGGCGAAGATCGTCGTGGCCGGTGGATTCGGCGTGGGCAAGACCACGTTCGTCGGTGCCGTCTCGGAGATCAATCCGCTGCGCACCGAAGCCGTGATGACGTCCGCCTCGGCGGGCATCGACGACCTCACGCACACCGGCGGGAAGACCACCACGACGGTGGCGATGGACTTCGGCCGTATCACCCTGGACCAGGACCTGATCCTGTACCTCTTCGGTACGCCGGGCCAGGACCGGTTCTGGTTCATGTGGGACGACCTGGTGCGCGGTGCGATCGGCGCCGTCGTCCTGGTCGACACCCGCCGCCTCGCCGACTGCTTCCCGGCCGTCGACTACTTCGAGAACAGCGGGCTGCCGTTCGTCATCGCCCTCAACGGCTTCGACGGCCACCAGCCGTACACCCCCGACGAGGTCCGCGAGGCGCTTCAGATCGGGCCCGACACCCCGATCATCACCACGGACGCGCGGCACCGGGCGGACGCGAAGAGCGGCCTGATCACGCTGGTGGAGCACGCTCTGATGGCCCGGCTCAAGTAGTCACAAGTCGGAAGTGGCATACGGCAGTTACCGTAGTCACACGGGGGCGGACTGTGTCCTTTGACACGATCCGCCCCCGCCTTCATAACGTTTCGACAGAGAATTGCCCCGCGGCCGACACCGGATGCGTACGAGCGGTGTCGCTGCGCTCACATGAGCCTCGCCTTTTGGCGGGGCTCGCTCTTTATGCCCGATTTATCTGAGGCGTGAGCCACTCGGAATCGCCCATTCCGACTGTTTGGAACGCGGCCGTCAGCCGTGCTGCAATGCGACCAACTCCCGAGTAAGTACCGCCCTGAACAAAACACGGCACAACGTAGGTGCCGACGCCGAGAGGTTGTTGGTCGAGTGAGGCGTAACAACGAGGGCTCCACGGCGCAGGCGGAGCGGGGCAACTTCACCCCGCCGTCGCGTGCCGCGGCGCCGTCAGCCGACGTGTCCGAAGGGGCGCCGCCGGCCGGTGGCAGCACCAGTCGGCTGTCGCCGCGCAACTGGCGGGTGCCCACCCGGCTGAACGCGATCCTCCTGATCCCGGTCCTGGTCGGCCTGGTCATGGGCGGCTTCCAGGTGAAGGGCTCGGTCAACACCTGGCAGGAGGCCCAGGACGCGGAGAAGACCGCGCTGATCGTGCGGGCCGCCGCGGAGTACGGACAGGCCCTGCTCAACGAGCGCGACCTCACCGCGCAGCCGCTGCTGTCGAACAAGCGTGAGGACGATGTCGTCACGCAGACCCGGGCCACCACCGACGCGGCCGCCGCCAAGTTCGCCGACGCCGTCAAGGACATGCCGGCCAAGGAGGGCCTCCAGCGCCGCCTCAAGCTGTTCAAGCTGGAGGAGCCGAAGCTCCCGCAGCTGCGCAAGGCGGCGTACACCGCGGCCATGGACCCGGTGAAGACCGAAGAGGGCTACGTCCAGGTGCAGCACTCCCTGATGGAGTTCTGCAACGAGCTGGGCCTCGGCACCGGCAACATCACCAGCTACGGCCGGACCGTCTACGCGATCGAGCTGGCCAAGGCCGCAGAATCGCTTCAGCGCTCCATCGGCACGCACCTCCTCGTCCGTCCCAGCAAGGAGGAGGGCAAGTTCAACGACCAGGTCAAGGCGTTCGGTTCGTACAACTACCTGGAGCAGATCGCCCTCGGCGAGTTCACCTCCGGCGGTACGGAGGCCGACGCGGCCCGGCTGCGCAAGGTCATGGGCGCGAAGGCGGCCGAGGGCGCGGCCGAGCTGAAGGACGCCAAGGAGAAGGCGGACGCGGCCGGTGTGCCGTTCGTGGCGCCGCCCTCCATCGACGGCTCGGTCTACGACGGCATGGCCAAGGAGATCGGCCTGGGCAAGGACCCGGACCAGCTGAAGGCGAAGGGGATCACCCCCGAGACCTGGATGGCCGCCGCCACGGCCAAGTTCGACGGCTACACCACGGTCGAGGACGAGCTGGTCGACAAGGCCGTGACCGAGGCCGCGGAGATCTCCTCCGACGCCCGGACCGACGCCATCGTCGACGCGTCGATCGTCGTCGTCGCCCTGCTGGCCGCGTTCCTCCTGGCCGGCCTCGTGGCCCGCCAGATGAGCCGCTCGATGCGCCGGCTGCGTACCGCGGCCTTCTCCATCGCCGAGCAGCGGCTGCCCTCGCTGGTCGACCAGCTGTCGCGCACCGACCCGGGCCGGGTCGACACCCGCGTGCAGCCGATCCCGATCAACTCGCGGGACGAGATCGGCGAGGTCGCCCGCGCCTTCGACCAGGTGCACCAGGAGGCGGTCCGGCTCGCGGCCGAGCAGGCCATGCTCCGGGGCAACGTCAACGCGATCTTCACCAACCTCTCGCGCCGCAACCAGTCGCTCATCGAGGGCCAGCTGACCCTGATCACCGACCTGGAGAACAACGAGGCCGACCCGGACCAGCTGGAGAGCCTGTTCCGGCTCGACCACCTGGCGACCCGCATGCGGCGCAACGGCGAGAACCTGCTCGTCCTCGCGGGCGAGGAGCCCGGCCGCCGCTGGAACCAGCCGGTTCCGCTGGTGGACGTGTTGCGCGCCGCCTCCTCCGAGGTGGAGTCGTACGAGCGCATCGAGCTCTCCGGCGTCCCGGAGACCGAGATCCACGGCCAGTCCGTCACCGACCTCGTGCACCTGCTGGCCGAACTCCTGGAGAACGCGACGACGTTCTCCTCGCCGCAGACCAAGGTGCGGGTCACCGCGACCCGGCTGCCCGACGGCCGTGTGATGATCGAGATCCACGACAAGGGCATCGGCCTCACCGCCGAGGACTTCGCCGACATCAACCACAAGCTGGCCAACCCGCCGACGGTGGACGCCGCGGTCTCGCAGCGCATGGGCCTGTTCGTGGTCGGACGGCTCGCCGACCGGCACGACATCCGCGTCCAGCTGCGCCCCTCGGGCGAGCAGGCCGGCACGACCTCGCTGGTCATGCTGCCGGACGCCATCACCCACGGTGGCGGCGGTGACGCGCCGGAGCACGACGACTTCACCGTCTCCTCGATCATCCCGCAGCAGCAGGCGTTCGACGCCCTGCCGCCGCAGCAGCAGCTGCGTACGGCGGCCGAACTCGGCTTCGACGACTCGCGTTACGACGAGGGCTCCGCGGACTCCGCCCAGCTCGACCCGGTGGGCCGCTCGCTGATGCGCGAGGAGCGCCGCGCGGCGCTGGAGGCCCAGGCCGCCGGTGGCGAGCGCCAGGCGTTCGGGGAGCAGCCGGAGCAGGCGCGGCCCGAGCAGGCGTACGCCGAGGGCGCGTACGGCCAGGACGCGTACGCCGGGAACGGTGAGGCGGCCTACACCGGGAACGGTCAGGACGCCTACGCCGCGCAGCCGTACGAGGGCGGCTACGACCCGTACGCCGGTGCCCCCGGCTACGACGCCCAGCCCGCCTACGACGCCCCCCAGGGCGGCTATCCGGAGGCGGCCTACGCGGCCCCCGAGACGCCCGTGCAGGGCTACGACGAGCAGTACGCCGCCCAGCCCCAGCGGGAAGAGTGGGCAGATCAGGGCACGTACCAGGGCGGGTTCGAGCCAGTCGGCCAGGCGGAACCGGAATCTGCGGTGAGCGCTCCCGCCGAGCCGCAGGAGCGCGTAGGCTTCGAGCGTTCGGGCCCCGTACCGAACGCCGGCCACGAACTGACCGAAGCCGGTCTTCCGCGCCGGGGCGGCCAGCAGCACTGGCAGCCCACGGGCCGCGCGAACGGCCGGTCCGGTGGAGCGCAGGAGCCTCCGCAGCAGCACGAACTGCCGCAGCGGCCGGCCCCGGCGCAGCAGGCCGCCGACGGGACCGCCGGAAACGACGGCCCCGACGACTGGCGCTCGGCCAACGACGAGCGCTGGGAGCGGGCCGAGAAGCTCCGGGAGCCGAAGGCCGGCGGGATAACCCCGTCCGGGCTTCCCCGGCGCGTGCCGAAGGCCAACCTGGTCGAGGGCACCGCCGAACAGACCCAGCAGGGCGGCCCCCAGGTCTCCCGTGCTCCGGAAGACGTGCGTGGCAGGCTGAGCAACCTGCGGCGCGGCGTCCTTCGGGGACGCAACGCGGGTACGGACACAAGTACTACCTACAACCAGGAGCGTTAGTGTGAGCCCGATGAGCCAGGCGGCGCAGAATCTGAACTGGTTGATCACCAACTTCGTGGACAACACCCCCGGGGTGTCGCACACGGTGGTGGTCTCCGCCGACGGACTCCTGCTGGCGATGTCCGAGGGATTCCCGCGCGACCGCGCGGACCAGCTGGCGGCGGTCGCCTCCGGTCTGACCTCGCTGACCGCCGGCGCCTCGCGGATCTTCGAGGGCGGCGCGGTGAATCAGACGGTTGTGGAGATGGAGCGAGGATTCCTCTTCATCATGTCCGTTTCCGACGGGTCCTCCTTGGCCGTTCTCGCCCACCCGGACGCCGACATCGGCCTCATCGGGTACGAAATGGCCCTTCTGGTCGACCGCGCGGGCAGCGTTCTGACGCCGGACCTCCGTGCCGAGCTCCAGGGAAGTCTTCTTAACTAGTCTTATCCAGTAACCAGACAGTGCGTTTCGCGTCACCGCGCCATAGGGTGCGGTGGCGCGGTCCACTGAGATCGGGACCGGCAGGCGGAGGAGGAATCGTGGGTACACCCCCAGGCGGACACCAGTACGACGGTGACCGGCACGTGCAGGGTGGGCACGGGGACGAACGTTTCAACTTCCCCTCCGCACCCGGCAGACAGGGCGCTCAGCAGCCTCAGCAGCCCTACCAGCCGTACGCGCAGGGCCAGTACGGCCAGCCGGGGCCCGGCTGGCCGCAGCAGGAGCCCCAGCAGCCCGCGCAGCCGCAGCAGCATCCGCGCAGGCCGCACCGGTTCGACGCACCGCAGCAGCAGCCCCGGATCCAGCCGGTGCAGCCGCGGCGGGCCCCCGAGCCGGCGGCTCCGGCCGCGCACAATCCGCTGGTCCGTCCGTACGCCATGACAGGTGGACGGACCCGACCGCGCTACCAACTCGCCATTGAGGCGTTGGTCAGTACCACGGCTGATCCGTCCCGGCTGCAAGGGCAGTTGCCCGAGCACCAGCGGATCTGCCGGCTGTGCTTCGAGATCAAGTCGGTGGCCGAGATCTCGGCCCTCCTCTCGATCCCCCTCGGCGTGGCCCGGATCCTCGTAGCCGACCTGGCCGAGGCGGGACTCGTCGCTATCCATCAGCCCGGCGGCGACGAGTCCGCCGGCGGCCAGCCAGATGTGACACTGCTCGAAAGGGTGCTCAGTGGACTTCGCAAGCTCTAGCGGCGGAGCGGCCCGCTCCACTACCTCGGCGAAGATCGTGGTGGCAGGGGGCTTCGGCGTGGGTAAGACCACGTTTGTCGGTGCCGTCTCGGAGATCAATCCGCTGCGCACCGAAGCCGTGATGACGTCCGCCTCGGCGGGCATCGACGACCTGACGCACACGGGGGACAAGACCACCACGACGGTGGCGATGGACTTCGGCCGTATCACCCTGGACCAGGACCTGATCCTGTACCTCTTCGGTACGCCGGGCCAGGACCGGTTCTGGTTCATGTGGGACGACCTGGTGCGCGGTGCGATCGGCGCCGTCGTCCTGGTCGACACCCGCCGCCTCGCCGACTGCTTCCCGGCCGTCGACTACTTCGAGAACAGCGGGCTGCCGTTCGTCATCGCCCTCAACGGCTTCGACGGCCACCAGCCGTACACCCCCGACGAGGTCCGCGAGGCGCTTCAGATCGGGCCCGATACGCCGATCCTGACGACGGACGCGCGGCACCGGGCGGATGCGAAGAGTGCGCTGATCACGCTGGTGGAGCACGCGCTCATGGCGCGCCTGCGGTAGGTGCTTCCCGTACGCCGAGGGCCCCGCACTCCCAGGAGTGCGGGGCCCTCGGCGTTCTGCCGCTCGGCCCGGCCGCCGTGCTCGTCCTCGATCGCCGGACGGGCTTGATGTCGCCCGCGCGTGCGGGCGCGCAAAGGCCCGCACAGGTTCGGAACCGGCCTGTGCGGGCCTCTCGCTTCTTGCTTGTCAGCCCTGCCAGCTGTGCGGGGCCCGGAAGCCCGGGGTGCGTTCCAGGCGACGCCAGCCGGCCGTGTCGCGGACCCGGGTGGGGGCCGCGGTGGGCTGGGCCGCGGCGCGGGCGAGGAGGACCGCGGTGATCGCGGCCAGCTCCTCGGGGTCCGCGAGGCCCTTCTCGACGCGCAGCACGGATTCGGCGGTGGCAGTGGTCATGAGTGGTGTCTCCGTCTTCTACTGCGGGGGGTTGCCGTGCTTGCGGGCCGGCAGGTCGGCGTGCTTGGTGCGGAGCATCGCGAGCGAGGCGATCAGGACCTCGCGCGTCTCGGCCGGGTCGATGACGTCGTCGACCAGGCCGCGCTCGGCGGCGTAGTAGGGGTGCATCAGCTCGGTCTTGTACTCCTTGACCATGCGGGTCCGCATGGCCTCGGGGTCCTCGGCCTCCGCGATCTGCCGCCGGAAGATGACGTTGGCGGCGCCTTCCGCGCCCATCACCGCGATCTCGTTGGTGGGCCAGGCGTAGGTGAGGTCTGCACCGATGGACTGGCTGTCCATGACGATGTAGGCGCCGCCGTACGCCTTGCGCAGGATCAGGGAGATCCGCGGCACCGTCGCGTTGCAGTACGCGTAGAGCAGCTTCGCGCCGTGCCGGATGATCCCACCGTGCTCCTGGTCGACGCCGGGCAGGAAGCCGGGTACGTCCAGAAGAGTGATGATGGGGATGTTGAAGGCGTCACACATCTGGACGAAGCGCGCGGCCTTCTCGGACGCCTCGATGTCCAGCACGCCGGCCAGGGCCTGGGGCTGGTTGGCGACGATGCCGACGACCTGGCCGTCCATCCGGGCCAGGGCGCAGATGATGTTGCGGGCCCAGCGCTCGTGGACCTCCAGGTAGTCGCCGTCGTCGACGAGCTCCTCGATGACCTTGTGCATGTCGTACGGGCGGTTGCCGTCGGCCGGGACCAGGTCCAGGAGGGCGTCGCCGCGCCGGTCCGCCGGGTCGTCGCTCGCCGCGGTGGGCGGGTTCTCCCGGTTGTTGGAGGGCAGCATGCCGATGAGGTACCGGACCTCGGCGATGCAGGTCTCCTCGTCGTCGTACGCGAAGTGCGCGACGCCCGAGGTCTCGGCGTGGACGTCCGCGCCGCCGAGGCCGTTCTGGGTGATCTCCTCGCCGGTGACCGCCTTCACGACGTCCGGACCGGTGATGAACATCTGCGAGGTCTCGCGGACCATGAACACGAAGTCCGTCAGGGCCGGACTGTAGGCCGCGCCGCCCGCGCACGGGCCGAGCATCACGCTGATCTGCGGGATCACCCCGGAGGCGCGCGTGTTGCGCTGGAAGATCCCGCCGTAACCCGCGAGCGCCGAGACACCCTCCTGGATACGGGCACCCGCGCCGTCGTTCAGCGAGACCAGCGGCGCACCGGCCGAGATGGCCATGTCCATGATCTTGTGGATCTTCGTCGCGTGGGCCTCACCCAGCGCCCCGCCGAAGATCCGGAAGTCGTGCGCGTACACGAAGACCGTCCGGCCCTCCACCGTGCCCCAGCCGGTGACGACACCGTCCGTGTACGGCCTCTTCGCCTCCAGGCCGAAACCCGTCGCCCGGTGACGGCGCAACTGCTCCACCTCGTGGAAGGAACCCGGGTCGAGGAGGAGCTCGATGCGCTCGTGGGCGGTCAGCTTGCCCTTGGCGTGCTGCGCCTCGGTCGCCCGGTCACTGGGTCCGCGCCGGGCCTGCTCGCGCAGCGCCAGCAGTTCGGCCACGCGGCCGCGGGTGTCGCTCGGCTCGCCCTGGGTTTCGTCCACAACGGTCATGTAACGACCCTACGAACCCCGCCAAGAAAATCGCGCCGTCGACTCCGTACAGTCTCCTGCCCGGTTTACTGGCGGAGCCTGACAGAAGCCCGGGTCCATGCAGGCGAAGTACCAGCCGGTACCGGGTTCCGCTTGTGGAGGTTCCACAAAGGGTTCACTGTGGCCTGCCGCACACGCCGGTGAGCCGGGGGAGGGAACGGGGCTGTTCCTCCTGCACCTTCTGGATGTCCTCCAGACGCGGGCGCACCGGCTCCTCCGGGTGCGCCACGGTCAGCAGCACCGCCTCGTAGAACGCGTCCCGCACCGCCGCCGGCATCACGTCCGACGCGTCCAGGCACAGCGGCACCCGCTGGTCCGTGAGACGCCGGCCGACCTCCTTCTCGACCGCGCCCTCGCGGGCCGGGACCGCGGAGTTGGCCGAGAACACGCCGCCCTTGCGGCCCCATTCCTCCTGGGCCTGCGCGGAGGTGAGCCGTTTGACCAGCGCGCGGGCCCGGTCGCCCTTGCCGAACAGGGCGGCGAAGTCGGCGGAGACCTCGTGCGCCTTCACGGTATACGAGCCGCCGGGCAGCAGCCGTGCCGAGTCCATGAAGGCGGCCCCGGCACTGCGGTCCCCGTAGAAGGCGCGGGCGAAGGAGCCCTGGTGTTCGAGGGCGCACCCGCTGTCCCCGAAGAGCAGCCCGGGCGCACCGTTCTCCCCCCGGTGGTCGCCTTCGAGGATGCCCGCGCGCGCCTCGCTCTCCCCCTGGGCCAGCAGCCCGGCCCAGGTGCTCCAGGCGGTGATGACCGGCCCGTCGAACCACTTCAGGTCGCCGGTCGCCCAGCGCGCGTACAGCACCGGACCGGCCTGCTGGAGGAGCAGGTCCTCGATCCAGTCGCTGCCGGGCCAGCCGGACGAGCCGTCGTCGCCCATGGCCAGGCACCAGGCGCCGAGCCGGGCGGGCCGGGGCGGCGGAGCCTCGCCCTCGCGGAACCACACGATGGACTTGAGGTCCACCTTGAGCGGCACCCACAGGTGCTGCCCTATGCCCTTGGCCTCGGGCAGCCACGGCTTGCCGTACTCCTTCTCGTCGTAGAGGCCGGCCAGCGACTGGAGCCGGCCCTCCTTCGCGTACTCGACGAGTTCGCCGACGCCGGGCAGGATCGCGATGTCCGGCGGGTTGCCGGCCTGGACCTCGGCGAGCAGCACCTCGCGGGTGGCCGCGGTGCCCTGGTAGGTGTACGGGATGCCGAAGCCGTCCAGGACGTCCTTGAACTGCCGTTCCTGCTCGTCGGTCCAGGGCCCGAGGATCGTCACCCTCGGTTCGGCGTCGCTGCCGCCGGGGGCCGCCAGGCCGCAGCCGGCCGCGGTCAGGAGCAGGGCGAGGACGAGCAGGAGCGTCCGGGACCGCCGTCTCATCCGGCCCTCCAGTAGTAGTCGGCGTTGAGCCTGCGGCCGAGGCCGGCGACCGGCAGCAGGAGGATCAGCGTGCCCGCGCCGAGCGCCCCGTAGTACGTCCAGCTCTGCCAGCTCTCGACGGCCAGCCGGTCGCGGAGGTCGAACGAGGTGCTGGTGACGAACGACTGGGCGTCGGCGAGGCGGTCCTGGTCGTGGTCGCGGGCCCGTGCCTCGATGTCGGCCAGCCCGTGGCGGGCACCGTCCAGCCGCTCCTGGGTGGCGACGGTCGCCCGCAGCGGCACGACGGCCAGGGCGACGGTCAGCAGCAGCGCCCCGAGCAGCCACGGGTCCAGGCTGCGCCCGCAGCGGGTCCGCAGCAGCCACAGCGCGCTGACCAGGGTCAGGGCGAGGACGAGGAGGCCGAGTTCGGCGACGGCCCAGCCGGTGAGCTGGAGCGGCCCCAGGGTGCTGATCCGGGCCATGCGCTGCATCTGGTGGTGCTGGAGCACGTCCAGCCGGGGCACGACACCGGTGCCCGGCCGGTCGAGCTGCCGCACGGCCTCGGCCAGCTTCTCCCGCTGCATCAGCTCGTCGTCCACGTACGTGGTGGTGCCCGGCGTGATGGAGCCGCTGTACGAGGTCAGCACGCCGGTGACGGTCTCCAGGACGCCCCGGCCGCGCGCCCCGTCGATCTGTACGTCGGAGAGCCGGGACAGGCCCTGGCTGGCGGCGGCGAGCTGCGCCTCGTAGCGGGCGCCGGCCCCGACGACCCGGTCGATCCCGGCGTCCACGGAGGTGACGGCCTCGTGGTGGGCGCGGAGCAGGGCGAGCTGGGTGGAGGACACGCCCTGTACGGCGGGCGCGGCGCGGGTGCGCATCTCACCGGCGGCGTTCTGCACCTCGCGGTACGAGACGAGCAGCGCGGTCATGGAGACGAGGGCGGCCAGCAGGGCGACGGCCAGGTGCAGTTCGAGCAGGCGCCGGGTGCGTGATCCGGTGCGCCGGCGCGCCCGGGCGGGGCGCGTCCACCGGATGGGCCGGGGCGTCACATGGGCCTCCCGCAGGCGATGCAGTACCGGGCGTGCGGCCCGGCGAGGTGGCGGCAGCCGGGGCACTTGACGGGGGTGCCGGCGGCGTGGGCGGGCAGGTCGAGCAGGTGGCCGGAGGCGACGTGGAGCCGCCCCTCGCGCACGGTCCCCCGGTCGACGGTGGGCCCCACCCGGACCAGGCCCCGCGCCCCGTCCACGATGTCGGCCACCTTGCGGATGTCGGCGAGGACCCAGGCGGCGCCGATCTCGTGGGCCAGCCGGACCGCGATGCCGAACTGCTGCTCGGCCTCCTCGCGGCTCATCGGGTCCAGGGCGGCGTACCCCCGGTTGAGGGCGGCGCGCATCCGGGTGGCGGCGTTGACCGCGTCGAGGGTGCCGCCACCGCCGCCGGTGCCGCCCGCTCCCACGGCGACGCCCGGGGGCAGCCAGCGGACCAGGAGCGGGGCGGTGGTGTCGCCGACGGACACGGTGGCGAGCTGGAGCAGCACGCCCAGCGGGTCGGTGCTCGCGTCGACGCCCAGGGTCAGGAGGTAGTCGCGGGTGCCCGGCTCCCACTGGTGGGTGGCGAACTCGTACCGGTGCCGGTCGTCCGCTCCGGTGACCGCGGTGAGCAGGAGCGGCCGGGGCGCGGTCTCGGTCAGCGTCACCCCGGTCACCGCGGGGCGGCCGGTGACGGTGACGGGCAGCTCGGGGCTCCGGACCCGGCGCAGCCGTCGCAGCGCCCCGGTGACGGCCGGGGCGAACCGGTCCGGCGCGGTGTCGGCCGTGCCGTGCAGCCCCTCGGTGAGGGCGAGCAGCGGCGCGGGGTCCCAGTCCGCGCCGAGCGCGAGCACGTCCGCGCTGAACGCCCCCTCGCACGCGGCGATCTCCGCGCCGAGGGCCT
>NZ_JAAGNI010000089.1 GCF_010550605.1 Streptomyces sp. SID9727
CCAGGGCGGCAACCGCCGTCAGGGCGGCGGCCAGAACCAGGGCGGCAACAACGGCCCGCAGGACGACGGCTTCGACGACGAGGGCGGCCGGCGCGGCCGGCGCGGGCGCTACCGCGACCGCCGTGGCCGCCGTGGCCGCGACGACTTCGCCGACGCCCCGCCCGTCACCGACGACGACGTCCTGATCCCCGTCGCGGGCATCCTGGACATCCTCGACAACTACGCGTTCATCCGGACCTCCGGCTACCTGCCGGGCCCGAACGACGTGTACGTCTCGCTCGCCCAGGTCCGCAAGAACGGCCTGCGCAAGGGCGACCACGTCACCGGTGCGGTGCGCCAGCCCAAGGACGGCGAGCGCCGCGAGAAGTTCAACGCGCTGGTCCGCCTCGACTCGGTCAACGGCATGGCGCCCGAATCGGGCCGGGGCCGCCCCGAGTTCCAGAAGCTGACCCCGCTCTACCCGCAGGACCGGCTCCGTCTGGAGACCGACTCCAACGTCCTGACGACGCGGATCATCGACCTGGTCGCCCCCATCGGCAAGGGCCAGCGCGGTCTGATCGTGGCCCCGCCGAAGACCGGCAAGACCATGATCCTCCAGGCCATCGCCAACGCGATCACGGTCAACAGCCCCGAGTGCCACCTGATGGTCGTCCTCGTGGACGAGCGTCCGGAAGAGGTCACCGACATGCAGCGGTCGGTGAAGGGCGAGGTCATCTCCTCGACCTTCGACCGCCCCGCCGAGGACCACACCACCGTCGCCGAGCTGGCCATCGAGCGCGCCAAGCGCCTCGTGGAGCTGGGTCACGACGTGGTCGTCCTGCTCGACTCGATCACCCGCCTGGGACGCGCGTACAACCTCGCCGCCCCGGCCTCCGGCCGCATCCTGTCCGGTGGTGTCGACTCGACCGCGCTCTACCCGCCGAAGCGCTTCTTCGGTGCCGCGCGCAACATCGAGGACGGCGGCTCGCTGACCATCCTGGCCACCGCGCTGGTCGAGACCGGCTCGCGCATGGACGAGGTGATCTTCGAGGAGTTCAAGGGCACCGGCAACATGGAGCTCAAGCTCGACCGCAAGCTCTCCGACAAGCGGATCTTCCCGGCGGTGGACGTCGACGCGTCCTCCACCCGCAAGGAGGAAATCCTGCTCGGCAGCGAGGAGTTGGGGATCGTCTGGAAGCTGCGCCGGGTGCTGCACGCGCTCGACCAGCAGCAGGCCATCGAGCTCCTGCTCGACCGGATGAAGAAGACCCAGTCGAACGCGGAGTTCCTGCTCCAGATCCAGAAGACGACGCCGGCCCCGGGCAACAACGACTAGTCGTCGCCCTCCGGCAGCACACAGGGCCGCCCCCGCACTTCCGGTGCGGGGGCGGCCCTGTGCGTACCCCGCTGCCGTCCCGAGACCTTCGCCACACGGGCGCCGCCGCGCGGCACCTTCGTGCGACGGTTGTACCGCCCACGAAACCGCAGGTGAGCGCCGGGATACCGGTCGGCACCGTCCCCGTGCGAGCCGTTCCGGACACCCCCGGGGGTCACAGCCGCCTGTGCCACGCTTCTTGTCGCCGCCAAGCCAGGGGGTAGCCGACGGAACGAGGGAGACGCATGAGCGAGCGAAGCGGGAGCAGCGGCCGAATACGGGCCACCGGCAGACGCCGGAAGAAGCCGTCCCGCGGCCGCAGGGCGAAGCGCGTGGCCGTCTGGAGCCTGGCCGGCGCGGTCGTCGTGGGCGGTGCCGGGCTCGGCTACGCGTACGTCCACCTCAACGGCAATCTCCAGGCCGTCGACATCAACACCGCGCTCGGCAAGGACCGCCCCGAGAACGTCGACAACGGCTCCGAGGACATCCTCGTCCTCGGCTCCGACTCCCGCTCCGGCGCGAACGGCGAGTACGGCGCGGACGAGGGCGCGGCCCGCTCGGACACCGCGATGGTCGTCCACGTCAACAAGGGCCACAAGACCGCGAGTGTGGTCTCCATCCCGCGCGACACCCTCATCACCCGGCCGGACTGCACCGGCGACGTCAGCGGCGATCCGGTGGCCGGGCAGCAGCGCGCCATGTTCAACACGGCGTACGAGGTCGGCGGGCCGGCCTGCGCGGTCAAGACCGTCGAATCCATGTCCGGCATCCGCATGGACCACTACGTCGAGGTCGACTTCACCGGCTTCAAGAAGCTGATCGACAAACTCGGCGGCGTCGGGATCACCACCACCGAGGCGATCGACGACCCCGACAGCCATCTGGACCTCCAGCCGGGCACCCACACCCTGAACGGCGAGCAGTCCCTCGGCCTGGTCCGCACCCGGCACAGCGTCGGCGACGGCAGCGACCTCGGCCGCATCCAGCTCCAGCAGGCGTTCATCAAGGCGCTGATGCAGCAGGTCAAGAGCGTGGGCGTGTTCGACGGCACCAAGCTGTACGGCATCGCGGACACCGCCACCAAGGCCGTCACCACCGACTCCGAGCTGGGCTCGGTCACCAAGCTCGCGGGCTTCGCCAAGGGCCTCAAGGGGCTCGGCTCCGACCACGTGAACATGGTGACCCTGCCCGTCGAGTACGACCCCGCCGACCCCAACCGCGTCATCCCGCTGGAGAAGGCCGACCAGCAGGTCTGGGACGCCCTGGGCGCCGACAAGCCGATCCCCGCCTCCGCGACGAAGCAGTCGGCCGGCGACAAGGGCGACGCGGGCAGGATCGTCCGCTGACCCCGGCCCCGGGCCGTGCCCCGGGGGAATACCCGGCCGTCCACCCTCGTTTTGGGAGATACGGCCGGTCCTGGCAGACTGGTACGTCGGCCCCGGTTCACGGACGCGCAATCCGCGCGTACGACCCGGAGCCCTCCCGATCCTAGGAGACACCCTTGAAGCGCGACATCCACCCCCAGTACGTCGAGACGCAGGTCAGCTGCACCTGTGGCGCGTCGTTCACCACCCGCTCCACGCTGGACAGCGGCACCATCCGTGCCGAGGTCTGCTCCGAGTGCCACCCGTTCTACACGGGCAAGCAGAAGATCCTCGACACCGGTGGCCGTGTGGCCCGCTTCGAGGCCCGCTTCGGCAAGGGCGCCAAGGCCGCCGGCAAGTAGCGAGCCGTCCGCGCCGGTCCGCGGTGCCCTCTCTACGGGGGCGCCGTGGCCGGCGTTTTTTTCCGGTCCGGGCACGGGGTCTCCGTACCCCGGCCCCGGCAGGCACCCACCGGCCGGCAGGCACGACGAGCGAAGGAACCAGGAGCCCGAGATGTTCGAGGCGGTCGAGGAACTGATCGGCGAGCACGCCGATCTCGAGAAACAGCTCGCCGACCCCGCGGTCCACGCCGACCAGGGCAACGCGCGCAAGCTCAACAAGCGCTACGCGGAGCTGAGCCCGATCGTCGCGACGTACCGCTCCTGGAAGCAGTCCGGTGACGACATCGAGACCGCCCGCGAGCTCGCCGCCGACGACCCCGACTTCGCCGCCGAGGTCAAGGAGCTGGAGCAGCAGCGCGAGGAGCTCACCGAGAAGCTGCGCCTCCTGCTCGTCCCCCGGGACCCCAGCGACGACAAGGACGTGCTCCTGGAGATCAAGGCCGGGGCGGGCGGGGACGAGTCCGCGCTGTTCGCCGGCGATCTCCTGCGCATGTACCTGCGCTACGCCGAGCGCGTCGGCTGGAAGACCGAGATCATCGACTCCACCGAGTCCGAGCTCGGCGGCTACAAGGACGTCCAGGTCGCCGTGAAGACCAAGGGCGGCAACGGGGCCACCGAACCCGGCCAGGGCGTCTGGGCCCGGATGAAGTACGAGGGCGGGGTGCACCGCGTGCAGCGCGTGCCCTCCACCGAGTCCCAGGGCCGCATCCACACCTCAGCCGCCGGTGTCCTCGTGACGCCCGAGGCCGAGGAGGTCGACGTCGAGATCCACGCCAACGACCTCCGCATCGACGTGTACCGCTCGTCCGGCCCCGGCGGCCAGTCCGTCAACACCACCGACTCCGCCGTCCGCATCACGCACCTGCCGACCGGCGTCGTCGCCTCCTGCCAGAACGAGAAGAGCCAGCTCCAGAACAAGGAGCAGGCGATGCGCATCCTGCGCTCCCGGCTCCTCGCCGCCGCCCAGGAGGCCGCCGAGCAGGAGGCTTCGGACGTACGTCGCAGCCAGGTGCGCACGGTCGACCGTTCCGAGAAGATCCGGACGTACAACTTCCCGGAAAACCGGATCTCGGACCACCGTGTCGGCTTCAAGGCGTACAACTTGGACCAGGTGCTCGACGGCGACCTGGACGCGGTCATCCAGGCGTGCGTCGACGCCGACTCCGCCGCCAAGCTGGCAGCCGCCTGAGCCCACCGCCCGCCCCGACCCGCTCGTGAACCCGTACGGAGAACCGCGATGAACCTGCTGCTCGCCGAGGTGGCCCAGGCCACCCAGCGGCTGGCCGACGCCGGTGTTCCCTCACCGAGATTCGATGCCGAGGAACTCGCCGCGTTCGTGCACGGCGTGAAGCGGGGCGAGCTGCACCACGTGCCGGACGCCGACTTCGACGCCCGCTACTGGGAGACCATCGCCCGCCGCGAGGCCCGCGAACCGCTCCAGCACATCACCGGACGCGCCTTCTTCCGCTACCTGGAGCTCCAGGTCGGCCCCGGCGTCTTCGTGCCCCGCCCCGAGACCGAGTCGGTCGTCGGCTGGGCCATAGACGCCGTCCGCGCGATGGACGTCGTGGAGCCGCTGATCGTGGACCTGTGCACCGGCTCGGGCGCCATCGCCCTCGCCATGGCCCAGGAGGTCCCGCGCTCCCGCGTGCACGCCGTGGAGCTGTCCGAGGACGCCCTGAGGTGGACCCGGAAGAACGCCGAGAACTCGCGCGTCACCGTGCACCGCGGCGACGCGCTCACGGCCCTGCCCGAGCTGGACGGCCAGGTCGACCTGGTCATCTCCAACCCGCCGTACATCCCGCTCACCGAGTGGGAGTACGTGGCGCCCGAGGCGCGCGACCACGACCCCGAGATGGCGCTGTTCTCCGGCGAGGACGGCCTCGACACCATCCGGGGCATCGAGCGCACCGCGCACCGCCTGCTCCGCCCCGGCGGCCTCGTCGTCATCGAGCACGCCGACACCCAGGGCGGCCAGGTGCCCTGGATCTTCACCGAGGAGCGGGGCTGGGCCGACGCCGCCGACCACCCCGACCTCAACCGGCGCCCCCGGTTCGCCACCGCCCGCAAGGCGATGCCGTGACCGGGGTCCGCCACCCGTACCAGCCCTACCCGTACATGCTTGAGGAGGCCGGCTGATGGCACGGCGATACGACTGCAACGACGCGACCGACCGCACGACGGGGCTGCGCGAAGCCGCGTCGGCCGTCCGCCGCGGCGAGCTCGTCGTGCTGCCCACCGACACCGTGTACGGGATCGGCGCGGACGCCTTCGCCGCCGAGGCGGTCGGCGACCTCCTGGAGGCCAAGGGCCGGGGCCGCAACATGCCCTCGCCGGTGCTCATCGGCTCCCCGAACACCCTGCACGGCCTGGTCACCGACTTCTCCGAGCAGGCGTGGGAGCTGGTCGACGCGTTCTGGCCGGGCGCCCTGACCCTGGTCGCCAAGCACCAGCCGTCGCTCCAGTGGGACCTCGGCGACACCCGGGGCACGGTCGCCGTCCGGATGCCGCTGCACCCGGTCGCCATCGAGCTCCTCACCGAGGTCGGCCCGATGGCCGTCTCCAGCGCCAACCTGACCGGCCACCCCTCGCCGGAGGACTGCGACGCCGCCCAGCAGATGCTCGGCGACTCCGTCTCCGTCTACCTCGACGGCGGCCCGACCCCCGGCATCGAGCCCTCCTCCATCGTCGACG
This sequence comes from Streptomyces sp. SID9727, assembly GCF_010550605.1. Classification (GTDB taxonomy): domain Bacteria; phylum Actinomycetota; class Actinomycetes; order Streptomycetales; family Streptomycetaceae; genus Streptomyces. Next base: position 5,814 of record NZ_JAAGNI010000089.1, read on the forward strand.
TCACCGGCAAGGTGCCCGTCCTGCTGCGCGCCGGAGCGCTCTCGGCGGAGGAGCTGCGCAAGGTGGTACCCGACCTCGAGGTGGCCAATTGACCGCCCCCGAGGGGCGTGGCATAGCGGGGCGGCCCGACACTTTCCGCATCCTCCACGTCAGCACCGGCAACGTCTGCCGCTCGCCGATCACCGAGCGGCTGACCCGGCACGCCCTGGTGCACCGGCTCGGGGACCCGCTCCAGGGCGGGCTGATCGTGGAGAGCGCCGGCACCTGGGGCCACGAGGGCGCTCCGATGGAGGCCAACGCCGAGGTGGTCCTCGCCGACTTCGGCGCCGACGCCACCGGCTTCACCGGCCGTGAGCTGCTGGACGAGCACGTGATCCGTGCCGATCTCGTGCTCACGGCCACCCGCGACCACCGCGCCCAGGTCATCTCCATGGGCCACTCGGCCGGGCTGCGCACCTTCACGCTCAAGGAGTTCACCAGGCTGGTCCGGGCCATAGACCCGGCCACCCTGCCCGACGCCGGCGAGGAGGGCGTGGTCGAGCGCGCCCGCGCCCTGGTGCGGGCCGCCGCGGCGCTGCGGGGCTGGCTGCTGGCCCCGACCGCGGACGCCGACGAGGTCCACGACCCGTACGGTGCCCCGATCACGTTCTTCCGTTCCATCGGCGACGAGATCAGCCAGGCCCTGGACCCGGTCGTCACCGCGCTGACCGGCGTCTCCGCGTCCCGCTGACCCCGCGTCGGGCCTCCTGCGGGGGCCCTCGATGATCTTCCCGAGCGGTGCCGTGCAACCATCGCGGACAGCTCCGTGTCCTCCACCATGGGACCTGTCTAGTTAAGGTGTGGGCTGAGATGGCCGGCGATATCTGTGGGGCAGCCCGTGCGTGATTACCTGCTGACACTCTGTGTCACGGCCGCTGTGACCTACTTGCTCACCGGTCCGGTGCGCAAGTTCGCCATCGCGGTCGGGGCGATGCCCGCGATCCGCGCGCGCGACGTCCACCGCGAACCGACTCCGCGGCTCGGCGGCATCGCCATGTTCGGCGGGCTGTGCGCGGGGCTCATCGTCGCCAACCACCTCGCCAACCTCGACGGGGTCTTCGAACTCTCCAGCGAACCCAGGGCGCTGCTCTCCGGGGCGGCGCTGATCTGGCTGATCGGGGTCCTGGACGACAAGTTCGAGATCGACGCCCTGATCAAGCTGGGCGGGCAGATGCTCGCCGCCGCCGTCATGGTCCTCCAGGGCCTCACGATCCTGTGGCTGCCGATCCCGGGCGTCGGCACCGTCGCCCTGACCCCGTGGCAGGGCACGCTGCTCACCGTGGCGCTGGTCGTCATCACGATCAACGCGGTCAACTTCGTGGACGGCCTGGACGGGCTCGCGGCGGGCATGGTGCTCATCGCCGCCGCCGCGTTCTTCCTGTACACGTACCGGCTCTGGTACGGGCACACCATCGAGGCCGCCGCCCCGGCGACGCTGTTCGCGGCGATCCTGATGGGCATGTGCCTCGGCTTCCTGCCGCACAACATGCACCCCGCGCGGATCTTCATGGGCGACTCGGGGTCGATGCTCATCGGTCTGGTGCTCGCGGCCGGCGCGATCTCGGTGACCGGGCAGGTCGACCCGGACACCATGAAGATCTTCGAGGGCAGTGAGCGCCAGGCGACCCACGCGATGATCCCGGTCTTCATCCCGCTGCTGCTGCCGCTGACCATCATCGCCATCCCGGCGGCCGACCTGGTGCTGGCGATCGTGCGGCGCACCTGGAACGGCCAGTCGCCGTTCGCGGCGGACCGGGGCCACCTGCACCACCGGCTGCTCAACATCGGCCACTCGCACAGCCGGTCGGTGCTGATCATGTACTTCTGGTCGGCGCTGATCGCGTTCGGCGCGGTGGGGTACTCGGTGAACTCGACGTCCCTGTGGATCGTGATCGTGATCGTCGGACTGAGCGCGCTCGGGCTGATCCTGCTCCTGCTGCCCGCGTTCACCCCGCGCGCCCCGCGCTGGGCGGAACGCTTCGTGCCGCCGCGCTACCGCCGCAGACGGCGTCGGGCGGAAGAGCCGGAGGAGGCCGCGGAGGGCCAACAGGGGCCCGTGGACGGCCAGATGGAGGCGGGTGCGACGGGCGGGGCCGGCGGTGCCTCCGAGGGGCGTGAGGCAGCTGCCGGGGCGCCTGTCGCCGCAGGTGTCTCGGGCGTCAACGGAGCGACCGCGATCGGCCACCGTTCGCGTACGGCGGACCGCCGGGCGGCCGGTTCCACCCGTCGGTGAACCGGTCATCGGCTCCCATTAGCAGACAAAGCGACGCCTTGCCTCGCTCACACGTGCTCATTAGCCCTCACGTGTGACAGCAAGCACACTTTCTTGGTAAAGACCTCATCAAATAGTTTGTGATACCGTTCACGAAGCCCGGTGACAGAGCCGAAGGACCTGATGTAGCACGGTCCATCGGCCCGAGGCATCGACTCGGACCGGGCCTACGCTCGTCCATGACGACACACTGCCCACCCCCTGCAAGCGGAGCTGCCGCCATGCCGTCCAACGACGTCCGGACTCTCCTCCAGACCGCCGTACCCACCGCTGTCGCCGGCGCCGTAGCCGCCGCGATCAGCGCTGGCGTCGCCGGTGGCAAGGGAGCCCTGGGCGCGATCGTGGGGACGATCGTGGTCATCCTCTTCATGGGGATCGGGCTCCTGGTCCTGCAACGGACCGCCAGGTCCATGCCCCACCTCTTCCAGGCGATGGGGCTCGCGCTCTACACGGCGCAGCTCCTGCTGCTTTTCATCTTCGTCGCCGTATTCAAGAACACCTCGCTGTTCAACCCGAAGGCGTTCGCGATCACCCTGGTCGCGACGACCCTCGTGTGGATCGGCGCACAGGCGCGTGCGCACATGAAGGCCAAGATCCTTTACGTGGAACCCGAATCCGACAAGGCCGACAAGGCCGGGAAACCGGGGTCCGGCGCGTGAAGGGTAGGGGCGGAATAAGTGCGGGGTCAGGACCCTGCTATCGTCCGGTTCCAACTGCGGCACTGCGGGCGCGTGCATGTGAGCTGACGCCTGCTCGATCGCGAGGCTCACATGCCTGACTGCCGCTCACACATCCGAAACACCAGTCCAGTGCCGAACCGCGGCTGCGCGCCGCGCCGACACAACGAGGTTGCCGTACCTATGCGCCACGCTGAAGGAGCCCGCGGTGAGTGCTGACCCGACACAGGTGCTCGCCTTCGAGACCGATTGCCACCTCTTCGACGGTTGTGGCTTTCCGGCACCCGGCCTGCACTCGTTCCTGTTCGAGCCCCTCTGGGGCGACGCGGACAGCAACCTGTACTTCAACAAGACGATGCTGCTGGCCCTGCTCGGCTCGGTGATCATCGTGGGCTTCTTCTGGGCCGCCTTCCGCAAGCCGAAGTTGGTGCCCGGCAAGCTCCAGATGACGGCCGAGGCCGGATACGACTTCATCCGCCGCGGCATCGTCTACGAGACGATCGGCAAGCGCGACGGCGAGAAGTACGTCCCGCTGATGGTCTCCCTGTTCTTCGTCATCTGGATGATGAACCTCTGGTCCATCATCCCGGTTGCCCAGTTCCCCGTGACGGCGATCATCTCGTACCCGGCGATCCTCGCCCTGATCGTCTACGTGCTCTGGGTCGGCCTGACCTTCAAGAAGCACGGCTTCGTCGGAGCCCTCAAGAACTTCTCGGGTTACGACAAGAGCCTCGGCGGGGTCCTGCCGCTCTCGATGACCATCGAGTTCTTCTCGAACCTGCTGGTCCGGCCGTTCACGCACGCGGTCCGACTCTTCGCCAACATGTTCGCGGGCCACACGCTCCTGCTGCTCTTCACGATCGCCAGCTGGTACATGCTCAACGGCATCGGGATCGCCTACGCAGGTGTGTCGTTCGTGATGGTCATCGTGATGACCGCCTTCGAACTCTTCATCCAGGCTGTTCAGGCTTACGTCTTCGTGCTGCTGGCCTGCAGCTACATCCAGGGCGCTCTCGCCAAGGGCCACTGAGCACCCCACTCCTGAAGCACCCGGTGGCCAACCCCCACCGGACATTGAAAGAGAAGGAAGAACCGGCATGTCCGCTCTCCAGACCCTCGCCGCCGGCGTCGAAATCAAGGGCAACCTCGGCTCGATCGGTTACGGCCTCGCCGCGATCGGCCCCGGCGTCGGCATCGGCATCATCTTCGGTAACGGCACCCAGGCGCTCGCCCGTCAGCCCGAGGCTGCCGGTCTCATCCGCGCCAACCAGATCCTCGGCTTCGCCTTCTGTGAGGCGCTCGCCCTGATCGGTCTGGTCATGCCGTTCGTCTACCCGACCTCCTGACCGGTCGCGAACAGCCCATTCGACGGAAGGCACTGACGTGAACCCCCTGGTTCAGCTCGCGGCGGAGGATGCGGAAAACCCGCTCATTCCGCCGATCCCTGAGCTCGTCATTGGCCTCATCGCTTTCGTCATCGTCTTCGGCTTCCTCGCCAAGAAGCTCCTCCCGAACATCAACAAGGTTCTGGAAGAGCGCCGCGAGGCCATCGAAGGCGGTATCGAGAAGGCCGATGCGGCCCAGACCGAGGCCCAGAGCGTTCTTGAGCAGTACAAGGCTCAGCTCGCCGAGGCCCGCCACGAAGCCGCTCGTATGCGCCAGGAGGCGCAGGAGCAGGGCGCCGTGATCCTGCAGGAAATGCGTGCCGAGGGCCAGCGCCAGCGCGACGAGATCGTCGCCGCCGGCCACGCCCAGATCGAGGCCGACCGCAAGGCCGCCGCCGCCGCGCTGCGCCAGGACGTGGGCAAGCTCGCCACCGACCTGGCCGGCAAGCTCGTCGGTGAGTCCCTGGAGGACCACGCCCGGCAGAGTGGCACCGTCGACCGCTTCCTCGACGAGCTCGAAGCGAAGGCCGAGGCCGTCCGATGAACAGCGCGAGCCGCGAGGCACTGGCTGCCGCACGCGAGCGCCTCGACGCGCTGACCGACTCCACGTCGGTCGACGCGGCGAAGCTCGCCGAGGACCTGGCCGGCGTCACGGCGCTGCTGCACCGCGAGGTGTCGCTGCGCCGGGTCCTGACCGACCCGGCGCAGCCGGGCGAGGCCAGGGCCGAGCTGGCAGGCCGCCTGCTCGGCGGCCAGGTGGGCGGCGAAGCCGTCGACCTGGTCTCCGGCATGGTCCGCTCGCGCTGGTCGCAGTCGCGTGACCTGGTCGACGCGGTCGAGGAGCTGGCGAACACCGCCGACCTCACCGCCGCCCAGCGCACCGGCGCCCTGGACGACGTCGAGGACGAACTCTTCCGGTTCGGCCGCATCGTCGCCTCGGACACCGGCCTGCGTGCCGCGCTCACCAGCCGGACCGCGACCCCCGCCGCCAAGGGCGAGCTGCTCCGCAGCCTGCTCGGCGGCAAGGCGCGGCCCGCCACCGAGCGCGTCATCGTGCGGCTTGTCACCCAGCCGCGTGGACGTAGCCTGGAAGCGGGACTCGACTCCCTCTCCAAGCTCGCCGCGGAGCGCCGGGAGCGCATGGTCGCGATCGTCACCTCCGCGGTGCCGCTCAGCGACCGGCAGAAGCAGCGCCTGGGTGCCGCCCTGGCGAAGATCTACGGTCGCCAGATGCACCTGAACCTCGACGTGGACCCCTCGGTCCTCGGCGGGATCGCGGTGCGGGTCGGCGACGAGGTCATCAACGGCACCATCGCGGACCGCCTCGACGAGGCGACCCGTCGCATGGCCGGCTGACGAAGCGCAGCGCAACAGAACAGAGCAAGACCAGCGGCCCGGTTGGGCCGTGCAGAAACTGCAGAAGATTCCTGGGGGTCGGCCCCCAGACCCCCTTAAGAAACTTCGGGCCCAACAAGGAGAGCAGGGAACCCAGATGGCGGAGCTCACGATCCGGCCGGAGGAGATCCGGGACGCGCTGGAGAACTTTGTCCAGTCGTACAAGCCGGACGCGGCCTCGCGCGAGGAGGTCGGTACGGTCAGCGTTGCCGGCGACGGCATCGCGAAGGTGGAGGGCCTGCCCTCCGCCATGGCGAACGAGCTGCTGAAGTTCGAGGACGGCACCCTCGGTCTCGCCCTCAACCTCGAGGAGCGCGAGATCGGTGCGATCGTCCTCGGCGAGTTCAGCGGCATCGAGGAGGGCCAGCCGGTGCAGCGCACCGGTGAGGTGCTCTCCGTCGGCGTCGGCGAGGGCTACCTCGGCCGCGTCGTCGACCCGCTCGGCAACCCGATCGACGGTCTCGGCGAGATCGCGACCGACGGCCGCCGCGCCCTCGAGCTGCAGGCCCCTGGCGTCATGGTCCGCAAGTCGGTGCACGAGCCGATGCAGACCGGCTACAAGGCCGTCGACGCCATGGTGCCGATCGGCCGCGGCCAGCGTCAGCTGATCATCGGCGACCGTCAGACGGGTAAGACCGCGCTGGCCGTCGACACGATCATCAACCAGCGCGACAACTGGCGCTCGGGCGACGTGAACAAGCAGGTGCGCTGCATCTACGTCGCCATCGGTCAGAAGGGCTCGACGATCGCCTCCGTGCGCGGCGCCCTCGAAGAGGCCGGTGCGCTGGAGTACACGACCATCGTCGCCGCCCCGGCGTCCGACCCGGCCGGCTTCAAGTACCTCGCGCCGTACACCGGCTCGGCCATCGGCCAGCACTGGATGTACCAGGGCAAGCACGTCCTGATCATCTTCGACGACCTCTCGAAGCAGGCCGACGCCTACCGTGCCGTCTCCCTGCTGCTGCGCCGTCCGCCGGGCCGTGAGGCGTACCCCGGCGACGTCTTCTACCTCCACTCGCGTCTGCTGGAGCGCTGCGCCAAGCTCTCCGACGACATGGGTGCCGGTTCGATGACGGGTCTCCCGATCGTCGAGACGAAGGCGAACGACGTGTCGGCGTTCATCCCGACCAACGTCATCTCCATCACCGACGGCCAGTGCTTCCTGGAGTCCGACCTGTTCAACGCCGGCCAGCGTCCGGCCCTGAACGTCGGTATCTCGGTCTCCCGCGTCGGTGGCTCCGCCCAGCACAAGGCCATGCGCCAGGTGTCCGGCCGGCTCCGCGTGGACCTCGCCCAGTACCGCGAGCTGGAGGCGTTCGCCGCCTTCGGTTCCGACCTGGACGCGGCCTCCAAGGCGTCGCTGGAGCGCGGTAAGCGCATGGTCGAGCTGCTGAAGCAGCCGCAGTACGCCCCGTTCCCGGTCGAGGAGCAGGTCGTCTCCGTCTGGGCCGGCACCAACGGCAAGATGGACGACGTCCCGGTCGAGGACATCCGCCGCTTCGAGACGGAGCTGCTGGAGTACCTGCGCCGCGAGCGCAAGGACCTCCTCACCAGCATCCGTGAGGGCGCCAAGATGTCCGACGACACGCTGCAGGCGATCGCCGACGCCGTCGCCGCCTTCAAGCAGCAGTTCGAGACCTCGGACGGCAAGCTCCTGGGCGAGGGCTGATCGATGGGCGCTCAGCTTCGCGTTTACAAGCGCCGCATCCGCTCCGTCACCGCCACGAAGAAGATCACCAAGGCGATGGAGATGATCGCCGCCTCGCGCATCGTCAAGGCGCAGCGCCAGGTGGCGGCGTCGACGCCGTACGCGACCGAGCTCACCCGCGCGGTGACCGCGGTGGCGACCGGCTCCACCACCAAGCACCCGCTGACCACCGAGGCCGAGTCCCCGGCCCGGGCCGCGATCCTGCTCATCACGAGCGACCGCGGTCTGGCCGGCGGTTACTCCTCCAACGCCATCAAGGCCGCGGAGAAGCTGACCGAGCGGCTGCGCGGTGAGGGCAAGGAGGTCGACACGTACGTGATCGGCCGCAAGGGTGTCGCCTACTACGGGTTCCGCGAGCGCAAGATCGCGGACTCGTGGACCGGCTTCACCGACAGCCCGACGTACGCGGATGCCAAGCGGGCGGCTGCCCCGCTGATCGAGGCGGTGTCCAAGGAGACCGCCGAGGGCGGCGTCGACGAGCTGCACATCGTCTTCACGGAGTTCGTGTCGATGATGACGCAGAACCCGGTCGACGACCGGATGCTGCCGCTCAGTCTCGGTGCCACGGAGCAGGAGACCGGCAAGGGCGAGATCCTGCCGCTCTTCGACTTCGAGCCGTCGGCGGAGGACGTCCTCGACGCCCTGCTTCCGCGGTACGTCGAGAGCCGTATCTACAACGCGCTGCTGCAGGCCGCTGCTTCCGAGCACGCCGCCCGCCGCCGCGCGATGAAGTCGGCCACCGACAACGCCGGTGAGCTCATCAAGACGCTCTCCCGGCTTGCCAACGCGGCCCGCCAGGCCGAAATCACCCAGGAAATCAGCGAGATCGTCGGTGGTGCCAGTGCGCTGGCCGACGCGACCGCGGGGAGTGACAAGTAATGACGACCACAGTTGAGACGGCCGTTGCCACGGGCCGCGTCGCCCGGGTCATCGGCCCGGTCGTCGACGTGGAGTTCCCCGTCGACGCGATGCCGGACATCTACAACGCGCTGACCGTCGAGGTGGCCGACCCGGCCGAGGACGGCAAGCTCAAGACGCTGACGCTCGAGGTCGCCCAGCACCTCGGCGACGGTGTGATCCGCGCGATCTCGATGCAGCCGACCGACGGTCTGGTCCGCCAGGCCCCGGTCACCGACACGGGCACCGGCATCACGGTCCCCGTCGGCGACATCACCAAGGGCAAGGTCTTCAACACCCTCGGCCAGATCCTCAACAAGCCCGAGGCCGAGGCCGAGGTCACCGAGCGCTGGCCGATCCACCGCAAGGCGCCCAACTTCGACCAGCTCGAGTCCAAGACCGAGATGTTCGAGACCGGCGTCAAGGTCATCGACCTCCTCACCCCGTACGTCAAGGGTGGAAAGATCGGTCTGTTCGGTGGTGCCGGTGTCGGCAAGACCGTGCTGATCCAGGAGATGATCTACCGCGTCGCCAACAACCACGACGGTGTGTCGGTGTTCGCGGGCGTCGGTGAGCGCACCCGTGAGGGCAACGACCTCATCGAGGAGATGGCCGACTCCGGCGTCATCGACAAGACGGCGCTCGTCTTCGGCCAGATGGACGAGCCGCCGGGGACCCGTCTCCGCGTCGCCCTGGCCGGTCTGACCATGGCGGAGTACTTCCGCGATGTGCAGAAGCAGGACGTGCTCTTCTTCATCGACAACATCTTCCGGTACACCCAGGCCGGTTCCGAGGTGTCCACCCTGCTCGGCCGCATGCCGTCCGCGGTGGGTTACCAGCCGAACCTGGCCGACGAGATGGGTCTGCTCCAGGAGCGCATCACGTCGACCCGCGGTCACTCGATCACCTCGATGCAGGCGATCTACGTCCCCGCGGACGACCTGACCGACCCGGCGCCGGCGACCACCTTCGCCCACCTCGACGCGACGACGGTGCTCTCCCGTCCGATCTCCGAGAAGGGCATCTACCCGGCCGTGGACCCGCTGGACTCGACGTCCCGCATCCTCGACCCGCGGTACATCGCCGAGGACCACTACTCGGCCGCCATGCGTGTCAAGGGGATCCTCCAGAAGTACAAGGACCTCCAGGACATCATCGCGATCCTGGGTATCGACGAGCTGGGCGAGGAGGACAAGCTCGTCGTCCACCGTGCCCGTCGCGTCGAGCGCTTCCTGTCGCAGAACACCCACGTCGCCAAGCAGTTCACCGGCGTGGACGGTTCGGACGTTCCGCTCGACGAGTCGATCGCCGCGTTCAACGCCATCTGCGACGGTGAGTACGACCACTTCCCCGAGCAGGCGTTCTTCATGTGCGGTGGCATCGAGGACCTGAAGGCCAACGCCAAGGAGCTCGGCGTCTCCTGAGCCCCCGGCTCACCGAGGGGGGCGGGTGCGTCCCGTCCCCCTCACCACGCCCCGTAGAATTGACCCAACACCCGGCACGACCGCCGGGTGGTGACCCGAGGAGCCACCCTTGGCTGCTGAGCTGCACGTCGAGCTGGTCGCCGCGGACCGCAGTGTCTGGTCCGGCGAGGCCACCCTGGTCGTCGCGCGCACCACGTCCGGCGACATCGGCGTCATGCCCGGTCACCAGCCGCTTCTGGGTGTGCTGGAATCGGGCCCGGTGACGATCCGTACGAGCGAGGGCGCGACCGTCGTGGCCGCCGTGCACGGCGGTTTCATCTCGTTCGCCGACGACAAGCTCTCGCTTCTCGCGGAGATCGCGGAGCTTGCCGACGAGATCGACGTCCAGCGCGCCGAGCGTGCGCTGGAGCGTGCGAAGTCGGACACGGACGCCGCTTCCGAGCGGCGCGCCGAAGTACGACTGCGTGCGGTGGCGGCACACTAGCCACCTCACGACATGGTTTTACCCTCAGCCGCGGCCCGTGCCGGAGACCCCTCCGGACCGTGTCGCGGCTGAGGCGATGCGGATGCAGATGACGTACGGACGGAAATCCGTTCACTCGACGACGCGAGGAGGTCGGTGGAGATGTACCTCGCGCTGTGGGTGGGCGGACTGGTCGTCGCACTGGTCGCGCTGGGACTCTTCGTCTTCGGTCTGCGCCGGCGGCTGATCCAGCGCTCCGGCGGGACCTTCGACTGCAGTCTCCGGTGGAACGTACCCGAGGAACCCGACCTGTCCGGCAAGGGTTGGGTGTACGGCGTCGCCCGGTACAGCGGCGACAAGGTGAACTGGTTCCGGGTCTTCAGCTACTCGCCGCGTCCGCGCCGGGTCCTGGAGCGCTCCGCGATCGAGGTCGTGGCCCGCCGGATGCCGGAGGGCGAGGAGGAGCTGGCGCTGCTCTCCGACGCGATCGTGCTCGGCTGTCTCCATCGGGAGACCCGCCTGGAGCTGGCGATGAGCGAGGACGCGCTGACCGGTTTCCTCGCCTGGCTGGAGGCGGCTCCGCCCGGCCAGCGGGTGAACGTCGCTTAGGGCCTGTCCGCCGGACTGGACTGGGCGGCGTCGGCCGGCCGGCCCGTGATCGCTGGCCGGACCCGGGTCAGCATCAGCTGCAGGAAGCGGTCCGGGTGCCGGAACGACGCGAAGTGGCTCGCGTCCTCGATGAGTGCGAAGTCCTTGACCGGTGCCGTGACGGCCTCGTAGAACGCGCGCGCCGGGGCCGGGGGCGTCAGGACGTCGTGCGCCCCCTGGAAGATGAAGAACGGCAGGGCGAAGTCGGTGCCGTCGGCCCACTCGTCGATCGTCACGGCCTCCGGCGCGACCCGTTTCGAGAAGGTCATCCCGTGCATGTAGGAGCGCAGCCCGCGCAGGGTGTGCAGGGGTGAGAACCACAACGAGCGGACCACCACGGTCTTCATGGTGTCGTAGGTCAGCGGGTCGGACGTGGTGACGGTCTTGGCGTGGGCCGCCCACTGCGCCGGGGTCCAGGCCGTGGGGTCGGGTCCCATCGCGAGGGCGGCTGCCAGGTCCTTGCGCTTGCCGGCCGCCCGCAGCCGCGCCAGCAGGGCGTCGAAGGCCCCGTGGTCGCGGCCGCCCGCGTTGATGTTCTGGTCGGTGCCCACGTACGCGGAGTAGCGCTCCGGGTGATTGCGGGCCAGCCGCAGCCCGGTGACCGTGCCGAACGAGTTGGCCACCAGCAGGACCTTGTCGACGCCCATCCGGGACCGGATGTGGTCGGTGACCTCCAGGGCGTCCTCGTACAGCTGGTGCAGGGTCAACTCCCCCTGGCCGTCGGGGCCGTGGGCGGCGAAGGTGCGGCCGGCCCCGCGCATGTCCCAGCGGACGACGGTGAAGTGCTTCTCCCAGCCCCGGGTGCGCGGCAGGAAGATGTGGTTGGAGGCGCCGGGGCCGCCGTGGATCTCCAGGATCACCGGGTTGGCGCGGTCGTCGCCGCGTACGGAGATCCACTGGTCGATGCCGCCGATCCGGACGAAGCCCGCCTCCTCGATCCCGCGCGGCGCGGTGATGCGCAGTTTCTTCGCGTGGGCGGTGCGCTTGAGCTGCCGGTAGCCCAGCATCCCGGCGGCGGGGCCGGCTATCAGGGTGGCGGCGGACGCGGTGACGATCGCGGTCAGCATGGCTGACTCCTTAAACTGTTTATGGCGTAAGCGGTAGTGCTTAAGGTATATACAGTTGTTCAGGTGGTGTCAACCGTCCGACGGAGACCAGGGAGAACGCGATGGCCGGGGCAGCCGGGAGAAGCAAGCGGGCGGGGCCGAGGGACATGCGGGCCGGGGTGGAGCTGCTCTGGGGCGAGCGGGACCGGCCCGCCCGCGGCCCCAAGCCCTCGCTGACCCCGCGCCGGATCGCCGACGAGGCGGTCGCGGTCGCCGACGCGGAGGGCCTGGAAGCGGTGTCGATGGGCCGGGTGGCGGCCGGACTCGGGGTCTCCGGGATGGCGCTCTACCGCTATGTGCCCGGCAAGACCGAGCTGGTCGAGCTCATGGTGGAGGTGGTGCTCGCCGGCGTACCCGACCTCACGGACGCGGGCCCGGAGTGGCGGGAGCGGCTGGCCGCCTGGAGCCGGCGGTCCTGGCAGGTGTACGCGGACCACCCCTGGCTGCTCGCGGCCACCGCGATGCGCCGCCAGATCATGGGCCCCCATCAGCTGGGCTGGCTGGACGCGGCACACGCCGCGCTGGAACCGACGGGGCTCGGCGCGGCCGACCGGCAGCGGGTCGTCCTGCTCCTGATCGGCCAGGTGCGCAGCCTGGCCCAGCAGAGGGCGGACTTCGACGCGGAGCATGCCCGGGAGTGGGGCCGGCTGACCGGTGAGCTCCTGGAACGGCACTCCGACCGGTTCCCCGCCCTCACCCGGGCCATCGCCGACGGGGCGTTCGAGTCGAACGGTGCCGAGTCGCTGGACTTCGGCCTGGACCGCATCCTCGACGGTGTCCAGGCGCTGATCGCCGAGGCGTCACCGTAAGAGGCGCCGCGGGCATGCGAAGACGGGCATGCGAAGACCGGGGAGACAGGGGGCGGACCTGTCTCCCCGGCGTTTTCGGGGGCTGGGCCTCGGGATTACTTGAGGCCGGTGTTCATCGCGCTCACGAGTTCACCGTTGCTGGTGTCCCCGCTGAACTCCCAGAAGAACGCGCCTCCCAGGCCCTGGTTCTTCGCCCAGGCCATCTTGGACTTGATGGTCGCCGGGGTGTCGTAGCTCCACCAGTTGGTGCCGCAGTGGGCGTACGCGGTGCCGGCGATCGTGCCGGTCGTCGGGCAGGTGTTCTTGAGGACCTTGTAGTCCTCGATGCCCGCCTCGTACGTGCCCGGGGCGGCGCCGGTGGCGGTGCCGCCGGGCGCGTCCTGGGTGACGCCGGTCCAGCCGCGGCCGTAGAAGCCGATGCCGAGCAGCAGCTTGGACGCGGGTACGCCCTGGGTCTTCAGCTTGGCGATGGCGTCGGCGGAGTTGAAGCCGGCGATCGGGATGCCGGAGTACGAGTTCAGCGGGGAGTGCGGGGCGGTCGGGCCCTTCGCGTCCCAGGCGCCGAAGAAGTCGTACGTCATCACGTTGTACCAGTTGAGGGACTGCGCGGCGCCGGCGTAGTCCGCCAGGTCGATCTTGCCGCCCTGGGAGCCGTCGGCCGTGATGGCGGCGGTGACCAGGTAGTCCTTGCCGAACTTGGTGCGCAGCGCCGAGGTGAGCTTCTTCAGCGCGTCCGGGCCGCTGGTGTCACAGGTCAGGCCGCAGGCGTTGGGGTACTCCCAGTCGATGTCGATGCCGTCGAAGACATCGGCCCAGCGCGGGTCCTCGACCAGGCTGTAGCAGGAGTCGGCGAACGCGGCCGGGTTCTGGGCCGCCTGGCCGAAGCCCCCGGACCAGGTCCAGCCGCCGAAGGACCACAGCACCTTGATGTGGGGGTACTTCGCCTTCAGCTTGCGCAGCTGGTTGAAGCTGCCGCGCAGCGGCTGGTCCCAGGTGTCGGCGACGCCGTCGACGGACTGGTCGGCGGTGTACGCCTTGTCGTAGTCGGCGTAGGAGTCGCCGATGGTGCACTTGCCGCCCTGGACGTTGCCGAAGGCGTAGTTGATGTGCGTGATCTTCGCGGCCGAACCGGACGTGTCCAGGTTCTTGACGTGGTAGTTGCGCCCGTAGACGCCCCACTCGGCGAAGTAGCCGAGGTTGACCTTGTCGCCCGTCTCGTTGCCGCCGTCGTCACCGCCGCCGGTGGTGTGGACCTTCACCGCGCCGCTGACCGGGCCGGTCTGGCCGGCGGTGTCCCGCGCCTGCACGCTGTACGAGTAGTCCGTGCCCGCGGTGAGTCCGGTGTTCGTGTACGTGGTGCCGGTGACCGTGGCGACGACCGCGCCGTCCCGCAGGACGTCGTAGTTCTTGATCCCCTTGTCGTCGGTGGCCGCGGTCCAGCTGAGCTTCACCGAGGTGTCGGTGATGCCGCTCGCGGTGGGGGTGCCCGGCGCCGAGGGGGCGTTGTCGCCGGGAACGGTGGGACCGCCGTCGCAGGAGGCGCCGTTCAGTGTGCAGTTGGTGGCGGCGCCGCTGCCGGAGCCGGTGCCGTTGAACCCGAAGGAGACACTGGCGCCGGGGGCGATGGTGCCGTTCCAGCCGACGTTCTTGGCGGTCCAGTGATTGCCCGTGTGGGTGACGGTGGCGTCCCAGGCGGAACCGACGCCGGTGCCGCTGGGGAAGTCCCACTCGATGGTCCAGGAGCTGAGGGACGTGGTGCCGGTGTTCTTCACCGTCCACTGGCCCTCGAATCCGGTACCCCAGTCGGACTTCTTGAGATACGTGGCCGTGGCGGAGGTCGCCGCCTCGGCGGGGGTGGCCAAGCCGACCATGGCGGCAAGAGGAAGGAGCAGTGCGGAAAGGCCCGCGACGGCTCTGGTTCTGGTGGCTCGACCGGACCCGAGTCTGAATCGGGTCCGGCGGGGGGTCTCAGTGCTCAACGGTGCTCCTCGGGTGAGGTCCGGACATACGGGGTGGTCCGTGAACTGCAACCCTGCGCCGCCCTGAGCCCACTTTTGTCATGGCAGGCTCACCGCAGTGTGTTCGGTGAGATTAGGAAGGTCTGGACCAATCGTCAAGAGGTCCAGACCAAAGATCGTGGCCGCCCGCCGAATGAACCTCAGACTCCCAACTCCTGTGCCAGCACCGCCGCCTGGACCCGGCTGCGCAGCCCCAGCTTGCCCAGCAACCGGCTGACGTGCGTCTTCGCCGTCGCCTCGGCCATGGAGAGCCGGTCGGCGATCTCCGCGTTCGACAACCCCGCGCCGAGGCACCCGAGCACCTCGCGCTCCCGCCGGGTCAGCGCCTCCAGCACCGAGGCGTCCGGAGCGTCCGCCGCCGGTCCGGGGCCGGCCCCCGCGAACTCCGCGATCAGCCGCCGCGTCACGGCCGGCGCGATCAGCCCCTCGCCGCGCGCCACCGTGCGCACCGCGTCGAGCAGCCCCGCCGCCTCGGTGTCCTTCAGCAGGAACCCCGAGGCCCCCGCCCGCAGCGCCCCGAACACGTACGCGTCCAGGTCGAACGTCGTCAGCACCAGCACGTCCGCCAGTCCCTCGCCGGTCACCTGCCGGGTGGCCGACACCCCGTCCAGGCGCGGCATCTGCACGTCCATCAGCACCAGGTCCGGCCGCAGCTCCCGGGCCAGCCGCACCGCCTCCTCGCCGTCCCCGGCCTCCCCGACGACCTCGATGTCCGGCGCGCTGCCCAGGATGAGCACCAGCCCCGCTCGTACCGCCGTCTGGTCCTCCGCGACCAGCACCCGGATCGTCATGACCCCACCTCGCCTTCCTCCGCGGGCAGCTCCGCCCGCACCCGCCACATCCCGTCCACCGGCCCCGCCGCGAACTCCCCGCCGAGCAGCGCCACGCGTTCCCGCATCCCCACCAGGCCGGCCCCCGACCCCGGCGCGCGTGGCCCCGGCCGGTCGCCGAGCACGCTGTCCACCTCCACCGTCAGCCGCCGCCCCGCCTGCCCGAGCCGCACCGCGACCCGGCCCGGCGCCGCGTGCTTGAGCGCGTTGGTGAGGGACTCCTGCACGATGCGGTACGCGGCCAGCTCGACGGGCGCCGGCAGGGGCTCGGAGCCCGTCCTGGTGTCCTCCAGGACGCAGGTCAGCCCGCCGGCCGCGGCGGCGGTCCGGTGCTGCTCGACCAGCGCGTCCAGCGAGCCGAGCGTCGGGGAACTGCTCGGCTCGGGGTCGGCCGCCCCGGTGCGCAGGAGCCCGATCAGGCGGCGCATTTCGGCCAGACCCTCGACGCTGTTCTCCCGGATCACCCCGAGGGCGGTGCGGGAGGTCTCCGGGTCGCCGAGGGAGAGCGCGGCGGTGGAGTGGATCGCGATCGCGGACAGGTGGTTGGCGACCAGGTCGTGCAGCTCGCGCGCCATCCGGGCCCGCTCGGCGGTGACCGCCTGGGTCCGGTCCATCTCGGCGAGGAGGGCGGTCTGGTCGGCGCGCAGCCGGGCCGCCTCGGCGGCGTCCCGGTGGTTGCGGACGCTGACCCCGGTGAGGGCGGGCACGAAGACGACGAGGGCGGTGACGATGCCGATGAGCAGGGCCTCGGGGCTGCGGAACCACGCGAGCGAGCCGATGGTGACGACGAGGGAGACCAGGAAGGTGACCACCGGGATGCGGCGGGCGGCCGCCGGGCTCCCGTACAGCACCGCCGCGTACATGACGTCGGTGTACATCGCCACCGTGGCCAGATTGCCGCGGGTGCACTGCTCCGCTACGAGCGCGACGGTGCCGATGGACAGGGCGGTGCGCGGCGAGGTCCTGCGCAGCAGTTCCGCCGCGGACATCACGACGAGCGGGACGAGCGGCAGGCGGGTGTCCCCGAGGACGTCACCGGTCCGCATGGAGAGGCCGAGCAGCCACAGCACCAGTCCGCCGAGCAGCCCGAGGGCCGCGATGAGCACGTCGTCGCGGTGCGGGCGGGGTGGGGAGGGAGTCGGCACTACATCGAAGTATGCAGTCGGGTCTCGTCACCTGGGCCGACGCTCCGGGCTCGCGCGGCGGCCAGGCTGGAAGGGAGCGAAAAGGAGCGTACCCGTGATCGTCACGTTGATCGTCGCCTGCGAGATCGCCTTCTGGGTGCTGCTGGCCGCCGGGCTCGCGCTGCGCTACGGGGCGCGCAAGCCCCGCCTGGGCGCCGCGGTGCTGCTGTGCGAGCCGGTGCTGGAGCTCGTCCTGCTCGCGGTGACCGCCGTGGACCTGAAGAACGGTGCCGAGCCGGACTGGAAGCACGGGCTCGCCGCGGTGTACATCGGCTTCACGGTCGGCCTCGGGCACTCCACCATCACGTGGGCCGACGCCCACGTCGCCCACCGCTTCGCCGGTGGCCCGCCGCCGGTGAAGCCGCCCAAGTACGGGAAGGCGCGGGCGGTGCACGAGTGGCGGACCGCCGCCCGCTGGTGTGCCGCCGCGGCGACGGCCCTGGTCCTGCTCCAGGCGGCGGCCTGGTACGTCGGGGGAGACGGGGACGTGAGCTCGCTGCGGTCCTGGCAGCGGACGATGCTGCTGGTGATCGGGATCAACCTGGTGATCGCGGCGAGCTACACGCTGTTCCCGAAGCAGGAGCCCCGCGAGGACCCGGCCGCACGCTGAGCCGCCTTGCTCAGCGCTCGCCGCCCGGCACCCACAGCACGTCGCCGACCTCCTTGTTCGCCACCCGGGCCAGGATGAACAGCAGGTCCGAGAGGCGGTTGAGGTAGGTCGCCGTCAGCGCGTTCATCACCTCGCCGTGCACCTCCATCGCGGCCCAGGTGGACCGCTCGGCACGCCGGACCACCGTGCACGCCTGGTGGAGCAGCGCGGCGCCCGGCGTACCGCCCGGAAGGATGAAGCTGCGGAGCTTCTCCACCTGCTCCAGGTAGTGGTCGCAGTCGGCCTCCAGCTTGTCGACGTACGACTGCTCCACCCGCAGCGGCGGGTACGTGGGATCCTCGACCACCGGCGTGGACAGGTCCGCGCCCACGTCGAAGAGGTCGTTCTGGACGCGGACGAGGACCTTCACGACGTCCGCTTCCAGCCGCCCGAGGGCGATCGCGGTGCCGATGACCGCGTTGGCCTCGTTGGCGTCGGCGTAGGCGGAGATCCGCAGATCGGTCTTGGCGGTGCGGCTCATGTCGCCGAGGGCGGTGGTGCCGGTGTCGCCGGTACGGGTGTAGATGCGCGTCAGATTGACCATGCGGCCAGCCTAGTTACGCCCCTGCCTTCCGGAAGACACGTGTGCCCACCGTCACGGCCAGCGCCGCGAAGCCGAGGGCGACCAGCACCCCGTACAGCATGTGCCCGGTGGCGTACGAGCCCGCGTACGCGTCCCGCACCGCGTCCACCAGGTAGCGGAACGGCGTGAAGTGCGAGAGGACGTCCAGCCACGTCGGGCCGAGCGTCATCGGCAGCATCAGGCCGGACAGCAGCATGGCCGGCATGGTGAGCGCGTTGATGACGGGGCCGAACTCCTGCGGCGTCGAGACCCGCATCGCGAGCGCGTACGAGAGCGAGGCCAGCGAGACGGTCAGCAGGCCGACGAAGGCGAAGCCGATCAGCACCCCGGCCAGCGGCGCCCGCAGCCCCATCAGCACGGCGACGAGCACCAGCAGCACCGCCTGGAACACGAACAGCAACGCGTCCCGCAGCACCCGCCCCAGCAGCAGCGCCGCCCGGCTCACCGGGGTTACCCGCATCCGTTCGACCACCCCGGTCGACTTGTCGATGATGAGGCCGAACCCGGCGAACGAGGCGCCGAACAGGCCGAGCTGGAGCAGCAGTCCGGGGACCAGGATCTGCCAGGAGTCGGTGTCCCCGCCGAGCGGCAGCCCGGTGAGCAGCGGGCCGAAGAAGAGCAGGTAGAGCAGGGGCATCAGGATGCCGAAGAGGATCTGGAACCTGGAGCGCAGGGTCTGGCGGGCGTACCGCCCGAAGATCAGCGCGGTGTCGTGCAGCAGCATGGCGTTCCTGAGGGATCAGACCGCGAGGGGAGCGGTGTCGGCGGCGGGGGCGCGTCCGGTGACGGCCAGGAAGGCGTCCTGGAGCGTGGCGTCGGGCGAGCCCGCGTACCGGGTCTTGAGGGCGGACGGGGTGCCCTCCGCCGCCACCAGGCCGCCGTCGACGACGACGAGCCGGTCGGCCAGCGCGTCCGCCTCGTCCAGGTAGTGCGTGGTGAGCACGACGGTGGTGCCGTGCGCGTCGCGCAGGCGGCGCACCAGGTCCCAGAGGTCGGCGCGGCTGCCCGGGTCGAGCCCGGTGGTCGGCTCGTCCAGGAAGAGCACGGCCGGACGGTGGGCGAGCCCCATGGCGATGTCCAGGCGTCGGCGCTGGCCGCCGGAGAGGGTCGCGGTCCGCCGGTCGAGCAGGTCCGACAGGCCCAGTTCCCCGGCGAGTTCGGCGGCCCGGGCGACCGCCGCCGCCTTGCCGAGCCGGTACATCCGGCCCTGGGTGACCAGCTCCTCCCGCACGGTGGTGTGCGGGTCGACCCCGCCCGACTGGGCGACGTAACCGCACCGCGCGCGTACACCCGCCGGGTCCGCGACCAGGTCGCGGCCGGCGACGGTGGCCGCGCCTCCGGTGGGGGCGAGCAGGGTGGTGAGCATGCGCAGGGTGGTCGTCTTGCCCGCGCCGTTGGGGCCGAGCAGACCCACGATGTCGCCGGCCGCGACGGTCAGGTCGAGGCAGCGGACGGCCTCGACGGGGCCCGACGTGCCCGTGAAGGTCCGGGCGAGCCCGGACGTACTGATGATGGTCATGCGCCCCACGAAAACAGAGTCACTGAAAAAATGCAATGACCCCAAATTTAAAGGAACCCCATGCGATCTACGATGGACCCATGGCTGAGGGACTCAGGGAGCGCAAGAAGCGGCAGACCAGGCAGCACCTCTCGGACGTGGCCACCGGCCTGTTCCTGGAGCGGGGCTTCGACGCGGTGACGATCGCCGAGATCGCCCATGCCGCCGACGTCTCGGTCAACACCGTGTACAACTACTTCCCGGCCAAGGAGGACCTGTTCCTGGACCGGAGCGCGGGGGTCGTCGAGCGCCTCTCGCGGTACGTCAGGGGCCGCGACAAGGGCGAGTCCGCCGCCGACGCCGTGCTGCGGGAGCTGCGCGTCCAGGTCGAGAGCGTGTCGCCCACCGTCGGTCTGATGGAGGGGTACGCCCGCTTCATGCGGGTCATCGAGGAGGCCGACAGCCTCAAGGCCCGCCTCTGGCACATCCAGCAGGAGGCCGCGCAGCACCTGGAGGCCACCCTCCTGGAGGTGAGCGGGGCCGGGGCGGGGGACCGGACGCCGGTCCTGGTGGCCGGTCAGCTCTCCTGGGTCCACGGCACCCTCATGGGGTACATCGGGCAGGCGATGGTGGCCGGCGGCAAGCCCGCCGAGGTGTCCCGGGACGCGCTCGTCCTGCTGGACGACATCGAGGACCTGCTGGGCGAAAGGGTGCTCAACTACGCCCGCCGCGCCGCCGAATGACGCCCCCCGGTGTGATGTCCGTCATTTGAGACGTGACGCGCATCTCTTCGCGGCCCCAGCGCCCGCCCCGGGTACTAACCTCCGCCGGAGGGCATGGACCAGAACCAGCGACATGTACAGAGGGGTGCCAACGTGGCCAGGAAGCTCGCCGTCATCGGAGCCGGACTCATGGGGTCCGGCATCGCGCAGGTCTCCGCCCAGGCCGGCTGGGACGTGGTGCTGCGCGACGTCACCGACGAGGCGCTGACCCGAGGCCGCGACGGCATCAAGGGCTCCTTCGACAAGTTCGTCGCCAAGGGCAAGCTGGACGCCGCCGACGCCGAGGCCGCGCTCGGCCGGATCACCACGGCCACCGACCTCGACGCGGTCGCCGACGCGGACATCGTGGTCGAGGCCGTCTTCGAGAAGCTGGAGGTGAAGCACGAGATCTTCCGGTCGCTCGACAAGATCGTCCGGGACGACGCCGTGCTCGCCTCCAACACCTCCGCCATCCCGATCACCAAGATCGCGGCCGTGACGGAGCGTCCGGAGCGCGTGGTCGGCGTCCACTTCTTCTCGCCGGTTCCGATGATGCAGCTCTGCGAGCTCGTACGCGGCTACAAGACCAGCGACGAAACCCTCGCCGCGGCGCGGGAGTTCGCCGAGTCCGTCGGCAAGACCTGCATCGTCGTCAACCGCGACGTGGCCGGCTTCGTCACCACCCGGCTGATCTCGGCGCTCGTGGTCGAGGCCGCCAAGCTGTACGAGTCGGGCGTCGCCACGGCCGAGGACATCGACATCGCGTGCAAGCTCGGTTTCGGCCACGCGATGGGGCCGCTCGCGACCGCGGACCTCACCGGCGTCGACATCCTGCTGCACGCCACGAGCAACATCTACACCGAGTCGCAGGACGAGAAGTTCGCCGCCCCGGAGCTGATGCGCCGGATGGTCGATGCAGGTGACATCGGGCGCAAGAGCGGGCAGGGCTTCTACACCTACTGATCATTTTCGGTCCGGTCCGGCTGATCCGCTGTCAGCCAGACCGGGTGCCGTTCGGGGGAACGCCGTCCGGACCCATCGGATCCACCAGCGTTCGCGGCCGTCCCGCATCACTCTGCGGAGTGAATTCGGTATCGGTTCGCTTACAGACGGCAACTACCCTGTCGCTGCCGCAGTCAGTTGGGGCAGAGACAGTTTCGGACAGACGGACCGGGCCACGGAGCATTCCAGGGGAGCGCATATGCACATCAGGGGCGACCACGCCGAGCTGGTCGTCGGGGGCCGCCTCGACGTCCGCAGCGCGGCGGACGCCCGTACGGTCCTGCACTCGGCCCTGGACGACGGTGTCGGCGATCTGGTGCTCGATCTGACCGAGCTGGATTCGTGGGACGCCACCGGGCTCGGCGTCATCATGGGCGCACACCGCAGGGCCGGGCGCGCCGGACGGCGCCTCGTGCTGCGCGGCGTGCCTCCGCAGATGCAACGCCTGCTGGTGGCCACCCGGCTGCACCGCATCCTCGCCATCGAGGGCGGTATCGCGGCGGAGTCCCTGCCCCGCGTCTGAGGGGCGTACGGGGACCCCCCGTGCCTCTTCGGTGACCGTACGGCGAGAAGCCACACAATCCTCACGAGACCGTGATCTCGGGGCGGCGCGCCACCCCGGATGGTCGTGGATACTGTGCGAAGGTTTAGGGTTCGGCCGTCTGCCGATTGACGGACCCGACCCGGCTGACACCGGACCGTGGGCGGCATCTGGACGTGCGAGGCCGGGAGGGACAACCGCACTCGACGCGTCTTGGGGGCTTTGGCGATGGACCCGATACACCGGGGGCCGGAAGAGTTCGGCGACGACGGCGAGGAGGCCGGCCGGCGCCGCCCTTCGCGCGATCCGCTGAGCCCGGATTTCGGTCAGCAAACACCGCGGCAGGCCCGGATGGTCACCCTGGTCGCCGGCGACCTGACGCTCACCGTCAACCCCGTCGACGGCAGCGAGGTCGAGCCGTGCCCGCCCGGTGAACGGCCCGCCGCCCCCGTCCGCCGCACCCCCGCGGAGCGCACCGCCCGCGCCCGCGCCGCG
>NZ_JAAGNI010000007.1 GCF_010550605.1 Streptomyces sp. SID9727
TCCGCGCGAACGGCATCCGCGCGAACGGCATCCGCGCCGGAGGCGCCGGAGTCCGCGGGCTCCCCGGGCCCCCCGGAGCACCCGACGCCGCAGGGGTCTTCCGGTGCACCGGCGCCTCCGGCGCCCCCGCGCCGGGTCACGGCGTCTCGTTCTCGTCCGCCCACCGGAGCGCGAGCGCGGCCGCCTTGCGGGCGGCCTCCGCCACTGCCTCGGGCCCTCCGCCGTCGCCGGCCGCCTTTCCCGCCGCATAGCCGACCAGGAAGGTCGTCAACGGCGCGGCGGGCCGGGCGACGCCATGGGCGGCGTCACGGGCGAGGTCGAGCAGGAGGCCGGTGTCGACGTCGAGGTCGATGCCGAGTTCTTCCTTGACTGCGGTGATCCATTCGTCCAGCACCGTCCCATGTTCTCTGATCCGGGCCCGGGCCGAAGCGATGTCCTCCCAGGTGTCGCAGTCGAACGAGGCGAGGGGGTCCGCCGCCACCCGGCACAGCGTCAGCTCCCGCGTGAGCAGCCTCAGCGGCAGCCCGCCCAGTCCTCCGTGCTCGGCGGCGAGGAGGGCCAGTTCGCGGCGGAGCGGCTCGCCCCGGTACACGGCGACGAGCGGCTGGTCGCGCCCGTCCTGGTCGGAGCACAGGGCGCCCTCGACGCCCTCCCGTTCCGAGGCGGCCACCAGGGCCGCGACCGTATCGGCGCCCAGGAACGGCAGATCGGCGGAGAGCACGAGCACCCGATCCGCCGAGGTGTGCCGGATCCCGGCGCCCAGCGCTGCCAAGGGGCCTCCGCCGGGCGGGACTTCACGCGCCCAGGTAACCGCACGCGCGGTGGGCCGCCGGCCCCCCACGACCACGGTGGTCCCGGCGCCGGGGCAGGCCGCGAGGACCCGGTCGAGGAGCGGACGACCGCCCACCCGCACAGCGGGCTTGTCGGCACCGCCCAGCCGCTCGGCGGCCCCTCCGGCGAGAACGATGGCGTCGTAGGCGGTCATGCCCCGAGTATGCGGGCCCGGTCGCCCCTCCGGACGCGCCGGGCCGACATGGGCAGGAGGCCCCAGCGGCCCCTACGTCCCCTACACGCTCCGTAGCAGCAGCGCCGGCCGCTCCACGCAGTCCGCCACGTACCGCAGGAAGCCCCCGGCGGTGCCGCCGTCGCAGACCCGGTGATCGAAGGTCAGGGACAGCTGGACGACCTGGCGCACGGCGAGCTCGCCCTCGTGCACCCACGGCTTGGGGACGATCCGGCCGACGCCCAGCATCGCGGCCTCGGGGTGGTTGATGATCGGCGTCGAGCCGTCGACCCCGAAGACCCCGTAGTTGTTGAGCGTGAACGTGCCGCCGGTCAGCTCGGCCGGTGTCAGCGAGCCCGCTCGGGCCGCCTCGGTCAGCCGGGCGATCTCGGCACCGATCGACTCCGTGGTGCGGGCGTGGGCGTCCCGTACGACGGGGACGACGAGGCCCCGGTCGGTCTGCGCCGCGAAGCCGAGGTGGACCTGCGGCAGCCGGACGATCTCGCGCGCCTCCTGGTCCACCGTGGAGTTCAGCTCCGGATATCGCGCCAGGGCCGCCGTGCAGATGCGGGCGAGGAGCGCGAGCACCGACACCTTGGGCGCACCGGCGGCACCATTCATCGCGGCGCGCGCGGCCATCAGCTCGGTCGCGTCGGCGTCGACCCAGCAGGTGGCGTCGGGGATCTCCCGCCGGCTGCGGGCCAGCTTGTCGGCGACCGCTCCCCGCACACCGCGCAGCGCGACCCGCTCACCGGCGGGCGCGGAGGACGCGGCGGCCTGCGGAGCGGGCGCCTCGGCGGCCGACCGGATCGCGGACTCGACATCGGCGCGCAGGATCAGCCCGTCGGGACCCGATCCGGCGAGCCCGCGCAGATCCAGGTCGTGCTGGCGCGCGAGCCTGCGGACCAGCGGCGACACGACCGCGACCGGCCCCGGCGCGGGGTCGGCGACGGAGGCAGGGGCAGGCGCAGGGGCCTCGACGGGCGCCACGGACACGGCGACCGGAGCCTTCAGCCCCTCCGGCCGGACCCGTCGGCGCCGCCCGGGCGGCGCCCCCGTCCCGTACCCCACCAGCACGTTCCCGGACCCGGAATCCTCCGTACCGGAATCCGCTTCCGCACCGCCCCCGGCGGATTCCACGGCCGATCCGACGGCCACGGTCAGCAGCGGTGCGCCCACCGGGAGTTCGGCGCCCTCGTCGCCGAAGCGGGCGGTCACCACGCCCCCGTACGGGCAGGGCACCTCCACCATCGCCTTGGCCGTCTCGACCTCGACCACCGGCTGGTCGATGGCGACGACGTCCCCGACCTCCACCAGCCAGCGCACGATCTCGGCCTCGGTCAGCCCCTCACCGAGATCCGGAAGCCTGAACTCAAGAACCTGGGGCATCAGTTGTCCGCCTCCCACTGGAGCCGCGCGACGGCGTCGAGCACCCGGTCCACACCGGGAAGGTGGTGCCGCTCCTGCATCGGCGGCGGATAGGGGATGTCGAAGCCGGTGACCCGCAGCACCGGCGCCTCCAAGTGGTGGAAGCACTGCTCGGTGATCCGGGCCGCGATCTCGCCGCCGGGCCCGCCGAAGCCGGTGGCCTCGTGGACGACGACCGCGCGCCCGGTCCGGCGGACCGAGGCGGCGACGGTCTCGTCGTCGAACGGCACCAGCGAGCGCAGGTCGACCACTTCGAGGTCCCAGCCCTCCTCGACCGCCGCCTGCGCGGCCTCCATGCAGACGGGCAGGGACGGCCCGTACGTGATCAGGGTCGCGCTGCGGCCCGGGCGGCGCACGACGGCCCGGCCGATGGGCTCCACGGCCGTGGGGTGCTCCGGCGACCAGTCCGCCTTCGACCAGTACAGCCGCTTCGGCTCCAGGAAGACCACCGGGTCGTCCGACGCGATCGAGGCCCGCAGCAACCCGTACGCGTCCTCGACCGTGGCCGGGGTGACGACGTGGAGGCCGGGGGTCGCCATGTAGTACGCCTCCGAGGAGTCGCTGTGGTGCTCGACGCCTCCGATGCCGCCGCCGTAGGGCACCCGGACGGTGATCGGGAGCGGCATCGCGCCCCCCGTCCGGTTCCGCATCTTGGCGACATGGCTGAGGAGCTGCTCGAACGCCGGGTACGCGAACGCGTCGAACTGCATCTCGACCACGGGCCGCAGCCCGTACATCGCCATGCCGACCGCCGCCCCCAGGATGCCCGCCTCGGCGAGCGGGGTGTCCGTACAGCGCTCGTCGCCGAACTCCTTCGCCAGACCGTCGGTGATCCGGAAGACCCCGCCGAGCGTCCCGACGTCCTCCCCGAGGACGTGCACCGTGGGGTCCTCGGCCATCGAGTCACGCAGGGCGCGTCCCAGCGCCTGCGCCATCGTGGCGGGCTTGGCCTTCGCCGTCCGCTCCCCGGCCGTCGCCGCTGCCGTGGTCATCGCGCCGCTCCCCCGTCTTCCGTGCCGTGCTGGTCGTTCTCCGCGGCCAGCTCCTGCCGCAGCCGGGCAGCCTGCTCCCGCAACTGCGCCGTCTGCTCCGCGTACACATGGCTGAAGAGGTCCATCGGGTCGAGCACCGGGTCCGCGTTCATCCGCTCCCGCAGCGCCGCGGCCATCCGCTCGGCGGCCGCCCGTGCCTCTTCCACCCCCTCCTCGTCGAGCAGGCCGCGCCCGGTCAGCTCGCGTTCCATGAGCTGGACGGGATCGTGGTCCCGCCACGCCTCGACGTCGCTGTCGACGCGGTAGCGGGTCGCGTCGTCGGCGTTCGTATGGGCGTCCATGCGGTACGTGACCGCCTCGACCAGCGTCGGACCGCCGCCGCTCCTGGCCCGGGCGACCGCCTCGGAGAGCACCTGGTGCACCGCCGCCGCGTCGTTGCCGTCGACCAGCCGGCCGGGCATGCCGTACCCCACGGCCTTGTGGGCCAGGGACGGCGCCGCCGTCTGCTTGGCCAGGGGCACGGAGATGGCGAAGCCGTTGTTCTGCACGAGGAAGACCACCGGGGCCTTCCAGACCGCCGCGAAGTTCAGCGCCTCGTGGAAATCGCCCTCACTGGTGCCGCCGTCGCCGACCATCGCCAGCGCGACCACGTCGTCACCCTTCAGGCGCGCCGCGTGGGCCAGCCCCACGGCGTGCGGCAACTGGGTGGCGAGCGGGGTGCACAACGGGGCGACGCGGTGTGCGCGCGGGTCGTAGCCGGTGTGCCGGTCGCCGCGCAGGAGCGTCAGCGCCTCGACCGGGTCGAGGCCCCGGGCCACCGCCGCGAGCGTGTCGCGGTAGCTGGGGAACAGCCAGTCCCGCTCCTCCAGGACCAGGGCGGCGGCGACCTCGCACGCCTCCTGGCCCGTGCTCGACGGGTAGACCGCCAGCCGGCCCTGCTTCGTCAGGGCCGTCGCCTGGGTGTTGTACCGCCGCCCGCGCACCAGCTCCGTGTAGAGCCGCAGCAGCAGCTCGGTGTCGGCGTCGGCCACCGCGTCCGTACCGAGGACCCGGTACGGCTCCGGGTCCGGAAGCAGCGGCGCGGGATCGGTCAGCGGCTTCCAGGCCGGGGGCGGCGTGGGCCGGTAGGCGGCCGCACCGGGCAGCTCTTGGACCGTCATGACAGGCACCTCCGAGCATCGAGGGGTGTCGACATAGGGTGATATATCGAAAACGATGTGAGGCGCAGGTGTGGCGTGCCTCACCTACCGATTGTTCGGTCGCGAGCGCATTTTGGCTACAGGCACCGCCAGCCTGTGGACAAACGGTTATCCACAGCCTGGGATGGAAGCAGGTCGTCCAGGACGGGGAGGCGCGGGAGCATGACAGCTGAACAAATGGCCGACGGGGCCGAGGGGCCGGGCCAGGATCCACCGGCACGCCCGCTCGATTCCGTCGACCACGCCATCCTGCGACTGCTCCAGACGGACGGACGCGCCTCGATACGGTCCGTGGCCGACCGCGTCCACGTATCGCGCGCGAACGCGTACGCCCGGATCAACCGGCTCATCGAGGACGGCGTGATCCGGGGCTTCGGCGCGCGGGTGAACCACGAGCGGGCGGGGCAGGGCGCCTCCGCGTACATCACGCTCAAGATCGTCCAGAATTCCTGGCGGACGGTCCGCGAGCAGCTCCAGGCGTTGCCGGGAGCCACCCACATCGCGCTGGTCAGCGGCGACTTCGATGTTCTGCTCCTGGTGCACACGCCGGACAACCGGACGCTGCGCGAGCTGGTGCTGACCCGCATCCAGGCCATCCCGGAAGTGCTCTCCACACGGACGCTGCTGGTGTTCGAGGAAACGGACCTGGACCCCGGCCCGGACCGCCCCACGGAGCTCGTCTGAGCGGATACGAGCAGGTCAGGACCCGTACTTCGCGAGGAAGTCGCGCACGGTGGCCCAGCGCGCGTCGTCGTAGAGCAGTGCCACCCCGTGAGCACTCTCGTCCCGCACGTAGACCAGCCTGTGCTCGGACGACCTCACGCTCTTCTTGTTCATCTCCTTCACCCCGGCGCCGAAGTCGCCGTCCAGTTCTCCGACCATGTACAGCACGGGCGAGGTCAGTTCGGGCACGGCCCCCGCGGCGTTCATGGTGGAGTACTGCTCCGGGGCGGAGAGCGCGACGACGGCGTCGGGCTGCGGGCTCAGCCGGGGCGCCGCGGCGAGCACCGCGGTACCGCCCTTGGAGGCGCCCATGAGCAGGAGCTTCTTGGCATTCTTGTCCCGCAGATAACTCGCGGCACCGATGATCTCGGCAACCTCCGGCCCGGTCGAGTTGACCGCGAGCACGCGGTAGCCGGCCTTGTTCAGCTCGTCGGCCTTGTCCTTCCACTGGCAGGCCGTGCCGTCGGACTGGTGAGCGAGCACGATCCCGGCGCCCGACCCTCCGCGCGGCGCGTACGCACCGGTTTCGGAGCCGTCCTCGCTGGGGAAGGTGATCGACGCCCGCTCGGCCTCCTCCGGCGTCAGACAGCCGAAGTCGTCCGGCTTCTCTGCCGATACGCCACCGCCGTCGTCGTCCTTGCCGCCCCCGCCGTCCGACGAACAGCCCGCCAGCGAGGCCGTCAGCAGCAGCGCGACGGCGGCACAGAGGAGTCCGGGCACCCGGAGCACAGCGGTCATTGGCGCGATGGTCGTCCGGGCCCATGCCGTAGTCAACGGCGTTCCGGACCGGCCTTCATGCCGTCGAAGGCCAGCCGCACCACCGTGTCGGCGAGGCGGTCCCCGTCCGCGCCCCCGTCGGGCAGCGGCCGGTACCACTCCACGAGCGAGTTCACCATCCCGAACAGCAGCCGCGTCGCGAGCCGTATGTCCACGTCGGAGCGGAGATCGCCGTCCGCGACGGCCGCCTTAAGCAGTTCGGCGACCCGCTGGTCGAACTCCCGCCGCCGCTCCAGGGCCCAGCGCTCGGTCTTCGTGTTGCCCCGTACCCGCAGCAGCAGGGTGACGTAGGGGAGTTCGGCTATCAGCACATCGACGGTACGACGGGTGACGTACTCGACCCGCTCGACGGCGCGGCCCCGCGTCGCCCCCGATTCGTCGAGAATCCCGAACAGCCCGTCGAGAGCCCGGCTGACCGCTCGGCGCAGCAGCTCCTCCTTGCCGACGACGTGGTGGTAGATGGACGACTTGGAGATTCCGGCCGCCTTGGACAGGTGCTCCATGGACGTGCCGTCGTAGCCACGCTCGTTGAACACACGGACGGCGACGGTCAGCAGAGTCTCCGGTGTGTACGTGTCCCGCTTGGCCGTGGTCATGTCCGCGATCCTCCCCTACGAGTTGTCCACAGGTTTCGTGGGCCCCCTTGTCCCGACCGATCGTTCGGTTACTCTAACTCTGTCCGCCCGTCCCTGCCCAGCTCGATGAGGAGTTGGTCCGTCATGGCCGCCGAGCTCTCCCCGCACCTGCTGTCCGAGAAGCACCGCCCCACGCTGGACCGGGCCCTCGAAGCGATCCGCACGCGTGACTACTGGTCCCCGCATCCCGAACACCCGAAGGCGTACGGAGAGGGCGGCGCTCCCGGAAGCCTCGGTGCCGCCGAGGGCAAGGCCGCCTTCGACGCCGTGCTGCGCGGCCGGCTCGACCTGGGGCAGCCGGGCACCGACGGCTGGACGGGCGGGGAGGTCTCTCCGTACGGCCCCGAGCTCGGCGTCGAGTACCCGCACGCGGACCTGGACGTGCTGCTTCCGGCCATGCGCGCGGGCATGCCCGCCTGGCGCGATGCGGGCCCCGAGACCAGGGCCCTGGTCTGCCTGGAGATCCTGGCGCGGATCAGCGCCCGCACCCATGAGTTCGCCCACGCCGTGATGCACACCAGCGGCCAGGCGTTCATGATGGCGTTCCAGGCCGGTGGTCCGCACGCTCAGGACCGCGGCCTCGAAGCCGTCGCCTACGCCTACGAGGAGCAGCTCCGCGCGCCCCGGACGGCCGACTGGTCGAAGCCGCAGGGCAAGCGCGATCCGCTCGCGCTGCACAAGACGTTCATCCCGGCGGGCCGCGGGATCTCGCTGCTGATCGGCTGCAACACCTTCCCCACCTGGAACGGCTACCCGGGCCTCTTCGCCTCCCTCGCCACGGGCAACCCGGTCCTGGTCAAGCCCCACCCCCGGGCGGTGCTCCCGCTGGCCCTCACGGTCCACCTGGCACGCGAGGTGCTCGCCGAGGCCGGCTTCGACCCCAACCTCGTCGCCCTGGCCGCCGAGCGCCCGGGCGAGGGCATCGCCAAGACGCTGGCGGTCCGCCCCGAGGTCAAGATCATCGACTACACGGGCTCCACGGAGTTCGGCGACTGGCTGGAGACCCACGCCCGCCAGGCCCAGGTCTACACGGAGAAGGCCGGCGTCAACACGGTCGTCGTGGACTCCACCGACGACTACCGCGGCATGCTCGCCAACCTGGCGTTCTCGTTCTCCCTGTACAGCGGCCAGATGTGCACCACCCCGCAGAACGTGCTCATCCCGCGCTCCGGCATCACCACGGACGCCGGAGACAAGTCGTACGACGACGTGGTCGGCGACATCGCCGCCGCCGTCACCGGCCTCCTGGGCGACGACGCCAGGGCCAACGGCCTGCTGGGTGCCCTGGTCAACCCGGAGGTGAAGGCCCGCCTGGAGTCGGCGGCCCACCTGGGCGAGGTCGCCCTCCCGTCCCGCGAGGTGGCCAACCCGGACTTCCCGGACGCGACCGTCCGCACCCCCCTGATCGTCAAGCTCGACGCAGCCAAGACGGACGGCGAGGCCCCCTACCTCTCGGAGTGCTTCGGCCCGGTCTCCTTCGCGGTCGCGGTCGACTCGACGGCGGACGCCCTGGAGCTGCTGCGCCGCACGATCCGCGAGAAGGGCGCGATGACGGTCGGCGCGTACACGACGTCCCCGGAGGTGGAGCGCGCGGTGGAGGACGTCTGCCTGGACGAGTCCGCCCAGCTCTCCCTGAACCTCACCGGCGGCGTGTACGTCAACCAGACGGCGGCCTTCTCCGACTACCACGGCTCAGGCGGCAACCCCGCGGCCAACGCGGCCCTCTGCGACGGCGCTTTCGTCTCCAACCGCTTCCGCACGATCGAGGTACGACGCCAGAACTGAAACCGCCCGGGAAGCCCAGCCTCGCCGGCGTGGATCCCAGCTTTACCGACGTGCATCCCGGCCTCGCCGGCGCGGATCCCAGCTCCGCGCCGGCGTGAGTCCCAACTCCTCGCCCGTGTGCATCCCAGCCTCGCCCGCATGCATCCCAGCCCCGCCGGCGTGTGAGGCGCGGGGTCCGGGGCGGAGCCCCGGTTTCGGGAAGAGTGGGGTCTCCCCTGCTCGAACGAAGTTGAGAGCGTGGGGCTGCGTAGGAGACAAGGCACGCCGCAGGCGCTTCGCCCCGCCCCGCCCCCACCTCACCCAGGAATCACCGCATACCGACCCACCCAAGCATGCATGGCGATGGCGGCGGCCGCCCCCGCATTGATCGACCGCGTAGACCCGAACTGCGCGATGGAGCACACCATCTCCGCACACCGCCGAGCCTCCTCCGTCAACCCGGGCCCCTCCTGCCCGAACAGGAGGACGCACCGCCGAGGCAGCACCGTCCGCTCCAGCGGCACCGCCCCCGGCAGGTTGTCGATTCCGATGATCGGCAGGCCCTCGGCCGCCGCCCAGGCGGTCAGACTCTCGGTGTCGGGGTGGTGCCGCACATGCTGGTAGCGGTCGGTGACCATCGCCCCGCGCCGGTTCCAGCGCCGCCGCCCGACGATGTGCACCTCCTTGGCCAGAAACGCGTTCGCGGTCCGCACGACGGACCCGATGTTGAAGTCGTGGCCCCAGTTCTCCACGGCCACGTGGAAATCGTGGCGGCGCAGATCGAGGTCGGCGACGATCGCCTCACGGGTCCAGTACCGGTACCCGTCGCCCACGTTGCGCCGGTCGCCACCGGCCAGCAGCTCGGGGTCGTACCGCTCGTCCTCGGGCCAGGGCAGCGGATGCGGCCCGACACCGATCTCCGTCCCGAACCCCTCGTCGTACTGCGCGGGCTCGTCACTCACGGGCACGGGCGCGCCGTCGCCGCTGTTCTCCTCGGTACTGCCGGTCTCACTGCTCACCCGACGAGGGTATGGCTCCCGTTCCCACCGGGCTCCGGTGCCTCCGGGCCGTCGGCGGTGGCACGCGGCGCCGGCACCCGCCCCCGCCGCCGGAACAACCGCTCATGTCCGGTGGTCACCCGCCCGCCGAGCCACACCAGAAAGGCGGTCGGCAGGAAGACGGCGTCCGCGGTGATCATGGCCATCGAGAAGAACGGCAGCCCCAGCAGGAGCGCGATCCCCGCGTGCTCACAGATCATCGCGGCGAGCAGGAAGTTCTTCACGCGCCGGTTGAAGAGGGTGAACGGGAAGGCCACCTGCACGATGACCGTGGCGTACGACAGCACCATGACCATGACGCCGCTGGAGGCCAGGAGGTCCGACAGGGCGGGCCACGGCGTGAAGTACTCCAGCTTGAGCGGGTAGTACAGCGCGGTCCCGTCCTGCCAGCGCGAGCCCTGGATCTTGTACCAGCCGGCCGTCGCGTAGATCAGGCAGACCTCGGCCATGATCACGACGAGAGTGGCGTTGTGCGCGAGGTTGGCGATGAC
This sequence comes from Streptomyces sp. SID9727, assembly GCF_010550605.1. GTDB lineage: Bacteria > Actinomycetota > Actinomycetes > Streptomycetales > Streptomycetaceae > Streptomyces. Next base: position 10,071 of record NZ_JAAGNI010000007.1, read on the forward strand.
GTCGAGAAGGGTGCGGAGCTCGTTGCGTGGCGCGTACCGGTTCACGGCCCACCAGGCGCCCTGGCCGACCCACAGGCACCACAGGAGGGGCGGCAGCCATATGGTTCCGCCCAGACCGCCCGCTCCCGTGGCCCCCGCCAGGAAGGCCCCGAGCACCACCCACAGCACGATCCCGGCCGGCTCCCCGGGGGCCAGCCGCCCACCGGCCTCCTGGCCGGCGCACGCCGCGGATTCCCGGCGCCTCGCCCGCCGGGCGTCCAGCGACCAGACCTGCCCGCAGCGGGTCAGCACTAGGTAGATGGCCATCAGGTGGATGACGTTGTCGCCGCCGTCGCCCATGAAGATGCTGCGGTTCTGCAGCGAGAGCACTCCGGCCATGAAGACCACGGAGACGGCACGGGTGTGCCAGCCCAGCATCAGCAGGAGGGACGAGAGCAGCGCCAGCGCGTAAACGATCTCGAACCAGAGCGTGCTGTCCGACCACATGAGGACCGTGAACGCCTGGTTCCCGGATATCAGCTGCCGCGCCAGGTCCCAGTGCCAGGGCGCGTCCGGACCGTACATCTCGTGCCGGTGGGGCAGCTCACGGAGCAGGAACAGCAGGAAGGTGGCCGAGAAGCCGATACGGATGACGGCGGTCTGGTAGGGGCCGAGGGCCGAGGCCGTGACGCGCTGGATGGCGCCGGCGAGGCCGCGGGCCGGGTGGGGCGTGCTCACTGTCCCGCCTCCTCGGACAGGTCGTCGGCGGTGACCTTCCACCAGGGCAGGACCCGGTAGGACGGGCCGGTGCTGATCTTCTCGTCACTCCACTCGGGCGCCGCGACGGCCCGTGTCTCGGACCTGACCTGTATGCGCAGGATGGTCCCGCCGTCGTTCCGGCCGCCGAGACGCAGCATCACGAGGCGGCGGACGTACTTCTCGGACAGGGTGCCGCGCAGGCCGTTGGCCCGGTTCTTGTCGTCGTGCGATCCGACGTAGAAGTCCCAGGCCCGGCGGAGTTCGTTCTGCTGGACGTGGCTGGGCAGCAGATTGCCGCGTATCGCCCGGCCGTCCTCGGCGGAGAGATCCCGCCACGCCGACGTGCGGGGGCCGTCGGGACCGGCTGACTCGGTGCGCACCTGGACGGACACGTTCTGCTGCAGCGGGTTGGGCGCGAAGAGCTTCCAGTTCTGTTCGAACTCGGGGTACACCCACTCGTCCACCGCCGCGCCGTGCTGCTTGGTCAGCGTGTTGGAGGGGGCGACGTAGAGGAAGACCATGGCCAGCTGCACGCAGGCGAGCACCGCGAAGGCGGCGAGCGCCACAGCGGCGACGATCTGGTACGGAAACGAGAGCCCGGCCATTCCGCCCGGCGCCGCCGGCACCTCGACGGCGGTTACGGGTCCGTCCCCGCCGCCGGAGTCCCTGCCGTCGTCCGAATCCATCCCGCCCCGATCGCGTCGGTCATCCACAGGGTTGACACCCTACGGGCCCCGGACTCACCATTGAAGACGTTGAACCGAACGATCGGTCGGTAGGGAGTCCGGGATGGCGGCAGGGACTGCGAGCCAGACAGCGCAGACGGCAGCAGGCGGCGAAGAGGGGCCCGACCCGGCCCTCCAGGAGGCTTTCGACGCGGCGGTGGCGGCCGACGAGCGCATCGAGCCGCGCGACTGGATGCCCGACGCGTACCGCGCCTCGCTGGTCAGGCAGATGGCCCAGCACGCCCACTCCGAGATCATCGGCATGCAGCCGGAGGCCAACTGGATCACCCGGGCCCCCTCGCTGCGCCGCAAGGCGATCCTCATGGCCAAGGTGCAGGACGAGGCGGGCCACGGCCTGTATCTGTACAGCGCGGCCGAGACCCTGGGCACCGGCCGCGAGGAGCTGCTGGACAAGCTCCACGCGGGGCGGCAGCGCTATTCGTCGATCTTCAACTACCCGACGCTGACCTGGGCGGACGTGGGCGCCATCGGCTGGCTCGTGGACGGGGCCGCGATCACCAACCAGGTGCCCCTGTGCCGCTGCTCCTACGGCCCCTACGCCCGCGCGATGGTCCGCATCTGCAAGGAGGAGTCGTTCCACCAGCGCCAGGGGTACGAACTGCTCCTCGCGCTGAGCAACGGCACCGCCGCACAGCACGAGATGGCCCAGGACGCGGTGAACCGCTGGTGGTGGCCCTCCCTGATGATGTTCGGCCCGCCGGACGACGCCTCGGCCCACTCGGCGCAGTCGATGGCCTGGAAGATCAAGCGGCACTCCAACGACGAACTGCGGCAGCGGTTCGTGGACATCTGCGTCCCCCAGGCCGAGGCACTCGGCCTGGCCCTCCCCGACCCGGACCTCCGGTGGAACGAGGAACGCGGCAGGCACGACTTCGGCGCGATCGACTGGACCGAGTTCCAGGAGGTCCTGAAGGGCAACGGGCCGTGCAACGAGCAGCGCCTCACCCAGCGCCGCCGGGCGCACGAGGAAGGCGCCTGGGTCCGCGAAGCCGCTGCCGCATACGCCCGCAAGCACACGCCCGGCGCGGACCCGGCCGTACGGAACGGAAAGGCGACAGCATGAGCAGCTCGACGGACTGGCCGCTGTGGGAGGTGTTCGTCCGCTCGCGGCGCGGGCTCTCCCACACCCACGCCGGCAGCCTCCACGCGCCGGACGCCGCAATGGCCCTGCGCAACGCGCGCGACCTCTACACCCGCCGGTCCGAGGGGGTCTCCCTGTGGGTCGTGCCCTCCTCCCAGATCACGGCCTCCTCGCCCGACGAGAAGGACTCGTTCTTCGAACCGGCCGGTGACAAGCCCTATCGGCACCCCACCTTCTACGAGATCCCGGACGGGGTGAAGCACCTGTGACCGCGGCCCTCGCCCTGGGCGACGACGCGCTGGTGCTGTCGCACCGGCTGGGGGAGTGGGCGGGCCACGCCCCGGTGCTGGAGGAGGAGGTCGCCCTCGCCAACATCGCCCTCGACCTGCTGGGCCAGGCCCGGATGCTGCTCTCGCTCGTGGGCGACGAGGACGAACTGGCCTACCTCCGCGAGGAGCGCGCCTTCCGCAACGTCCAGCTGGTCGAACAGCCGAACGGCGACTTCGCCCACACCATCGCCCGGCAGCTCTTCTTCTCGGTCCACCAGCAAGGTCTGTACGAGCAACTGGCGGCCGGAGACGGACCGTTCGCGGGACTCGCGGCCAAGGCGGTCAAGGAGGTCGCCTACCACCGGGACCACGCCGAGCAGTGGACGCTCCGCCTCGGGGACGGAACGGACGAGAGCCACGAGCGGATGCAGCGGGCGGTGGACGCGCTGTGGCGCTTCACCGGCGAGCTGTTCCAGCCGGTCGAAGGCGTCGACGTCGACTGGCAGGCGCTGCACAGCCGCTGGCTGGAGGCCGTCACCGACCTCCTCGGCCGGGCCGCCCTGACCGTGCCGACGGGCCCGCAGTCCGGCGCCTGGACGGCGGGCGCGGGCCGGCAGGGCATCCACACGGAGACCTTCGGCCGGATGCTCGCCGAGATGCAGCACCTGCACCGCAGCCACCCGGGGGCGTCATGGTGACCTGGACCGCCGTCGAGGAGGAGCTGCTGAGTATCGCGGGCTCCGTCCCCGACCCGGAGCTGCCCGTGCTGACGCTGGAGGACCTGGGTGTGGTCCGGGGCGTGGAGGTGCACGACCCGGACCATGTCACGGTCAGGCTCACCCCGACGTACACCGGCTGCCCGGCGATCGAGGCGATGTCCGCGGACATCGAGCGCGTGCTGCACGACCACGGCGTGGCAGAGGTGACCGTGGAGACGATCCTGTCGCCCGCCTGGTCGACGGACGACATCAGCGCCGAAGGTCGCCGGAAGCTGGCGGAGTTCGGCATAGCCCCGCCCCGGCCGCACGACTCCGCGTCCGGCGGCCCGGTGCCGCTGGCCCTGTCCGTGCGCTGCCCGCACTGCGGCTCCACCGAGACGGAGCTGCTGAGCCGGTTCTCCTCCACGGCGTGCAAGGCGCTCCGTCGCTGCGTCGCCTGCCAGGAGCCGTTCGACCACTTCAAGGAGTTGTAGATGTTCCATCCGCTCCGGGTCAGCGGGATCGAGCGGCTCACGGACGATTCGGTGGCCGTCACCCTCGCCGTCCCGCCCGCCCTGCACGAGACCTTCCGGCACAAGCCCGGCCAGCATCTCAACGTCCGCTACACCGTGGACGGCGAGGAGGTCCGCCGCTCGTACTCGATCTGCGCACCGGCCCCCGAGCCCTCGGCCGGCCCGGCGCTGCGGGTGGGCATCCGCCTCGTGGACGGCGGTGCTTTCTCCACGTACGCGCTCAAGGAGCTGCTGGTCGGGGACACGATCGAGGCGATGCCCCCGATGGGGCGCTTCGTTCTGACGCCGCGCGCCGGGCAGTTCGCGGCGATCGTCGGCGGAAGCGGCATCACCCCGGTGCTGTCCATGGCGGCCACCCTGCTCGCCCGGGAGCCGCACGCCACGTTCTGCCTGGTCCGCAGCGACCGGACGGCTGCCTCGACGATGTTCCTGGACGAGGTCGCCGATCTGAAGGACCGCTATCCGGACCGGTTCCAGCTGGTCACCGCCCTGTCCCGGGAGGAGCAGCAGGCGGGTCTGCCCTCAGGCCGGCTGGACGGTGAACGGCTCTCCGGACTGCTGCCGGCGCTGCTGCCGGTGGCGGAGATCGACGGCTGGTTCCTGTGCGGGCCGCTGGGTCTGGTCCGGGCCGCCGAGGACGCGCTGCACGGGCTGGACGTGGACCGCTCCCGCGTCCACCAGGAGATCTTCCACGTCGAGGACACTCCCGCCGCGCCTGCGGGGCCCCGGGTCGAAACGCCCGTGGGCGGCACCCTGACGGCGACGCTCGACGGCCGGTCCGGCACCTGGCCGGTGGAAGGGGGCGAGTCCCTGCTGGAGACGGTGCTGCGCAGCCGCTCGGACGCTCCGTACGCGTGCAAGGGCGGCGTCTGCGGCACCTGCCGGGCGTTCCTGGTCTCCGGCGAGGTGCGGATGGACCGCAACTACGCCCTGGAGCCGGAGGAGACGGACGCGGGGTACGTACTGGCCTGCCAGTCCCATCCGGTCACCGAGGAGGTGGAGCTCGACTTCGACCGCTGACGCCCCCGGTGCCGGGGCGAGTCGCAGGCGGGCCGCGTCAGGCGACGAAGGCCGGGGCGCCGTTGTCGGTGACCATCGGGCGGCCCGCGCTGTCCCAGGCGAGCATGCCGCCGTCGATGTTGACGGCGTCGATCCCCTGCTGCACCAAGTACTGGGTGACCTGGGCGGACCGGCCGCCGACCCGGCACATCACGTGCACGCGCCGGCCGTCCTCCACTGCCTCGGTCACCTCACCGAAGCGGCCCACGAAGTCGCTCATGGGGATGTGCAGGGCGCCCTCGACGTGTCCGGCCGCCCACTCGTCGTTCTCCCGGACGTCCAGCACGAGGCCGTCCGCCGGGACGGACGCGACATCGACCGTGGGAAGCGGGCCGAAATTCATGGGTCATGCCTTCTCTCGTCAGGTGCGCTCGGGGTCACCGAATCAGTGCGCTCGGGGCCACCGAAAACGCTACTGCACCAGAGCCGCGAGCTCCGCCTCCCGCTGCGAGACCTCGCCCAGCAGCTGTTCGGCGATCTCCTCCAGCAGCTGGTCCGGGTCGTCCGGGGCCATCCGCAGCATGGCTCCGATCGCGCTCTCCTCCAGTTCCTGCGCCCACTCCGTCAGCAGTTCCTTGCGCCGGGTCAGCCAGTCCAGCCGGGCGTAGAGCTCCTCTGCCTCGCTCAGCTCCTGCCGCGGCGCGGCCGGCCCCGCCGCCCACTCCTCGGCCAGTTCGGTGAGCAGGGCCTCGTCCCCGCGTCCGTAGGCGGCGTTGACGCGCGCGATGAACTCGTCCCGCCTGACCCGCTCCGCCTCGTCCTGGGCCAGGTCCGGGTGCGCCTTGCGGACCAGGTCGCGGTACAGCTTGCGCACCTCGTCGGTGGGGCGGACCCGCTTGGGCGGGCGCACCGTCTGGTCGGTCAGCATGGCCGACGCCTCGGGGGACAGGCCCTCGGAGTCCATCCAGTCGTGGAACAGCTCGTCCACGCCGGGCATGGGCATCACGACCGACCGCGCCTCCTGCGCCTTGCGCAGGTCCTCGGGGTCACCGGTCTTCGCCGCCCGCGCCTCGGCGATCTGCGCGTCGAGCTCGTCCAGCCGCGCGTACACCGGGCCCAGCCGCTGGTGGTGCAGCCGGGAGAAGTTCTCCACCTCGACCCGGAACGTCTCCACCGCGATCTCGAACTCGATCAGCGCCTGCTCGGCCGCCCGCACCGCCTGCGCGAGCCGCGCCTCGGGCCGCTCCCGCGTCCCGTCCCCGGACGAACCGCCCCCGGCCTCGCCGACGCCCGACGAGCCGCTCCCGGGCCCGTCGGCACCCGCGCCGGCACCCGCCTCCGCCTCGTTCCCGCGGTCGGCATCCCGCCCCGCGTCATCCGGCCGGCCGGTGTCCGGCCGTGCCTCGTCCTGCGGGTCATCGTCGTTCCGGGAGACCGGCACCCCGGCGGCTTCGTGGCTCACCCGCCCAGCGTATGGCCCCGGCCCTCCGCTGAGGACACACGGTCACGCAGCAGGCGTCCCGCCCCCGTTTCCGGCGGGGCGCCCCACCGGCAACCCGCGCCCGCTACACGCCCCGCTCGGCGGCGATCCGTCCCGCCCCGATCGCCCGTACCAGCTCCCCGTGGTCCGCCTCCGTGCGGTCCGCGTAGGTCACCGCGAGGGCCGCCACCGCCTCGTCCAGCTCGTCGTTCTTGCCGCAGTATCCCGCCAGCACCCTCGGGTCCGCGCTGTGGGCATGGGCCCGCGCCAGCAGCGCCCCGGTCATCCGGCCGTAGTCGTCGACCTGGTCGGCGGCCAGGGCGGCGGGGTCGACGCTGCCCTTGCGGTTCCTGAACTGCCGCACCTGGAAGGGGCGGCGGTCCACCGTCGTCCAGCCCAGCAGATGGTCACTGACGACCTGCATCCGCTTCTGCCCGAGCACCACGCGCCGCCCCTCGTGCGCGACCTCCGGCACCTCGAACCCCACAGCGGCGAGATGCGGCCCGAGCACCGAGGGCCTGGCCTCCTTCACCTGGAGCACCAGAGCCTCCCCCCGGTGGTCCAGCAGCAGCACCACGTACGAGCGAGTGCCCACGCTGCCGGTGCCGACCACCCGGAACGCCACGTCATGGATCGCATACCGGGCCAGCAGCGGCAGCCGGTCCGCGGAGACGGTCCCGAGATACTCCCCAAGACCCGCCGCCACGGCCGCGGCCTCCGCGTCCGGGACCCTGCGCAGCACCGGCGGCGCCTCCACGAAACGGCGGCCACCGTCCTCGCAGTCCTCCGTGGCCTTCGCCGCGAAGCGGGCACTGGTGTTGCTGCGGGCCTTCTCGGAGACCCGCTCCAGGGTGCCGAGCAGATCCCGCGCGTCGCTGTGGGAGACGAGCTCCTCGTCCGCGATGGCGTTCCACGCGTCGAGCGCGGGCATCCGGGCCAGCAGCCGCATCGTCCGCCGGTAGGCCCCCACGGTGTCGTACGCGGCCTTGCGGCAGGTGTCCTCATCGGCACCGGCCTCCCGGCCCGCGAGCACCAGCGAGGTCGCCAGGCGCTTGAGGTCCCACTCCCAGGGCCCGGTCACGGTCTCGTCGAAATCGTTCAGGTCGATGACGAGGCCACCCCTCGCATCGCCGTACAGCCCGAAGTTGGCCGCGTGCGCGTCGCCGCAGAGCTGGGCGGCGACGCCGGTGACCGGGGTACCCACCAGGTCATGGGCCATCAGCCCGGCGGAGCCGCGCAGGAACGCGAAGGGGGTGGCGGCCATCCGGCCCACCCGTATCGGCGTCAGCTCCGCCACCCGGCCCCGGTTGGATTCCTCGACCGCGCGCACCGCGTCCGGCCGCCCGGCCGGCAGGTCCAGCGTCGCGTGAGCGGACCGGGGCACCCGCGCCCGCAGCGCCTTGCCCCTCCCCTTGGGTGTCCCTTCGGCCTCCGCGCGGGCCCTGTCCGTACGGCGTGCGAACCCTGGCACAGTCGGTATGCGCGAGCCGCTCGCGCCCACCGGCAGCAAGGCCCCCGCCACCGCGTCCGCTCCGCCGAGTCCGACGGGTCGCACCGGCCGCGGTGCCGTCTCGGTTCCGTCCATGGCGCCTGCGGCCTCCCCCGCCCCCACCCGGCTCGGCCGCCGGGGATTCCTCATATCAACTGCCGCCGACGGTACTGCCCGCACCCGACCACGGTCACCCCACCACCATCTGCCCGGGATGCCCCCGGTCAGCGTGCTCCCCTGCCGGCCGGCTGTTCAGACGCCCACGGCCTCCTCCATCTCCTCTTCCTCCTCGTCCGACGACCGCGCCGGGTGGGTGGAAGGGGCGGCGGCAGGGAGAGCCGCCGTCCGGCGCTTCCCCTCGGCCAGACCCGCAAGACCCGTCATCAGCACGCCCGCGACGAACCAGAGGGCCAGCACCAGCACGTTCCCGCCCAGTGCGTGGCCGCCGAAGTACACATGGCTGCGTACGCCCTCGACGAAGCCGGCCCCGTTCCAGAAGGAGTGCAGCGCCCCGAAGAAGCCCGGCTGGAGCTCGGGCCGGAAGATCCCGCCGGAGCTGGTGAAGTTGAGCATGACGAACAGCACCATCACCCCGAGCGTGGTCCACCGCTTGAGGAAGGTGTGCAGGCCCACACCGATCAGCAGGATGCCCGCCGAGTAGAGCCACGCCATGGCCCAGAGCCCCGCGAGTCCGTGGTCCACGAGACCGAACAGCGGCCCCGCGAACACCGCCCCGATGGCGCTGACCACCAGCGAGGCGCCCAGCGCCAGCGCCGCCCGGACCCGCAGCCGCAGGACCGCTCCGGCGCCGCCGATCACGGCGACCGAGGCGTACGAACCGATGCTCACGGCGACCAGCAGGAAGAAGATGCCCTGGCCGGTCGGGTCGCCATCGGCCGTGGGTGCGGTGTCCGTCACCTTCAGCGGGGCGCCCTGCCCGGCCGCGACCTGGGTGAAGGCCTTCTCGACCGCCGTCGCGCTGGTGTCGGAGGAGGCGGAGGCGACGAGGAGTTCGGGCGCCTTGCCGGGGATGTACGCGCCGTAGCTGTCCTGCGTGCGCAGGTGGTCGGCGGCGGTGGTGCGGTCGGGAACGGTGCGGACGCTCAGCGCCCCGTCCCCCTTGTCCTGAAGGGTCTGCGCCAGCACCTGCGCGGACGGACCCGAGCCGACCACGTCGACCCGCAGCTCGTGCGGCTCGGGGGCATGGAAGGCACCCAGGTAGGCAAGGCCCATGCCGATGCACATCAGCAGGGGTGTGACGAGGTGGCTCAGTACGTGACGCAGCGCGCCCGCCGGAGAACCGGCTGCGGCGCTCTTGCCTGCGGACATGGGGGCTCCAGACGATCGGCCAGGTAGTTGGTTTTTACAACTCAACTGGTTGGCTTTTACAACTCCAATCCCGTTGTACTATACAACTGAACTTTCAAGGAAGGCGAACCCGTGCCAGGCACCCCCGGAGAACGCGAGGAGTCGCTGGACGTCATCCAGCGCGAACTGACCGCCTTCGCCCGCCGCGCGCGGGCAGCCGCGGCCCGACTGCACCCCGAACTGCCGCTCGTGTCGTACACACTGCTGGCGCACATCGACGACCAGCAGGGGTGCCGCGCCACCGACCTGGCGGCGCACTACATGCTCGACAAGTCCACGGTCAGCCGGCAGATCGGCGCCCTGGAGAAGCTCGGCCTGGTCGAACGCCACCCCGACCCGGGCGACCATCGCATCCAGGTCCTGCGCCCCACCGAAGCCGGAACGCGGGCGCTCGCCGCCACCCAGGCGAGCCGGCGCGCCGCCTACCAGGAGCGCCTCGCGGACTGGACGGAGGACGACCTCGCCCACTTCGCGGCGTACCTCCTGCGCTACAACGCGACGGGGGACGCCCCGCAGCCGTAAAACGGGCGTTTCACGTGAAACCAAACACAGGGAGAAGGAGAACACGGAGAAGGGGTCGACCCCTGAACCGAAGAAGCCCCCCAGGGCGATGCCTGGGGGGCTTCCTTCTTGTGCGCGAGGGGGGATTTGAACCCCCACGTCCCTAAGGACACTGGCACCTGAAGCCAGCGCGTCTGCCGTTCCGCCACTCGCGCAAGAGTGGTGTTTCCAGACTCTCTCTCACCTTTCGGTGCGAGCGCCTGGCGACATCCGGAAGATTAGCACGCTGGACAGGGTGGATTCACATCCGTTGTTTCGCCGCCCGATCACCGGGCACTCGCCGCACGCTCGACCGTCACCCGCAGAACGTCCGAAAGGAACCGGGAACCCTCAGAGGTCGCCCCCACTCCTCCTGAGTGCGTCCGAGGTGCGGGACACTGTCAGGGGGCCACCTCTACGATCCGTGTGAGGGGGGACACTCCTCCACAGGGCAGACAAGGGGAACCAGCCGATTTCCCGACGCGTGGATACGATCAGTAAGCAGTACAGGGACGACGACACCGGAGGAGGTGCCGCATGGGAGTGATGAAGCGTTTCGAGCAGCGTCTCGAAGGTCTGGTCAACGGCACTTTCGCCAAGGTCTTCAAGTCCGAGGTCCAGCCGGTCGAGATCGCGGGCGCCCTCCAGCGGGAGTGCGACAACAACGCCACCATCTGGAACCGTGAGCGCACCGTCGTCCCCAACGACTTCATCGTCGAGCTCAGCGCTCCCGACTACGAGCGCTTGAGCCCGTACTCCGGCCAGCTGGGCGACGAGCTCTCCGGCCTCGTCCGGGACTACGCCAAGCAGCAGCGGTACACCTTCATGGGCCCCATCAAGGTGCACCTGGAGAAGGCCGAGGACCTCGACACCGGTCTGTACCGGGTCCGCAGCCGCACGCTGGCGTCCAGTTCGTCACAGGGCCAGGGACCGGCACAGGGCCAAGGGCCGGCGCCGGGCCAGAGCTACGGCGGCCCGTCCCCCCAGCAGGGGTACCCCGGCCGCTCCGCCCCGCAGGGCCCCGGCGGCGGTTACGGCTACCCTCCCGCCTCCGCTCCGCAGGGCCCCGGCGGCGGTTACGGCTACCCTCCCGCCTCCGCTCCGCCCATGCCCGCCGGCCCACCGCCGGGCGCCGGGCGTCACGGCGGTTCCGACCGGCGCCCGCCGGCCACTCCCGCCTCTCCGCCGAACGCGCAGGTGCGGCGCTGGATCGAGATCAACGGCACCCGCCACCAGATCTCCCGCCCGACTCTGGTCATGGGCCGCAGCACCGAAGCCGATGTGCGGATCGACGACCCCGGCGTCTCCCGCCGGCACTGTGAGATCAGGACCGGAACGCCCTCGACGATCCAGGATCTCGGGTCTACCAACGGCATCGTGGTAGACGGGCAGCACACCACCCGCGCTACGCTCCGCGACGGCTCGCGGATCGTCGTGGGCAGCACCACCATCGTTTACCGGCAAGCCGAAGGGTGAAGCGGGGGCAATGTCAGAGCTGACCCTGACGGTCATGCGGCTAGGTTTCCTGGCTGTTCTGTGGCTGTTCGTGATCGTGGCCGTCCAGGTCATTCGCAGCGACCTGTTCGGAACGCGCGTCACGCAGCGCGGCTCACGCCGCACCGCGAACGACGCGCGTCCGTCCCAGGGACGCCAGAGCGCGGCACCGCCGCCGCAGCGCCAGCAGCCCGGGCGCCAGCGCCGGGGTGCGCCGACCAAGCTGGTCGTCTCCGAGGGCACGCTCACCGGCACCACGGTGGCCCTTCAGGGGCAGACCATCACGCTGGGCCGTGCCCATGATTCAACGATCGTGCTGGACGACGACTACGCGTCCAGCAGGCATGCCAGGATCTACCCCGACCGTGACGGCCAGTGGATCGTCGAGGATCTCGGGTCCACCAACGGCACGTACCTGGACCGGACCCGCCTCACCACCCCGACGCCCGTTCCGCTGGGCGCGCCGATCCGGATCGGCAAGACCGTCATCGAGCTGCGGAAGTAGTACGACAATGAGCGAGCGGAGCGAGCGAGCCGCGGGGGTCCGGGCATCGGACCCGGCCAGGCTCCCGACCGGAGGGTGGGCAGTGTGGCTCGAGACCGGCTGTACCCCGAACCGACGGGTGAGGTGCGCATGAGTCTGTCCCTGCGCTTCGCCGCCGGGTCGCACAAGGGCATGATCCGGGAGGGCAACGAGGACTCCGGCTACGCCGGCCCCCGTCTCCTCGCGATCGCCGACGGCATGGGCGGCCAGGCGGCCGGCGAGGTCGCCAGTTCCGAGGTGATCTCCACCCTCGTCCAGCTCGATGACGACGTCCCGGGCTCCGACATCCTCACCTCGCTCGGTACGGCGGTCCAGCGGGCCAACGACCAGCTGCGGATGATGGTCGAGGAGGACCCCCAGCTGGAGGGCATGGGCACCACGCTCACCGCCCTGCTCTGGACCGGCCAGCGCCTCGGCCTGGTGCACGTCGGCGACTCGCGCGCGTACCTGCTGCGCGACGGCGTGCTCACCCAGATCACGCAGGACCACACCTGGGTCCAGCGGCTGGTCGACGAGGGCCGGATCACCGAGGAGGAGGCCACCACCCATCCTCAGCGCTCCCTGCTGATGCGCGCGCTGGGCAGTGGCGACCATGTCGAACCCGACCTCTCCATCCGTGAGGTCCGGGCCGGCGACCGCTATCTGATCTGCTCCGACGGGCTCTCCGGCGTCGTCTCCCACCAGACGATGGAGGAGACGCTCGCCAGCTACCAGGGTCCGCAGGAGACCATCCAGGACCTGATCCAGCTCGCCCTGCGCGGCGGCGGACCGGACAACATCACCTGCATCGTCGCCGATGTCTTCGACGTCGATGGCAACGACACCCTGGCCGGGCAGCTCAATGACACCCCGGTCGTCGTCGGCGCGGTCGCCGAGAACCAGGCGGCCCAGCTGAACGACGGCGGTGCGATGCAGACGCCCGCCGGCCGTGCGGCCGGCCTCGGCCGTCCCGTACCGCCGCCCGCCGGCAGCTTCGGCCCGCCCGGCAGCGGCGACGGATCCGGCTACGACGGGATGTCCGAGGGGGCCTTCGGCTCGTACTCCGACGACGACTTCGTCAAGCACGGCGGCGGCCGCAGATGGCTCAAGCGGTCCCTGTACGTGGTGCTCGCGCTGGCCGTCGTCGGCGGCGGGCTCTACGGCGGCTACCGCTGGACCCAGACCCAGTTCTACGTCGGCGCGAAGAACGACAACGTCGCGCTGTACCGGGGCATCAGCCAGGATCTCGGCTGGCTCTCGCTCTCGAAGGTCGAGACCGACCATCCCGAGATCGAACTCAAGTACCTCCCGCCCTACCAGCGCAAGAAGGTCGAGGCGACGATCGCCGAGGGCAGCCTCGCCGACGCCCGCGAAAAGATCGCCGAGCTCTCCACCCAGGCCTCCGCCTGCAAGAAGGACGCGGCGCGACGCGCGGCGGAGAAGGAGCACGGCGACGAGGGCCGGGCCCAGGGCACGGACACCGACGCCACCAAGGCGTCCGACTCCGCCAAGACATCCGGTGGCGACACCAAGTCCGAGCAGACTTCCACGACTCCCACTCCTGGGCCCAGCCTCTCGGAGGAAGAGAAGAAGCTGGTCCCGCAGTGCGGTAAGAAGTAGAGCCGTAGGGGGCCTTCAGCACCATGAGCGTTGTCACCAACACGACCACGATCGGCGCGATCGACGCACCGAGCCGGCGCAACACCGAACTGATGATGATGGTCTTCGCCGTCGCCATCTCGGTGTTCGCCTACGCCAACGTGGGCCTGGCCATGGACGGCAAACTGCCGTCCGGCATGTTCGGCTACGGAGCGGGGCTCGTCCTGCTCGGCGGTGTCGCCCATCTCGTGGTGCGCAAGTTCGCCCGGTACGCGGACCCGCTGCTGCTGCCGCTGGCCACGCTGCTGAACGGGCTGGGGCTGGTGCTGATCTGGCGGCTCGACCAGTCGGAGCGGCTGATCCGGCGCGCGGAGTTCCTGTACGGGTCGTACAGCCCTGACGCCCCCAAGCAGCTGCTCTACTCGGCGGTCGGCGTCGCCTTCTTCGCCGCGGTCCTGGTGGTCCTCAAGGACCACCGCATCCTGCAGCGCTACACGTACATCTCGATGGCCGCTGCTCTGGTTCTGCTGGTCATCCCGATGTTCTTCCCCGCGGTGAACGGCGCGAAGATCTGGATCAGCGTCGGCTCGTTCACGATTCAGCCGGGTGAGTTCGCCAAGATCCTCATCGCGATCTTCTTCTCCGGCTACCTGATGGTCAAAAGGGACGCGCTGGCCCTCGCCAGCCGCCGTTTCATGGGCTTGTACCTGCCGCGTGGACGCGACCTCGGCCCGATCATCACCATCTGGGCCCTGTCCATCCTGATCCTCGTCTTCGAGACCGACCTCGGTACGTCGCTGCTGTTCTTCGGCCTCTTCGTGATCATGCTGTACGTCGCCACGGAGCGGACCAGCTGGATCGTCTTCGGTCTGCTGATGTCGGCGGCCGGCGCGGTGGGCGTGGCCTCGTTCGAGCATCACGTGCAGGAACGCGTGACCGCCTGGCTCGACCCGTTCGGCAAGGCAACCATGGCGCAGAGCGACCAGATCGCGCAGTCCCTCATGTCCTTCGGCTCTGGCGGCACGATCGGAACCGGCCTGGGACAGGGCAACTCCGACTTGATCATGTTCGCCGCAAACGCGGACTTCATCCTCTCCACCGTCGGTGAAGAGCTCGGCCTTGCCGGGATGATGGCCGTCCTGCTGATCTACGGCCTGATCATCGAGCGCGGCATCCGCACCGCCCTCGCCGCCCGCGACCCCTTCGGCAAGCTCCTGGCCGCCGGCCTCTCCGGAGCGTTCGCCATCCAGGTCTTCGTGGTGGCCGGCGGCGTCATGGGCCTGATTCCGCTCAGTGGTATGACGATGCCGTTCCTCGCCTACGGTGGCTCTTCCGTTCTGGCCAACTGGGCCCTCATCGGCATCCTCATCCGCATCAGCGACACCGCCCGGCGCCCCGCGCCCGCCCCCGCACCCTCGACCGACGCCGAGATGACCCAGGTGGTCCGCCCGTGAACAAGCCACTGCGCCGGATCGCGATCTTCTGCGGCGTCCTGATCTTCGCCCTGCTCGCGCGGACCAACTACCTGCAGTACGTGAAGGCCGACTCGCTCAACACCCGCGACGAGAACCGCCGGGTCCGCATCGAGCGGTACGCACACGAGCGCGGCAACATCATCGTGGACGGCAAGGCGGTCACCGGGTCCGTCGAGACCAAGGACAGCGACTTCAAGTACAAGCGGGTCTGGAAGGACGGCCCCATGTGGGCCCCCGTCACCGGCTATTCGTCGCAGGCGTTCGGCGCCACCCAGTTGGAGAGCATCGAGGACGGCATCCTCACCGGCAACGACGACCAGCTGTTCTTCAACCGCACCATGTCGATGTTCACCGGGGACGAGGAGACGGGCGGCAACGTCGTCACCACGCTCAACGGTGCCGCGCAGAAGGCCGCCTTCGAGGGCCTGGGCAAGAAGAAGGGCGCCGTCGCCGCCCTCGACCCGCGGACCGGCGCCATCCTGGCGCTCGCCAGCACCCCCTCGTACGACCCCTCGACCTTCGCGGGCAACGGCGAATCCGACACCAAGGCGTGGCAGTCCCTGTTGAAGGACAAGGACAAGCCGATGCTCAACCGGGCGCTTCGCGAGACCTACCCGCCCGGCTCGACGTTCAAGGTCGTCACCGCGGCCGCCGCCCTGGAGAACGGGCTCTACACGGACATCGACGAGCACACCAAGTCGCCGCTGCCCTGGAACCTCCCGCTGACCAGCCCCCCTCAGCCCCTGCCCAACGAGGGCAGCATCCCGTGCGAGAACGCCTCACTCCGCGAGGCGCTGCGCTACTCCTGCAACACCGTCTTCGGCAAGATCAGCGACGACCTGGGCAACCAGAAGATGATGGACGAGGCCGGCAAGTTCGGCTTCAACAAGGAGATCTTCACCCCGGTCCGCTCGAACGCCAGCGTGTACCCCGAGGACAACCGGCCGCAGAACGCCATGGCCGGCATCGGCCAGGCGTCCAACCGCGCCACCCCGCTCCAGATGGCGATGGTCGCCTCCGCCGTCGCCAACGACGGCAAGCTGATGCAGCCGTACATGGTCGCCGAGCGCAAGGCGCCCAACCTGGACGTGATCTACACGCACGAGAAGGAAGAGTTCAGCCGGCCCCTCTCGGCGGAGAACGCCCAGAAGCTCCAGGAGATGATGAAGACCGTCGTCAAGGACGGCACCGGCAAGAACGCCCAGATCCCGGGCGTCACGGTCGGCGGGAAGACCGGCACCGCCCAGCACGGTGTGAAGAACAGCGAGAACCCGTACGCGTGGTTCATCTCGTACGCGGAGACCGACAGCGGTTCACCGGTGGCCGTCGCCGTCGTCGTGGAGGACAGCGACGCCACCCGCGACGACATCTCCGGTGGTGGCCTGGCCGCCCCGATCGCGAAGGCGGTCATGAAGGCGGTCATCGACAGCGAGAAGTGAGACCGCTCACACCCGGCCGCGAAAGCGCCTCTGTGGATACCGGTCGGATATCAGGTATTGCCTCCGGGCCGATCAGCTGATGCGCGGCCGGTAGCGTATGCGCGAACAGCACACCGCCGGACCGCGCACCGGTGCGGTCAGGACTGACGGAGAGGGCTGGAACAGTTATGGAAGAGCCGCGTCGCCTCGGCGGCCGGTACGAGCTGGGCTCGGTGCTCGGCCGTGGTGGCATGGCCGAGGTCTACCTCGCCCACGACACCCGGCTCGGCCGCACCGTCGCCGTGAAGACGCTCCGGGCGGACCTCGCCCGCGACCCGTCCTTCCAGGCCCGGTTCCGCCGTGAGGCCCAGTCCGCCGCCTCGCTCAACCATCCGGCGATCGTCGCGGTGTACGACACCGGCGAGGACTACGTCGACGGGGTCTCCATCCCGTACATCGTCATGGAGTACGTCGACGGCTCGACGCTCCGCGAGCTGCTGCACTCGGGGCGCAGGCTGCTGCCCGAGCGGACGCTCGAAATGACGGTGGGCATCCTCCAGGCGCTGGAGTACTCGCACCGCGCGGGCATCGTCCACCGGGACATCAAGCCGGCCAACGTCATGCTGACCCGGACCGGTCAGGTCAAGGTCATGGACTTCGGCATCGCCCGCGCGATGGGCGACTCCGGTATGACGATGACCCAGACCGCGGCCGTCATCGGCACCGCCCAGTACCTCTCCCCGGAGCAGGCCAAGGGCGAGCAGGTCGACGCGCGGTCCGACCTCTACTCGACCGGCTGTCTGCTCTACGAGCTGCTGACCGTCCGGCCGCCGTTCGTCGGGGACTCCCCGGTCGCGGTGGCGTACCAGCACGTACGGGAAGAGCCGCAGCCGCCGAGCAACTTCGACCCCGAGATCACGCCCGCCATGGACGCGATCGTGCTGAAGGCCCTCACCAAGGACCCCGACTACCGCTACCAGTCGGCCGACGAGATGCGCGCCGACATCGAGGCGTGCCTCGACGGCCAGCCGGTCGCCGCGACCGCCGCGATGGGTGCGGCGGGTTACGGCGGCGGCTACCCCGGCGGATACGACAACGACCAGCCCACCACCGCCCTGCGCCCCGCCGACCAGAGCGGCGAGCGCACGTCGATGCTGCCGCCGGTCAACCCGGACGACGGCGGCTACGGCTACGACGACCGCCCCGCCCGCCGCAAGCAGAAGAAGAACCACACCTCGACGATCCTGCTGGTCGTCGCGGGCATCCTGGTACTGATCGGCGCGATCCTCATCGGCAAGGCCGTCTTCGTCGGCGACGGCGGCGACGACGGTGCGTTCGACGTGCCCAACGTGGTCGGCAGCACGGTCGAGGACGCCCAGAAGCAGGCCGACAACACGAACATCATCCTCAAGGTCGGCCCCAAGGAAGAGTGCGAGGAACAGCCCAAGGGCAAGATCTGCCGCCAGACCCCCGAGGACGGGACGATGAAGGAGCAGGAGACCCTCACGGTCTTCGTCTCCAGCGGTCCGCCGAAGGTCGAGGTGCCGGACGTGACGGAGAAGTCCGAGGACAGCGCCCGCGAGGCCCTGGAGAAGAAGGGCTTCACGGTCACCGTGGACTCGGTCGAGTCCGACCAGGCCGAGCCCGGCACCGTCCTGGAGCAGTCCCCGAAGGGCGGCGAGAAGGCCGAGGAGAACTCCGAGGTCACGCTCAAGGTCGCCACGGAGAAACTGCTCACGATGCCCCCGGTGACGGACCGCTCGTACGACGACGCGGTCGCCCAGCTGAACGGGGTCGGCTTCAAGAACATCGGCCGCAGCGAAGTCGACTCCGACAAGCTCGCGGGCACGGTGGTGGAGCAGACCCCGGCCGCCAACGAGAAGGTCGGGAAGGACACCTCGATCATCCTCAAGGTTTCCAAGGGCCCGGCCGAGCCGGAGAAGGTGACCGTCCCCGGTGACCTCCTCAACAAGAGCTACCAGGACGCGAAGGCCCAGCTGGAGGGCATGGGCCTGGTGGTCGCGCTCCAGCCCGGTTCGGTGGACAAGCCGGATGCCAAGGTGATCCTGAGCTCCCCGATGCCCAACCAGGAAGTGGAGAAGGGCGGCACGGTCACCCTGACCACCGTCGAGGGCGGCGGCGGCAACATCTTCGGCGGGCTGAACGGCGGACGGGGTCACTGACCCGCTCCGCGCCCGGTACGGACAGAGGGCCCCGGTCACCATCACGGTGACCGGGGCCCTCTGCCGTCATGCCTCTCGGCGCAGCTCCGCCGGGACCGTGCGGTCGCGGTCGACCTTCTCCGTACGGACCAGCTCGCCCCAGACGATGTAGCGGTACTTGGACGTGTAGACCGGGGTGCAGGTCGTGAGCGTGATGTAACGGCCGGCCTTCGTCACCCCGGCGTCCTTCGGGACCGGGCCCAGCACGTCGACGTTGTACTTGGACGTCTCCGGCAGCTCGCTGAAGACCTTGTAGACGTACCAGGTGTCCTTCGTCTCGAAGACGATCGCGTCCCCGGTGCGCACCTTGTCGATGTTGTGGAACTTCGCCCCGTGGCCGTCCCGGTGGGCGGCCAGTGCGAAGTTGCCCTCCTTGGCGGAGGGGAGCGCGGATTTCACCGGATCGGTGTAGTAGCCGGCGACGCCGTCGTTGAGCGTTTCGGTGTCGGTGCCCTTCTTGACGAGCACCTCGCCGTTGTTCATCGACGGGACGTGGAGGAAGCCGATGCCGTCCTTGGTGTCCAGCGCGCCGGGGCCGTCGGCCCACTTGTCGCGGACCGTGTGGCCTTGCTTTGAGGCCTCGCGGTCGGCGAGCACGTTCGTCCACCACAGCGAGTAGACGACGAAGAGGCCGAGCACCAGACCTGCGGTGATGAGCAGTTCACCGAAGACACTGACGGCGGTCGCGAGGGGATGGCGGCCGCCCTTCCGCCCGGGTGGCGCGGACTCGTCGGTCCGCTCCTGGTCCTCGGTCGTCGCTGTCATAGCACCGCCCTGTCGTCATGGCGTCCGGCCCGTTCAGTCCGCGAGCGCGTCGGGTTTCCCCTCGCTGCGCGGCCGTTCGTCGACCATCTTGCCCCAGACGATCAAACGGTACGTACTCGTGAATTCCGGTGTACACGTCGTCAAGGTGATGTACCGGCCGGGCCCGGTGAAGCCGGACTGCTTCGGCACCGGCGCGATCACGGAGACGTTGGAGGGCGAGGTCTGCGGCAGCACGCTCGTCATCTCGTACGTGTAGTACGCCTCCCGGGTCTCGACCACGATCGGGTCGCCGGGCTTCAGCCGGTTGATGTAGCGGAACGGTTCGCCATGGGTGTTGCGGTGGCCGGCCAGCGCGAAGTTGCCCTGCTTGTCGGAGGGCATCGCCGTTTTCAGGGGCTTCTCGCTGTAGTGGCCGACCATGCCCCGGTCGAGGACCTTCTCCTTGCTGGTGCCCTCGGCGATCGGCGTGACGACGTCCAGCTTGGGGATGTGGATGATGGCGAAGCCCTGCCCCGGCTCGAAGGCCGCCTGCTTCTCGGGGGTCTTCTCGTTCTTGGCCCAGTCGTCCTGGATCTTGTGGGCCTCCCGGCCGGCGATCTGGTCGGCGCGCACATTCGTCCACCAGAGCTGGTAGGTGACGAACAGCAGCATCAGGACGCCCAGGGTGATGAAGAGTTCGCCGATGCCCCGGCTGATGACGATCGCGGGGCTGTCCTTGGCGGCCTTGGCCGCCCGGCGCGCCTCCATGCGGGTCATGGGCTTCGCGGGTGCCGCGCCGCCGGGTCCGGGGCGGGGTACGGGGCGCCGCCGGCCACGCCCCTTGGCGGCG
>NZ_JAAGNI010000020.1 GCF_010550605.1 Streptomyces sp. SID9727
CCGGCGGTGCGCGGAGCGAGCGGCGGGAGCGGGGGCGCGGGGGCGGCGGCGGACCGGTGGCCGCGCAGGCGGCGGTAGGCGGCGGCCGAGGTGCAGCTGATCCGCGAGCCGCAGACGGCGAACACCGCCCCGTCCCGGCTCAGCACGAAGTCGACGCGCATCGAGCCGAGGCCGCGGCCCCGGCGGCGGATGTCGGAGCAGTTCACCTCGACCATGACGTCCCAGGGCTCGTCGCCGAGCACGAGGTGTCCGGCGGCGGTGGTGTAGCGCAGTTCCCACATCACGAAGGCGTCGCCGAGCGGCACCCCGAGTTCGGCGTGGCAGACCAGCATCGCCGCCTGCCGCATCGTCTCCGCGATCAGCAGGGGGTCCTGGTGGCCTCCGACGGGGGCGAAGAAGCGGTGGGCGCGCGGCCAGTGCGCGGGCACGCGGAACCGGGTGTCGCTCAGCCGGGCCACACCGGTCGGGAAGAGGTCCCGCGCGTCCGGGCGGTGAGCCATCCGTCCGAGCTCCTCCCCGGTCACGCGTGAGGAGATATGGACCATGGGGCGCCCCCGGGAAGACTGCGGTTCGATGGGCAGGGATGTCCCCGGCCCGGCTGTGACCGGGCCAGTCTGCCCCGGCTCCACCCACAGTTTCCAGCCACCCCCTTGAGTCGGCCCCTAGGGTGACTGGAGTGACCGACCGTTATCGATGTGACAGGAGTGCCCCATGTCCGTGCACCGTGTGGTCCCCAACATCCCGGTAAGCGCCGGCGGCGAAGCCGGGACGGATGCGTCCGCCCTGCGGGACACCACCGCGTTCTACGGCCTGCTCGGCTTCGAGGAGGTCATGAACCATGGCTGGATCATGACCCTCGCCTCGCCCACCCGGCCGGCCGCCCAGATCAGCTTCATGACCAAGGACGCGACCGGCCCGGTCAACCCGGACCTCAGCGTGGAGGTCGCCGACGTGGACGCCGTGCACGCCGCGCTCGTCCGCGAGGGCGCGGAGATCGTGTACGGCCCGCACGACGAGGAGTGGGGCGTGCGCCGCTTCTTCGTACGCGACCCGAACGGCCGCGTGATCAACGTCCTGACGCACCGCTGAACGGCCGGGTCGGCCACGCCCGCAGGGCGGACGGGCCCCGGCCGGTGCGCTGTGGGTGCGGCAGGACGCGGCCCGCCCCGGCGTCGGGAAGCACGCCCACGGGACGGACAAGGGGCACAGGGGCGGCGGCGAGCGCGGCGCACCGCCCCCGCCAGCGGGCCGACCGCCCCTGATCCGCCCGGCGGCGCGGCCCTCGCGTGGTCCGGGTCAGCTCTCCTGTGCGACCTCCTTGCTGACCTGGGCCGGCGACTCGTACTCCTTCTCCGGCAGCGCGTCCAGCGCTGCCACGATCTCGTCACCGGCACCGTTCTGGCGTGCCTGGTCCACGATCGTGCCCTTGCCGGCGGGGTAGTTGACGCCGCCGAGGGCCTTCTGCAGTTCGATGGGGTTCGCGTTCATGAGGGCGAGGTACCCGCGTCGGACGCGCCCTCCCGCGTTCCCGCAGCCCATGACCCGATTGCCCGGCCGTGTGACCGCAACGGCGCCCGCGACCGCGCCCCGCTGCCGCACTCCGCCGCTTCTGCGCCGTTCGGGTAGCCCTGGCCCGGGTACACGCCGCTGGTGACCGGTGCGGCCGGGCGCCGGGCCCATGATGGCCGGTGGCCGCCGGGCCGGGCCAGGTCGAACGGGAGGGTGCATGACGTCGTTGGACGAGCGACCGGGTGCGGCAGCGGTGGACGACCGGGAGCGGCGGGCGACCGAGCGCCGGGTGAGCGGGGGCGCGAGAGTCCTCAGGCTGATGTCGACGACCGACCACAAGGTCATCGGCGACATGTACCTGGTGACCTCGTTCGCGTTCTTCCTGTTCGCCGGGGCGCTGGCCATGGTGATGCGCGCCGAACTCGCCCGTCCCGGCATGCAGATCGTCTCCCCCGAGCAGTACAACCAGCTGTTCACCGTGCACGGCACGATCATGATGCTGCTGTTCGCCACCCCGACGTTCACCGGTTTCGCCAACGCGGTCATGCCCCTCCAGATCGGGGCGCCGGACGTGGCGTTCCCCCGGCTGAACGCGTACACGTACTGGGTGTACCTCTTCGGCGGGCTGATGGTCGTCTCGGGGTTCCTGACGGCCGACGGGGCCGCCGCCTTCGGCTGGTTCGCCTACGCGCCGCTGAACGGGCCGGTGTTCTCGCCGGGGGCGGGCGGGGACCTGTGGGTGATGGGGCTCGTCGTCGCGGGGTTGAGCACGATCCTCGGCTCGGTCAACTTCATCACCACGATCATCTGCCTGCGCGCCCCGGGCATGACGCTGTTCCGGATGCCGATCTTCACCTGGAACGTGCTGTTCACGTCGATCCTGGCGCTGCTCGCCTTCCCCGTGCTGACGGCGGCGCTGCTGGCCCTGGAGGCCGACCGGAAGTTCGGCGCGCACGTCTTCGACGCGGCCAACGGCGGGGCGCTGCTGTGGCAGCACCTGTTCTGGTTCTTCGGCCACCCCGAGGTGTACATCGTGGCGCTGCCGTTCTTCGGGGTGGTCACGGAGATCCTGCCGGTGTTCAGCCGCAAGCCGGCCTTCGGTTACGTGGGCCTGGTCGGCGCCACCATCGCCATCACGGGGCTCTCGGCGACCGTCTGGGCGCACCACATGTTCGCGACGGGCGGGGTGCTGCTGCCGTTCTTCTCGCTGATGTCGTTCCTGATCGCGGTGCCGACGGGCGTGAAGTTCTTCAACTGGATCGGCACGATGTGGCACGGTTCGCTGTCGTTCGAGACGCCGATGCTCTGGTCGCTGGGCTTCCTGGTCACCTTCCTGCTCGGCGGGCTCACCGGGGTGCTGATCGCGTCGCCGCCGATGGACTTCCATCTGACGGACACGTACTTCATCGTGGCCCACCTGCACTACGTCCTGTTCGGCACGATCGTCTTCGCGACCTTCGCCGGGTTCTACTTCTGGTGGCCCAAGTTCACCGGCCGGATGCTCGACGAACGACTGGGGAAGATCCACTTCTGGACGCTCTTCGTAGGCTTCCAGCTCACCTTCCTCGTCCACCACTGGCTGGGCGAGCAGGGCATGCCCCGCCGGTACGCGGACTACCTGGCCACCGACGGATTCACCACGCTCAACACCTTGTCCACCATCGGGGCGTTCCTGCTGGGCCTGTCCACGCTGCCCTTCCTGTACAACGTGTGGAAGACCTGGCGGTACGGGGAGCGGGTCACGAGCGACGACCCGTGGGGCTGGGGCCGCTCGCTGGAGTGGGCGACCAGCTGCCCGCCGCCCCGGCACAACTTCCACGCGCTGCCCCGCATCCGCTCCGAGTCCCCGGCGTTCGACCTGCACCACCCGGAGGCGGCGTCCGCCCCGGCGGGGAGGGCGGACCGGTGAAGGGCGAGGCGTGGCTGTTCAGCGGGGTGGCGCTGTTCTTCGCGGTGACCTGCGCGGTGTACGCGGTGTTCGCGCCGGACCCGGCGGGCATCGCGGCACTCACCGTCTCCGGTCTGATGTCGGCGCTGATCGCCGCGTTCCTGTGGCGGCAGGCCCACCGGTCGGCGCCGCGTCCGGAGGACCGCGAGGACGCGCGCGTCCAGGAGGTGAGCGGCCGGCGCGGGTACTTCCCGGCGGGCAGCCACTACCCGGCGATCAGCGCGGCCGGCACCGCGCTGCTGGGCCTGGGCACCGTCCAGGGGCTGTGGCTGTTCCTGATCGGGGTCGGCGTGCTGGTCCCGGGCGTCTACGGCTTCGTCTTCCAGAACCCCGACCCGGCGCGCTGATCCTCCGCCCCGCGCGGCCCGGCCAGCAGCTCCCGGGCCTCCCGCTCCTGCTCCGGCGTCAGCCCGGGGCCGACCCGGTCGCGGTAGTACCAGTGGCTGAGCCGGGACCGCAGCCGCCGGGCGAGCCGGGTGCGGGCGGGGGCCCGCCGGGGCGCGGGGACGTCCAGCGGCCTGGGGAGCTCGCGGGCCAGCAGGACGTACCGCTTCTCCTCGGGCAGCGGCGTGCGCTCCGGGTGGTAGCCGCCCTCCACCGACTGCTCGACGCCCTCGGTCTCCTCGCCGTCCTCCAGCAGCTCCCGGTCCCGCGCCTGGAGCGCCAGGCAGAGCCGGTCGGTCACCACGAAGGCGATCGGCGGCAGGACGAACAGGGCGACGCGGAACGTCCAGGTCAGTGCGTGCACCGGTACGTCGAAGACGTAGGCGATGACGTCCTGCGCACCGGCGAGCAGCAGCACCGCGTAGGCCGTGACGGCACCCACGCCGAGCCCCGTGCGGACCGGCCGGTCGCGCGGGCGGTCGCAGAGGTGGCGCTCGCCGGAACCCCCGGTGATCCAGCGCTCGAAGAAGGGGTACGCGTACAGCACGAGGAAGAGCGCGCCGGGCAGCAGCACGCCGGGGACCAGCGGGTTCCACATCAGGGTGTGGCCCCACAGCCGGGTCTCGACGCCGGGCATGAGCCGCAGGGCGCCTTCGAGGAAGCCGACGTACCAGTCGGGCTGGGAGCCGGTCGAGACCTGGTCGGTGCGGTAGGGGCCGTAGTCCCAGACGGGGTTGATCTGCGCGAGGGCGCCGAGCAGGGCGAGCACGCCGAAGACCATGAGGAAGAGACCGGCCGACTTGGCCGTGTACTGCGGGAAGAACGGTTTGCCGACGACATTGCGGCCGGTGCGCCCCGGACCCGCCCACTGGGTGTGCTTCAGGTGCACGACGAGCAGCAGATGCAGGCTGATCAGGGCGAGGAGCAGCCCGGGGACCAGCAGGATGTGGACGGGGTAGAGCCGGGAGACGATGTCCTCGCCCGGGTACTCGCCACCGAAGACGAAGAAGCTCACATAGGTGCCGACGACCGGGATCGACAGCATGATCCCCTGCGCCGTGCGCAGCCCCGTGCCGGACAGCAGGTCGTCGGGGAGGGAGTAGCCGGCGAAGCCCTCCAGGAGGGCGAGGAGGAACATCGTGACCCCCACCATCCAGTTGACCTCGCGCGGCCTGCGGAAGGCCCCGGTGAAGAAGACCCGCAGCATGTGCACGCCGATCGAGGCGACGAAGACGAGCGCCGCCCAGTGGTGGATCTGCCGGATCAGCAGCCCGCCGCGCACGTCGAAGCTGATGCGGAGCGTGCTGGCGTACGCCTCCGACGTGCGGAGTCCCCGGAGCGGGCCGTAGGAGCCCGTGTACACCGACTCGGCCATCGACGGCTGGAAGAACAGCGTCAGGTAGACCCCCGTCAGCAGGAGCACGATGAAGCTGTAGAGGGCGAATTCGCCGAGGAGGAAGGACCAGTGGTCCGGGAACGCCTTCCGCAGCAGCGACCGGGCGGCCCCGGCGAGCGGGAGCCGGGCGTCCACGGCGTCCGCCGTCCTCGCGCCCGCGCTCCGCGCCCGGTCCTTCATCTGCCTCTTGCTCTTCGCCAGCAGCACGAGTCGCCTCTCCGTCGGCCGGTCCCGCTTGGTGCGCGCCCGACGGAAGGGGTACCCCGGGATCCCGTGTCGTCACGGGTCGGGGGCGGGGTTACGCGCAACGGCGCCGCCCCCTTGCGCCGCTCGGCCGAGGCGAGCCCCGGCCCCGGCGCGCGGGTGCCCGCCTCAGCCTCCGGTCAGCCGCCGCACCGCCTCCACCGTCTGCGCCGCCCCGTCCTCCGCGGCCATCCGCTTCGCACCCCG
>NZ_JAAGNI010000032.1 GCF_010550605.1 Streptomyces sp. SID9727
GCGTAGATGAGGATGTGCCGGCCCCGTTCCAGCGCCTCCTGGGCGAGCACGACGGCCCGGCCGGCGCGGGGGTCGCCGCGGTGGACGGGGATGTGCCCCTCACTGGCCAGGGCGCGGCCGAGCACGGGGACGCGCCAGAGCCCGGCGGCCGCCAGGACGACGGGCCGGGCGCCGAGCAGCCGCAGGGCCGCCAGGACGATCGCGGGGTCCGCGAGCGAGGTGTGGTTGGCGGCGATGATGCCGGCCGGGGGCAGGGTGGCGTCCGCTTCGGTGCTGAGCGTCAACCGCCCGAAGAAGGGCACCAGTTGACTGGCGAGGCGGCTGAGCATGGGCATCTCCGGTTCGCTCGGGCGGAGTTCCATCGTTCCGCTCCGGACGGCCGGCCGGCTGAGCGGCGGTACTCATCCCCTCTGGGTATCCGGACGGCTCCGCCGACCGCACGTCACGACCGTACGGCGTCCGCGATCGCCGTGGTCACCAGTTTGCCGATCGCCTCCGCGCCCGGCGGCCCGGAGTCACGGTCCGCGAACAGCAGGTGCCCGCCCCCGACGAGGGTGAGCGTGAGGGCGTCGATGTCCGCGTCGGCCGACACCCGGCCCCGTGCGCGCTCCTCCGTGAGGTAGCCGGAGACGGCGGTCGTGATCTGGGCGAGGATCGCGATGCCGCCCCCGGGTGTCGCCTCCCTGAGGCGGGTGCGCAGCTCGTCCCGGAAGGTGATGAGCGGGATGATCGCGACCGGCACCGGTCCGAAGAGGGCGGTCAGCGCGCCGGTGAGATTGCCGGCCACGGTGCCGGTTCCGGCGCTCTCGCCCAGCGTTCGCGCCCGCGCGTCGAGATCCGCGGCCCGGTCGAGCACGAGCGCGGTGAGGAAGGCGTCGAAGTCGGCGAAGTGGCGGTGCAGGACACCCTTGGCGCAGCCCGCCTCGTCGGTGACGGCCCTGCTGGTCAGGCCGTTCGGACCGTCCCGCAGCAGGACGCGCTCGGCGGCGTCGAACAGCTGCTGCCGGGCGTCGCGAAGGTGCACTCCGGTCGGCACGTACCCACTCCTCACGTCGTCCGCGCCCCTGCCACACCTTGGCATGTGGGCGCTTGCCCACTAAGGTGAACGCATGCCCATTCTACCCCGTGAGCCGCAGCCCCATCACGCCCGCCGGACCGCCGAGTCCTTCGGCACCGACGCACGGCGTTACGACGAGGCCCGTCCCGCCTACCCCGAGGACCTGGTGGCCCGCGTCGTCGCCGGGAGCCCCGGGCCGGACGTGCTCGACGTCGGCTGCGGTACCGGCATCGCGGCCCGTCAGTTCCGGGCGGCCGGCTGCGCGGTGCTCGGTGTCGAACCGGATGCCCGGATGGCCGACCTGGCCCGCGCGCACGACGTGCGCGTCGAGGTGGCGACCTTCGAGGCGTGGGACCCGGCGGGCCGGACGTTCGACGCGGTGACCGCCGCCCAGTCGTGGCACTGGGTGGACCCGGCGGTGGGCGCCGGGAAGGCGGCCCGGGTGCTGCGGCCGGGCGGGCGCCTGGCGGTCTTCGGGCACGTCTTCGAGCCGCCCGCCGAGGTGGCGGAGCCGTTCGCCGAGGCCTTCAGGCGGGTGGCCCCCGACTCGCCGTTCAGCGGCGAGCCGGCCCGGCGCCCGCTGGAGGCGTACCGGGCGGGGTACGCCAAGACCGCCGAACGGATCCGCGCGACCGGGGAGTTCCACGAACCGGAGCAGTGGCGGTTCGACTGGGAGCGCCCCTACACCCGGGACCAGTGGCTGGACCTGCTCCCGACGACCGGCGGCCTCACCCGGCTCGGCCCCGACCGGCTGAGGGAGATCCTGACAGCGGTGGGCGATGCCATCGACGCGCTGGGCGGCCGGTTCACCATGCGGTACGTCACCCTGGCGACGAGCGCCGTGCGCGTCGGCTAGCCCACCAGGTCCGGGGCGCGCAGCATCTCGTCCGGGATGCCCCAGGCGTCCACCAGGTCGACCGCGAGCGGCCGGACCTTGCGGCAGAGGTCGTTCACCTCGCGGCTGATCGCCTTGGAGCGCTGGACGGTCAGCCGGCCGTGCTCCATGAACCAGGCCCGGTCCGCCTCGATGGCCGAGAGGGCGAAGAGGTCGCACAGCAGGCGCAGCGCCTCCTTGTTGCCGCCCTCGGGCAGGGCGCGCACCTGGTCCGTGAACGCTTCGAGGACGAGCCGTTCGACGTGCGCGCGGGCGACGGCGATGACGTGGTCCTGGACCCGGGAGAACACGGCGCCGGGGTCCTCGTGCTCGTCCATTCCGCGCTTGAGCCTGCGGGCGAGCCCGGCGAGCATGTGCTCCTCGCGGAAGCGGACCATGGCGAGCTGGTACTCCGGGTCGAGCAGCCCGGCCTCGCGGTCCCACTCGTCGCCGCCCGGCAGCAGGTCCCGCACCCGTTCGAGCAGCTTGTGGGCGGAGGTCTTCTCCAGGACCGCCTCGACGGCGAGCCCGGCGACGTGGCGGACCGTGCCGAGCTGGTCCAGGTCCTCGAACTCGCTCGCGTAATGGGTGAGCAGGCCCTTGGCCACGAGCTGGAGCAGGACGTGGTTGTCGCCCTCGAACGTGGTGAAGATGTCGCTGTCGGCCTTGAGCGCGGCGAACCGGTTGACGCTGAGGTAGCCGGCGCCGCCGCACGCCTCGCGGCACTCCTGGACGACCCGGGTGGCGTGCCAGGTGGCGAGCGCCTTGGTGCCGGCGGCCCGGGACTCCAGGAGGCGCCGGGCCCGCGCGTCGTCCCGGATGCCGGAGAAGACGTCGTGCAACTGGCTCCGTACGGCGTCCTGGGCGAAGTGCAGTGCGTACGTACGGGCGAGGAGCGGCAGCAGGCGGCGCTGGTGCAGTCCGTAGTCGAGGAGCAGCTGCTCGTCCGTGTCCGGGGCGGCCGCGAACTGCCGCCGTCGCACGGCGTACTTGGTGGCGATCGCGAGGGCCACCTTGGCCGCGCCGACCCCGGCACCGGCGACGCTGACCCGGCCCTGCACCAGGGTGCCGAGCATGGTGAAGAACCGCCGCCCGGGGTTCTCGATCGGGCTCTCGTAGACGCCCTCGGCGGTGACGTCGGCGAACCGGTTGAGCAGCGCCTCGCGCTTCACGCGCACCCCGTCGAACCGGATGCGGCCGTTGTCGACGCCGTTGAGGCCCATCTTGCGCCCGTCGTCCTCGATCCGGACGCCGGGCACCACCTCGCCGTCCTGCCGGATCCGTACGACGAAGGCGTGCACTCCCTCGGCCTTCCCGCCGACCTCCAACTGGGCGAAGACGACGGCGAGTTCCGCATGGCGGGCGGCGTTGCCGATGTAGTCCTTGCACGCCTCGTCATCCGGGGTGGTCAGGACGAACTCCTGGGAGCCGGGGTCGTACCGCGCCACCGTCCCGAGTGACTGCACGTCGGAGCCGTGGCCGGTCTCGGTCATCGCGAAGCACCCCATCAGGCGCCCGGTGATCAGGTCCGGCAGATGGGCCCGGTGGTGACGCTCGGTGCCGAGCTGCAGAATCGCCCCGCCGAAGAGCCCGAACTGCACCCCCACCTTCACCAGCACGGACAGGTCCCCGAAGGCAAGCGTCTCGAACGCCGCGATGGACGCCCCGACGTCACCGCCCCCGCCGTACTCCTGCGGAAACCCCATCCCCGTCTGCCCGGTGGCGGCCATCTCCACCACGATCTCCCGCACCCGCTCGCGATACGCGTCAAAGCCGAGCTCCTCGGCCTCCTCCAGCACCGAGGCGTACGCCACCAGATTGCTCCGGACGAGATCGCGGATACCGGCGTAGTTCCCGTCGAGCACCCGGGTCAGCCCCGGTACGTCGACCTCGGGCTGTACGTAACCGGCGGCGGGCGTGTTCTCAGTGTCCATGCAGCTTCGCTACCCCGCCCCGGCACGGTCAAGCGACCGTCATGGCGGACCGCCCCGGTGACACGGGAACGCCGCCGGGCCGGAGGCGGCCGAAGCCGTCCCGGCCCGGCGGCGTCCGCCGGGTCGTGCCGTTCGCTCAGTGGCCGACCATCGCGGTCGGGTCCGCCGCCTTCACCTTCCTGCGCGGCAGCAGCAGCGCGGGGATCAGGCACACGGCGATGAGGATGGCCGCCACCAGGAACACCGAGGCGAACGCGTCGCCCATCTGGTCCTTGATGCCGTCCGGGGTCCTCGCGGTGATGTCCTTGAGGCCGTTGGTGAGGAGCACCGAGAACAGGGCGGTGCCGATCGAGGCGGCGACCTGCTGGACGATGTTCATCAGCGTCGAGCCACGGGCGACCGTGTGCTCCCTCAGGGTGGCCAGCGCCGACGCCATGATCGGCATCATGGCGGCACCCATGCCGAGGCCCATGACGAAGAGCGCGACGATGATGTATGTGTAGGACGTGTCGGCGGCGAGCTGCGTGAACATGCCCATGCCGACGGTGATGACCGCGATGCCGGTCATGACGATCTTGCCGGGGCCGATGCGGTCGGCGAGCATGCCGGCGATCGGCATGGTGATCATCGCGCCGATGCCCTGCGGGGCGAGCAGAACGCCCGAGTCGAGCGCCGACTCCCCGCGCACCTGCTGGAAGTAGAGCGGGAACAGCAGGCTGGCGCCGAAGAACGCCATCGCGAACAGCGACATGGCGATCACGGCGACGCTCAGGTCACGGTTCTGGAAGAGCCGCAGATCGATCAGCGGGTGGACGTTGGCCGGCCGCAGCGCCCAGGGCACGAAGGCGGCGACGAGCACCAGACCGATGATCGCGGGGACCAGGACCTTGGTGGCCCAGACGGTGCCGGTCTCCGGGATGGAGGAGACGCCGTACAGGAAGCACGCGAGGCCGGGCGAGAGGAGCAGCACGCCCACCCAGTCGAAGGTCTCGGACGGCTCCACATTGTCCTTGGGCAGCACCATCGCCGCGTACACGAGCGCGATCGCGCCGATCGGCAGGTTGATCAGGAAGATCCAGTGCCAGGTGGCTATGTCGATCAGCCAACCGCCGAGGATGGGGCCGAAGATGGGGCCGAGGAGCATGGGGATGCCGAGTACGGCCATCACCCGGCCGACCCGCTCGGGACCGGCCGCACGCGTCAGGATCGTCATGCCGAGCGGCATCAGCATCCCGCCGCCCAGACCCTGGACCACCCGGAACGCGACCAGCATCTCCAGGGAGTTGGCCGCGGCGCACAGCGCCGAACCGGCCGCGAACAACGCGACCGCGAGCAGGTAGAGACGTTTTGTCCCGAACCTGTCGGCCGCCCATCCGGTGAGCGGGATGACGCTCGCCAGGGCCAGCGTGTAACCGGTCATCGTCCAGGCGACCTGGGCCGAGGTCGCGTGGAACTCCTTCTGGAAGGTCTGCAGTCCGACCGAGACCACGGTGATGTCAAGGATCGACATGATCCCGCCGAGCACGACCACACCGGCTACGAGGAGGACCTTGCTGTCCAGCTTGTCGCCAGAGCTGCCCCCTCCCCCGGGAGGGCTCGACTCGATTTTTTGCGACGTGGTCATTACTCACCTTTCGGAGAAAGCGCGGAGCCGCCCGGGGCCCGCTTGATCTGTCCACCCCCCGTGCCTCCGGCTGGCGGCGACGGCGTGCGCTCCGGCGGGCATGGATTCGGAATCCGGCCTTCCGCCGGAAGGCCGGAGATCCGCCGAGACGCGGTCCACGACGGACGACTCACCGGGCGGGATACATGCGATCCGTTGTGGAACATGAATGTACCAGCGCCGGTAGGCCAGTATCGTTTTGATTGATGACAAGAAACGTGCACCTGCGCGATCGCGTTGCGATCGCGATCCTCGACGCCGCAGCGATGCTGCTCGCCCGCCGGGGCGAGAGCGTCAGCATGGCGGACGTCGCGGCGGCAGCCGGCGTGGGCCGCACCACTCTCTACCGCCACTTCCCCAGCCGTGAGACCTTGCTGGACGCGCTGTCACAGGAAGCGTGCGCCGAGTTGATCGGCAAGCTGGCGGACGCCGGCCTGGACCGCGTCGCCGTGCCCGAGGGAGTGGCACGGGTGAGCCGGATCGCGATGGGCCAGGCCGCCAAGTACCAGGCGCTGATGCGCATCCACGGCAAACCCGCCGTGCCCGACGAGACCGCCCGCCGGCTCATGGCGCCCCTCACCGCGCTGTTCGTCCGCGGATCGGCCGACGGCACGTGGCGCACGGACCTCGGCCCCGACACGCTGCTCGACCTCTACAGCGCGCTCCTGCAAGGCGCGCTGGGCCAGGCGCTGCACGCCAAGCTGGGCGTGGAGCCCGCTGCCGCCGCCGTCACGTCGGTCTTCATGCACGGCGCGGGCACCCGGCGGCCGGTGAGCGACGGCCTGGTGAACAGCCCCTCCGCCGCGGGCTTCTGAGGCGCGCGGGCCACCCGCGCCGGTGGCCGGGGCGCACCCACCGGCACCGCCGCCCGCG
>NZ_JAAGNI010000046.1 GCF_010550605.1 Streptomyces sp. SID9727
GGGCCGGCGCAGGCCGGTCCGGGGGCGCCGCAGCCGCCGGGTCCGCCGGCGGGCGCGCCGCCCGCGTACGGCTATCCGCAGGCGCCGCCCGGTCAGCCGACCGTGGGTCCGGGCTATCAGGCGGTGCTGCGGTTCCGGGCGCCGGACGGCAGTGAGCAGCAGCTGATCCGCCGTTCGGCGCCGGGTACGCCGCACCCGGAGTGGCAGATGCTGCACGAGCTGCGGGCGATGAACGTGCCGCCGCAGCAGGTGATCGAGCTGCACACGGAGCTGGAGTCCTGTGAGCTGCCCGGCGGCTACTGCGCCCGGATGATCCGGGAGACCTGGCCGCAGGTGCGGATCACGTCCGTCGCCCCGTACGGCACGGACCACGCGAGCCGGCAGCAGGGCATGCAGCATCTGCTGACGCACCAGGGCGAGCTGCACCAGGTGGCGGACGGTCCCGCGCGGCCCGCGCCGGTGCGGGCGCCGCTGCCGCAGATGCAGCCGGCGCCGCCGGTGCCGCCGGAGGCGCTGGCCGAGGAGATGATGCAGACCTTCGGTCCGCAGGGCGTGCTCCGCTTCGACCAGCGCGCGGTGTCGCGTCAGGGCGTGCCCGAGCTCGTGGCGCGGACCCTGGTGTGGGCGGGTCTGCCCGCCGACTTCGGGCCGTTCTTCTGGGCGCAGCCGGGTCAGCCGGTGGTGCCGACGCTGGCGGAGCTGGCGGCGCAGCGGCAGGTGCAGCCCGCGTCGGACGCGGGGTCGTACCTGGTGATGGGCTCGGACTTCGGCCGGGCGGTCTGTGTCCAGTACGGGACCGCGCACATCGTGGCGGTGCCGGTGGAGGCGGGTCCGGGCGGTGCGCCGGTGCCGCCGCAGTTCGTGAACACGGGGCTGCCGGAGTTCGTGCGCTGCATGGCGTTGCTGGGCCGGATGTGGCGGCTGCGGTACGGGCTGGACCCGGAGCAGGCGGGCCGCTGGACGGTGGACTTCCAGGCGCAGCTGGTGGCGCTGGACGCGGCGGCGCTGGCGTCGCCGGAGAGCTGGTGGTCGGTGCTGCTGGAGCAGATGTGGGACGGCCTCATCTGACGGTCGCGTGCGTGAGGCGGGGTGCCCGGTCCCTTTTCGGGGGGCCGGGCACCCCGCCTTTCCCGTGTGTGATGCCGGTCGCTTCCGTCCGGAAAGCGCCGCATCGATTCAGACTTCCCGACCAATTGCCGCATCCTTGACCTATCGCTCGTTGGCCGGAGCGTCGGAGTCGGGAAGATCGGAAAGAGGCGTCAGGGATGAGTTCTGCACCGGTGTCCGCGTACGGGTTCGTCGGTGTACGGGGTCGTGGGTACCGCCCGGAGCAGGTGGACCGGGCGGTGGCGGCCCTGTCCGCGGAGCGCGACGAGGCCGTGGCGCGGGTGGCCCGGCTGACGGAGCTGGCGGAGGAGTTGGCGGCGGAGTCGGCCCGGCTGGACGAGGCCGTGGCGCGGCTGGCCCCGCCGGACTACGCGCCGCTGGGGGAGCGGGCGCTGCGGATCCTGGAGCTGGCGGAGGAGGAGGCGGGGGCGCTCCTGGGCGCGGCCCGGGAGGAGGCGCAGGCGTTCCGGGACGAGGCGGACGCG
>NZ_JAAGNI010000062.1 GCF_010550605.1 Streptomyces sp. SID9727
CCTCGGCGCGGCGCGCGCACGGGCCGTACGCGGCCGTGCGCGGCGGGGTCCGGGCAGCCCGGGCGGGGCCGAGCCTCAGGCGTGGGCCCGGGCGGCCCGGAGAGGGCGCACTCCGGCGGGTCTCACCGCCATCGCCTCCTGCCAGCCGCTGGAGAATCCGCGCAGTTCGGCCTCTCCGACGATCCGGGCTCCCACCTCCCCCACGACCGCGGCCAGGGTTCTGCCCACCTCTCCGGTATAACGGCCGGCTTCCGCCGACTCCACGGCCACCGTGACGGCGGCGGCCATGACGTCGGCAAGCCGCTCTCCCGGCTCCCCGGTCACCACGACTGCTCACCGCCGGAGACCGGCCTCCATCCGCTGTTCGTCGTCACGACTCACACCGTCCTCACGCCTGCGTCGGCCCATGCCATGTTCGATTCGATCGAATCTATGTTCGAATCGGTTTTTCAGAGTAGCGCAGAACCGGGCACGGATGACCGGCATATGACGCCGCGCCGCGCGCCCGCCCCTCCCCAGCGCCCGGGGGGTTCGAACACCCGCCGAACGGGCCGCGCTCGGCAAAGTTGGTTGCGCGCACGCAATTCATGGATCACTATGAGTGCAGCGGCGGAGCTGTGCC
The DNA here is from genome assembly GCF_010550605.1 of Streptomyces sp. SID9727. Taxonomy (GTDB): domain Bacteria; phylum Actinomycetota; class Actinomycetes; order Streptomycetales; family Streptomycetaceae; genus Streptomyces. The sequence goes on from NZ_JAAGNI010000062.1 coordinate 623, forward strand.
CACCTCCCTCCGGAGGCACGGTTCCGCCGCCGTCGTGTCCGGCGTGCGTACGGGCCGTACGCACGGACGTCCGTCCTCGGTCCGTACAGAGAAGGAGTGACACCATGCCCTCATCCGCGCCAGGGACGTTCCCGGACGTCCAGGCGATCGTCCGGGACCTGCTCAGGGCCCGCCCGGAGCTGACGGACGCGTACGTCGACGACGCGCCACCGGCGGGTTTCGACGGGACGCAGAAGGCCGTACTGATCTCCCGCATGGGCGGCGCCTGGGTCGACGACCTGCACGTGGACCGCCCGCTGATCCAGCTGGAGGTCTACGGGCCGGAGAAGTCGGTGGCCCACACCCTGGCCAACGCGGCCCGCGCCGCCCTGCTCGCCGCGACCGGCACCGTCTTCGGCACCTCGTTCGTCAGCGAGGTGGCCGAGGAGGACGGCCCGCGCTGGCTGCCCGACTACATCTACGCGGGCGCCAACCGGTACATCTGCGTCCTCCGCTTCACCGTCCGCACGGACTGACGGCCCCGCGCCGCGCGACGCCCCACGAACCAGGCCCCGCCGAACCGACTCGGCGGGGCCTTCGCCGTACCCGTCCCGGATACGGCGGCCCCCGATCGGGGGCACCACCCCTGGAAAGGAAGCCACCTTCATGGCTGGTAACAACTCGTCCGAGATCCGCATCGCCGGTACGGGCCGCATCCTCGTGGCCCCGGCCGGCACCCCGGCGCCGACCGCCTTCTCCAACGACCCGGCGGCCGACTGGGACAGCGCGGTGTGGCGTGACCTCGGCTACACGTCCACCGACGGCGTGACCTTCTCCAAGAAGGACAAGCTCGACCCGGTCGAGACGTGGCAGGCGGTCAGCCCGGCCCGCTTCATCTACGCGGACCGCGACCTGACGCTGAAGTTCGCCATGCTCCAGTTCAACGAGGACACTCTGCCGTTCTTCATGGGCGGCGACACGGTCTCGGCGGTGAACGCCACCGAGAACCCGGGCGTCTACTCCTACAGCGTGCCGGACGGCCCGCAGTTCGACGAGCGCGCCCTCGGCCTGGAGTTCCACGACGGCCTCGACGTCACCTACCGGTTCGTGATCCCTCGCGGCCAGGTCACCGCGTCGGACGACATCAAGCTGGCCCGCAAGGCAGCCGCCTCGCTGGGCGTCACCTTCACGGCACTGTCCTCCGGCGAGACCCAGCCGCTGGCGACCTTCGTCATGAAGGACCCGGCGTACGCCAAGGCGTGACCCCCCGCCCCCGTCTCCGGGGGCGCACCTCCACGGGGCGCCGTGCTCCGGCCCGCCCGGCGTACCGGCGCCCCGTGGCTCCCGTACCGCACGTCCGCACACACCGAAGCCCCGCCGTACCGCGACGCCCGACCGGGCCGTCGGCGCGGCCCCCCTTCCCGAAACGGAGACCCCATGGCCACCTTCGACGTGTCCGCAGCCCGCGCCCAGCGCATGGAGGCCCTCGGCCGCGCCTGGTCGTTCACCATCGACGGCGACACCTTCGAGCTGCCGACCGAGCTGACCCGCGTCACCGCCCGGGCACTGCGCGGCCTGGACGACAACGACGTCGACGGCCTGCTCGAACTCCTGCTGGGCAAGAAGCAGTTCGCGCGCTTCGAGCAGCTGGACGTCACCATGCAGGACATCGCCGCGATCCTTGAGGCGTACGGCAGGGAGACCGGGCTCGGCCTGGGGGAAGACTGAGCCTCGTCGCGTTCGCCGACGAACACGCCGAGGCTCTCGAAGCCGATCTGCTCCGGCACTACGGGGTGGATCTGCTCGACTGGCACCGGGGACAGCTCTCCTCCCGCCGGCTCGCGATCCTGATCAAGCACCTTCCGCGGGACAGCGCCACCATCCGCGACACCGACGGCGAAGCCGCCGAATGGTCCGTCACCGACTACCTGCTCGCGGCGGTCGTGGACCATCTCGCCGCGGCCAACTGGATGTTCTCCGTCGTCAACGGCGACGGGGAGTCCGACCCTGCGGAACAGCCGGTGCCGGTTCCGCGGCCGGGTGACGCGCACGAGCGTGACGACCGGGACGGCGACGCCGCGTCCGCCGACGCTCCGCCGGCCGTCCCGGACCCTTCGGAGCTGGCCCGGTTCTTCGGGTGAACCGCCTCCGCCGGCCGTCCCCGCTCCCCGGGGCGGCCGGCGGGACGGGCACCCTCAGCCCGTCACCGCACCGATAAGGCCCAGGACCAGCGACACACATGCCACGGCCAGCAGAACCATGAGGAGGTTGCGCCTCCCCTTCACGTTCTCCGGCATACGGGAAACGAATTCGGCGCGCTTCGGATTCTCCGGGTCGTAGATGATCTCCTGCGATCCGGACGGCTGCGTGGTGAGACCGGTCATCGGAATGCTGTGCAGCCCGCCGTCCTGCCCGTCATACCCGTACCGCACGGTTATCTTCCCGCCCTCGGGAACCGACCTGGACGCCTCCCATCCCCATGTGCGCACCCCCCTTTTCCGCAGCGGGGCCTGCCTGAGGTACGGAACTCCGAAGGAAATAAGAGCAAGAATCGCAAGAGCGAAAATCACTCCGAAAACGTTGAACACCACAGACCCTCCGGACTCTTTTTTGTCGATGATGACATGGTGTCACCGCCGTTGGCAACAGACTCCGGAACCGGGAAGAAACGGCCTGGCAAGCGACCGGACAGCCATTCGCAAATGCCACTTACCGGAGCATTCTCGCTCGCATCTCGTACTCGCCCGCATGTCCATGGGCCAGGAAAGGCAGCTCGATGACGACCAACGAAGAACTTCTCACCAAAGACACGGAGATCCTTCAGGCAATCAAGGGTGTCAGGGACTCCATCCCGGGAACGGGCACGAACCGGCTGGCCACGGAAGAGTACATCGGCAAACAGATCGCCGAACTGAAGAAATCCTCCACGGGCGGCGGGTCCGCGGCTCCCGCCGCCGAGAAGAAGAGCGAGCCCGGCGCCTTCGAGACCCTCTTGCAGGGCTTGATACCCAAGGAGATCGTGGAGAGCGTCAAGAGCCTCGCCACTTCATCGTTCTCGATGACGACGGTCGTGACCCTGGGTCTCGCACTCGTGGGCGCCCTCGGACTGAAAATCCTCCAGTTCGATGTCGCACTGAAAACTTTCCTGGAGAAAAAGGGAAAGAAGATCTCCACGACCAAGAGCGGGCTGCTGCCCAAGCTGGAGAGCACCGAGGTCACCCAGATGTCGGCCCCCGACACCGAATGGACCAATCGTTCGGTCGCCCGGATCGAAGCGGCGACGAAGAAGCTCGGCACCGCGATCGACGGGCTGCACACGAAGGTCGACGGGCTTCTCGCCGAGTTCGCCTGACCGCTCCGGTCCGCATCTCCTCCACATTCCGGCACCGCAAGCCGATCGGCCGGACAGGCCGATGAACGATCGGACATGGAATGGCGTTCACAGCCACACTCAAGAAGGCCGCGACCAGTCTCCGCGGTTTCAAGACCAATCTCGACCAGGCCGGCCGGGCGGCAGCCGGCCTCAAGCAGAGCACCCAGAGCGGCAACAGCGGCATCGCCGGCCTCAAGTCCTCCTCCCAGAAGTCCGCCAAGGAGCTGAAGTCGCTCCAGCAGGCGGCGGACAAGGCCGGGAAGTCCCTGACCAAGGCAGGGAAGGCCGGTCAGACCGGCGGCAAGCAGATCGGCACCTTCCAGTCCGGCGCGGCCAAGGCCGACAAGGGCATGAAGGGGCTGAACAAGTCGATGAAGGGCAACCTCATCGGCGTCCTGATGGCGTTGCTCGCTCCGCTGATCGCCAAGGTCGTGGACATGGCGATGCAGTCGAAGACGATGCAGAAGGTCCTCAAGACCGCCTTCGGCGTCATCAAGAGCGTGATCACCACGGTGATGAAGGCAGTCGGCCCGATCATGAAGTCGGCCGGCAAGCTGATGAAGAGCGTGTGGAACGGGATCAAGACGGCGGTTTCCGTGGTCGTCAAGGCCGTCGCCACCGTCATCAAGACCTATTTCACCCTCTGGAAGACGATCATCACCACGGCCATGAACGCCGTGAAGAAGGTCGTCAGCAGCGTCTGGAACGGCATCAAGTCCGTCATCTCGCCGGTGGTCAACTGGATCAGGAGCGTGGTCCCCGCCGCGTTCACCGCCGTCAAGAACAAGCTGTCCAGCGCGTGGAACGGCCTGAAGTCCATCGCGAGCAACGCGTTCGGCGCCATCAAGAACGCGGTCAGGGGCCCGATCAACGCCGTGATCGGCCTGATCAACTCCGCGATCGGCAAGCTGAACGGCATCAAGGTCTCGGTCCCCGGCTGGGTGCCCGTCGTCGGCGGGAAGTCCTTCGGCATCCACCTGCCGACCATCCCCCGCCTCGCCCAGGGCGGCATCATCCAGCCGCGCAACGGCGGTGTCCACACCATCGTCGCCGAGGCCGGTGAAGCCGAGGCGGTACTGCCGCTCTCCAAGCTCAGCCGCCTTCTGGGCCACACCACCAGGGCGGGCCAGCTCGGCGCCGGCGCCGCGGCCACCGACGGCGGCTTCTACATCGAGCAGTACTACGAGGCGTCGAGCAGCAGTGTCCAGGACACCGCCACCGCGCTGCTGTTCCTCTCGAAGGCCCGGGGATGAAACGCGTCCGCCGGGACCCGACGTCCGGTGGCGCCCGGCCCGCCGCCGCCCTGGACGACTTCCGCACCGCGGCACTCCGGACGGGCACCTCCGTCCAGAGCCTGCGGCGCGGGCTCGTCGGCGCCCGTGCCCCGCTCGGCAGAATGGTCACGCTGACGGCCACCACCGCACCCGCGCTCCGGCAGTTCCGTACGGCGGCGACACGCGCGGGCGGCTCCGTGCGCAGACTCGGCACCTCCACCGCGACCGCCGCCACCCGCGTCCGCGCCGGCGCCGGCCGGATCCGCGGCCCGGTCGGCGTCCTCGGCGCGCTCGTCGCCGGCGCCGGGGCCTTCGGGTCGATGACCGACCTGTTCGGCACGTACACCCCCGCGGTCACGAAGGCCATGACCGCCTTCGGCGTCGCCATGACCGTCGGCTCCGTCGTCATGACCGGGATCAACACGGCCATGAGGGCGAACCCGCTCGGCTTCGTCCTCGGGATCGTCACCCCGCTGGTCGCCCTGCTCATCGACTACGCGATGAACTCCGCCACCGGCCAGAAGGTGATCCAGCAGGTCTTCCAGTCCGCGCTGGACATGTTCCGCACCGTCCTGGAGTTCATGGTTCCGGTCATCAAGGGCTGGGCGAAGACCGTGTCCGCGGTGTTCGAAGGGGTGCGCGGGACCGTCGGCGCCGTCCTGAAGAGCATCGGCTCCGGGCTCAGGTCCGGCTTCGAGGGCGCGCGGAGCACCGTCTCCTCGGCGACCCGTGCGGTCACCTCGATCGTCAGGGGCGCCTGGAACGGTTTCAGGGGCGTCGTCCAGCCGACGCTCAACTGGCTGACGAAGACACTCCCCTCGGCCTTCACCCGGGTGCGCGACGCCCTGTCGAAGTCCCTGCACGGCATGGGCACCTTCATGTCCACCGGCATCCAGACCGTCGCCGGTGTCATCACCGGCCCCGTCAAGGGCCTGATCGCCTTCGCCAACTGGATCATCGACGGGCTCAACCACCTGAGCTTCAGCTTCTTCGGCAAGAAGTTCGGTGTGCACCTGTCGAAGGTCCCGCAGCTCGCCGAGGGCGGTGTCGTGCTGCCGGCCGCCGTGCCCGGAGCCTCCTCCGTACAGCCGCTCTCGCAGCTCGGCCGCTACCTCCCCGCGCCGTCCGGCGCCTCCGCCACCACCGGGCCCGCCTTCTTCGCAGGCCGCCCCGGGGTCCGGGTGTACGAGGAGCGGGAGGGCAGCAGCCCGCTGACCGTCGCGAACGACCTGCTCTTCCTGTACCGCACCGCGGCCTGAACCCCGGTCCGTACGACGGGTCCTCCAGGATCCGACGCCGCCCGCACGGTGCCCCCGCCCGTACGCCAAGCCCCGAAGCGAGGTGACGGCCCGACATGGCCGATACCGTCTCCACCCTCCCGAACCCCCTCTCCGACGACACCGACCCCGGCTCACTGATCACCCGCGACGGCCAGATCCAGTGGGGCGACCTCCTCATGGGCGCCGGGACTCCCTACCCGGTCGACCGCAGCGGTGTCACCGGCTGGGAAGACCTGCCCGAACTGGACCTCGGTGACGTGCTCCGGCCGGACCAGCACGGCTCCTGGCCCGGCGACCGCTGGGCGCAGCCGCGGCTCGTCGGGGCGACCGTCTGGCTCGCCCCGCCGGCCGGGACCGATCCGCTCGCCACCGCGACCGCGTTCCGCGCCGCCACCGGCCCCGACGGCCGGGAGCGCTGGCTCGCCGTCCGGCTGCTGGGCGAGACCCTCGCGGTCCGGGCCAGGGTCAGCCGGCGCGTCGTACCGCAGGACCGTTCCTACGCCCTCCAGGGATTCGCCAAGGTCAGCATCCAGTGGACGGCCACCGACCCGCGCCGCTACGGCACCGTCCACCACGAGGCGATCACCGGACTGCCGGTCAACGAGTCCGGGATGACCTGGAACGACGACGCCGGATCCGGACTGGTGTGGCCGCTGAGCTGGGGGTCGAACGGTGCCGCCGGCTCGATCACGGCGGTCAACCGCGGGGGCGCGGCCGTACGTCCCGTGGTCGAGTTCCGCGGACCGGTGCAGCGCCCCTCGCTGACCCGGCTCTCCGACGGCCGCCAGCTCCAGTACGCCCTGGCCCTGGGCGCCGGGGACATCCTCTCGGTCGACACCGAGGCCGGCACGGTGCTGCTCAACGACACCGCGTCCCGCATCTACACCGCCACCCCGGACTCGACGCCCGAGCAGCTGTTCCAGCTCGAACCGGGAACCACCGACCTGGCCTTCCGCTCGGACGACGTCACCGCGTCCCCGGACGCCTCCGTCACCGTCCGCTGGCGCGACGGGCACTGGTGACCGGCCCCCGCCGCTCCGCAGACCGCAGTCCCGCCAAGAAGAACGACCCCGCAGACCCCTCCAGGAGGACCTCATGCCCGTGCGCAGCGCATGGCTCGTCAACCGCACCGACGCCGAGTCCGGCCAGTCCCGCGCCGACACCCGGCTCGCCCCGACCGGCACCATGGTCCCGACGAGCGGGCTCGCCAGCCGCAGCGGCATCATCCCGGGCTCACCCGACGGCAAGTCCCTGATGTCGGCGTTCTACGTCTTCAGCTCCACCGCCGGCATGACGGCGACGATCGCCCCCGGCCGTGCCGTCGTCCAGGGCAGTGAGGCCGCCGGGGCCTACCCGGTCGTCCTCACCGACTACACCACCGTGGTCCTCGCCGACGGCGATGCCAACAACCCGCGCGTCGACCTGCTCGTCCTGCGGATCTACGACGCCCAGGTCGACAAGTCCGGCCGCACCGAAGCCGTCCTGGAAGTGGTCCAGGGCGCTCCCGACGGCAACCCGCAGGTCCCGCAGACCCCGCCCGCCTCCCTCCCGCTGGCAACCGTGCAGGTCCCGGCCGGGGCCTCGGTCGGCACCGGCGGCATCGCCTGGGCGTCCGCCGTCGCCAATCTGCGCACCAGCACCGTCGCGGCCGGCGGCATTCTGCCGCTGTACGGGAACACCGGCGAACCCGGCGCCTACCCGGGGCAGTACCGCGACATCGGCACCCAGCTCCAGCGCTGGGACGGCGGCAACTGGGTCGGATACCCGGACCAGATCGGCGGCATCGCCCCGACCGGGCGGCTCGCCACCGGCGGATACGTCGGCCAGTACCGGGACAACAACGGCCGCCTGGAGCGCTGGAACGGCACCGCCTGGGTCCTCGCGATGCCGAGCCCGGCGTTCGCGTACAACAACGACGGCGGCTACTGCGTGAACACCACCTGGTCGGAGACGCTCACCGGCACCAACGGTCCGACGATCACCACCACGTTCACCGCTCCGGTGTCCGGCAGCGTCCTCGTCCACCTCGGTTTCCAGGGGCAGCCGTCGGTGGAGGGCGGCTGGGGACGGATGTCCGCCAACATCCGCAAGAACGGCGTCCTGGTCACCGGTCTCGGCGCCGACGAGACCCGGTCGGCCATCGACACCGGCCGGGGCAACCAGTCCGTGAGCACGGTCTTCCCGGTCACCGGCCTCCAGGCCGGCGCCCAGTACTCCGCCGTCTCCGCGTACTCCTCCAGCGCCACGACCAACAACCACTGGTTCGACAACCGGTTCATCCGCGTCGACCCGATGCTCTGAGGAGGGCCGCGTGACGAGTTCCCCCCGTACGGCGTACACCCCGCTCACCCCCGTCTACCGGGCGGTCTTCTGCGACCTGCGCACCGATCAGGTGGTGGACGTGCTGCCGCTGACGGAGACCAAGTTCGACGACTACATCGGCAAGTCGGGATCGCTGTCGGCGACGGTCCCGCTGCCGGACGCCGCCCTGGCCCGCCGCGCCAGGGCGGCACTGGTACCCGGCCGCACCGCGGTGTGGCTGGAGCGCGACGGTGACATCTGGTGGGGCGGGGTGCTGTGGACCTGCACCCCCGCCAGTGACGAACGCGGCCGGCTGCAGGCGCAGTTCCAGGCCGGCACCTTCGACTCGTACCTGGACCACCGCATCCTGGCGAAGGACGTCTCCTACACGGCGCTCGACCAGTTCGAGATCGCGCGGCTGCTCGTCGCGCACGCCCAGGAGCAGCCCGGCGGCGACATCGGGATCCAGCTCGGCAACGAGATGTCCGGCGTGGCGCGGGACTGCTCCTTCGCCTACTCCTCGCTGTCCCGGGTCAGGGAGCTGCTGGACCAGCTGGCGCGGCTGGACAACGGGTTCGAGTGGCGGGTGCACTGCTACCGGGACGCCGAGGGCGGGCGCGCCAAGCGCCTCCAGCTCGGGCATCCGCTGATCGCCGCCGGTGCCTCCGACATCGTCCTGGACCACCCGGGCCAGGTCATCGCCTACAGCCTGCCGGCCGACTCCACCGTGCAGGCCGACGTGTGGGTGGCGCGCGGCGATTCGCCCAACAGCGATCAGGCGGAGGAGTCGCAGCCGCTCACCGTCTCCGTCGAGTCGCCCGAGGACCTCGCGGCCGGCTGGCCCCGGCTGGAGTCCACGTCGGACCACAGCGGGGTCACCGACGCGACGACGCTGCGGTCCCTGGCCGGGGCCGAGCTGGCCCGCCAGCGCCTGCCGGAGGTGATCCCGGAGATCACCGTCCGGCTGGACGGCCGGATCACGCCGGCACTGCTCGGTGCCCGCATCCGGCTGCGGCTGCGCGACCTGTGGCATCAGGAGCCGCAGGACGAGCAGTACCGGATCGTCGGCATCGCGGTGGAGCCGCCGCAGCGCAGCAAGGCCGAGACGGCGACCCTCTATCTGGAAGGGGTGTAGGACATGGCCCCCGTTCCCACCGATCTCCTCGACCGCGTCCGGGAGATCGAGCGCCGCATCCGCGGACTGATGGCGAGCGCCAACAGCAGTCCGGCGATGAACCAGGTCGACAGCGGCGACATCGTCGTCGGCGACCGGGGCCGCATCCGCGCCAGGACCTCGCACGGCGAGGACCTGCTGCTGGTCGGCCGGGTGCAGCCGGACCGCGACAGCGCGGCCAAGGCGTACCAGCAGGGCCTGGAGCTCCGGCGCGACGACGGTTCGCTGGCCCTGTCCCTGATCACGGCGGACCCGGTGAACTCCCCGGTGCAGGCGTTGCGCGTCCTCGACCACCGAGGCGACACCGTCCTCGCGACCGACGCGTCCCGCGGCGGCATGGCCCGCCCCTACCTGCCGTTCCCGACCCCCGCCCCGGTGAGCAGAGCGACCTGGGAGTCCACCGGCTCGACCGGCTGGACCACGCTCTACGCGGGCCCGGGCTTCGCCCAGCACCCCAAGGTGTACTGCGTGCTGGCGGTCTCCGGGTCCGTGGGAGCGGCCGTCCGGCTGCTCGTCAACGGCACCGTGGTCGGTGCGGAGCAGACCCTGACCGGAACCGCGGGACAGACGGCCGATCTCACCGCGACCCTGGTGGAGGACCTGCCGGCGTCCTTCGGCGACACGGTGGCCTTCGAGATCCAGGCCAAGGTCGCGGCCGCCGGCGACACCGTCGCCTGCCTGCCACGCGGGCTGTACGGCGTGCAGTCCTGACCCGGGCGCGCCCGACAGCCGGCCTGCCGGCCCACCGCACAGCCCCCGGGCGGGGTGTGTCCCGCCCGGGGGCTGTGCGCCCGCGCCACACCGCGTCCCCGGGCCCGCCCCCGCCCCGAGGGCGGTGCGCCCCGGCACGCCCCTCCCCCTTCCCGACACCTGCCAGAGACCGGAGTTCCCGTGCTGCCCGAATCCATCCCGACCGTCCGGGTCACCGCCCAGTACCTCTCGCTCGACGGCCGCCCTCTCAGCGGCAACGTCCAGTTCCAGCCACCGGCGCTGCTCACCCACTCCGACGCCGACCTCTTCGTCGGCGGTCCCACCTCGGCCTCACTCGACTCCGAGGGCAGGATCACCGTCACGCTCCCGGCCACCGACACCGAGGGCTGGAACCCGTTCGGCTGGACGTACACCGTCACCGAGCGCATTGTCGGCGTCGGCCGCAACCGCACCTACCGCATCGCCCTGCCGGCCTCCGTGGCCGAGATCGACCTCGCCGACATCGCCCCCGCCGACCCGGCCGGAACCCAGTACGTGGCCGTGCCCGGCCCCGCGGGGCCGCAGGGCGAGCCGGGGCCGCAGGGCCCCACGGGCCCGGTGCGCTCGGTCAACGGATACTCCGAGAGCGACATCATCCTGGCGGCTGCCGACATCGGCGCCGTCGCCACCTCCGACGCCGGCCGGGCCGGCGGGGTCGCCCAGCTCGACGCCGAGGGCAAGGTGCCCCGCACCCAACTGCCGGACGGCACCGGCGAAGGCGTCACCTCGGTCAACGGACAGACCGGGGCCGTCACCCTTGCCGCGGCCGACCTGGGCGCCCTCACCCCGGCCTCCGCCGACACCCGGTACCTGGCCATCGGTGCCGCGCCCGTCACCTCCGTCAACGGACAGACCGGCGCCATCACCCTGACGCCGGGCGATCTCGGGGCGGTCTCCGCCGACCAGGCCGTCCTGCTCAGCGGCAACCAGACCATCGCCGGGACCAAGACGTTCTCCACCCTCCCCACCGTCTCCGCCGATCCGGTCGACGCCAACCAGCTGGTGCGCCGCTCGTACGTGGACACGGTGGCTTCCTCCGGTACCTGGACGCCGGCCTCGCTCGGGTTCAAGGCATGGGCGTTCGACCCGGCGGCATCCTCGGTGACCAACCCGCAGTACTGCATCAACGGCACCGTCTACCTCATCGGCGTGCCCCTGACCACCGAGGCGACCATCAAGAACGTCGTCTTCTACGTGCCCGGTTTCGCGGGGGGCGGTCTCGCCGCCACCTCGTACGCCGGTCTCTACACCAGCGGCGGGGCGCAGGTCGGGGTCACCGGCACCCTCGACAAGCTGATCACCAAGACCGAGGGCACCACCTTCGTCCTCAAGCTGACCACGGCCTACGTCGCCGACGCGGGCAACTACTGGGTGGCGCTGCTCATCAACGGCCCCGACCCGAAGACCAACGGTCCCGCCTTCATGGTCGGCGCGAGCGTCGGCAACAGGCCGGGCGGCAGCGCGCGGATGCCCGGCGCCTTCGTCCGGCACGCCCGGCTCGCCGCCACCGGCCTGACCTCGCTGCCCAACTCGTTCACCCCGTCGACCATCGTCCCGGACGCCAACGCCATCTGGGCCGCCGTCTCCTGACCCCCCGCGGCCGGCCGGTGCGTGTCCCCCGCGCACCGGCCGGCCCGCCGCCCCGCCACCCCCACCCCCACCCCCGAAGGAGCAACCATGGCAACTCCGCTCACCGCGGACGCGCTCGTCGGCGCGCTGACCGCCGAAGGTGCGGAGGTCGTCGAGTACGGCGACTGGCGCAACCACAACCGCGACACCCAGGGCGCCTGGGGCCCGGTGCACGGCGTGGTCATCCACCACACCGTCACCTCCGGCACCGATGCTTCCGTCGCCCTCTGCTACGACGGTTACGCGGGCCTCCCCGGCCCGCTCTGCCACGGCGTCATCGACAAGGCCGGCACCGTCCACCTCGTCGGCAACGGCCGCGCCAACCACGCCGGTCTCGGCGACGACGACGTGCTGGCCGCGGTCGTGGACGAGACCGCGCTGCCCGCCCCGGACGAGAACAACACCGACGGCAACGCCCGCTTCTACGGCTTCGAATGCGTCAACCTCGGCGACGGCTCCGACCCGTGGCCCGAGGCCCAGCTGGAGGCCGTCGCGCGGGTGTCGGCCGCGATCTGCCGAGCGCACGGATGGAGTGCCGCCTCGGTCATCGGCCACCTGGAGTGGACCAACACGAAGATCGACCCCAAGGGCTTCAGCATGGCGTCGATGCGCTCCCGGGTGGCCGCGCTGCTGTCCGCCGCTCCCGGCGGCAACGCCGAGCGCTACCAGCCGTTCCCGGGCGCCGCGTTCTTCACGTCGGCGCCCCGCTCCACGATCGTCGCCGCGATGGGCGGCCGTCTCGTGGCCGAGGGCTGCTCCGCGTACACCGACGGCCCCGGCCCGCAGTGGAGCGAGGCCGACCGCGCCTCGTACGCCCTGTGGCAGCGGAAGCTCGGCTACACCGGTGCGGACGCCGACGGCTGGCCGGGCGCGGGCTCCTGGGCCGCGCTGAAGGTCCCCCGCACCGCCTGAACCCGCGCCGCCCCGGGCCGGGAGGGCGCACCGCGCTCCGCGTCCCCTCCCGGCCCGGACCACCACCGAAGGACTCTCATGGCCACACCCCTGTCCGCGTCGGCCCTGCTCGCCGCGTTGCACGCCGAAGGCGTCGACGTCGTCGAGCACGGGAGCTGGCGCACCCACAACCGCAACCAGAAGGGCGCCTGGGGCCCGCTGAACGGCGTGATGATCCACCACACCGTCAGCAGCGGCACCGAGGCCTCCGTCGAACTCTGCTACAACGGCCACGCCGCCCTGCCCGGCCCGCTCTGCCACGGCGTCATCGACAAGGCGGGCACTGTCCACCTCGTCGGCAACGGCCGCGCCAACCACGCGGGCGGCGGCGACCCGGCCGTGCTCAGGCGGGTCGTCGCGGAGGACTACGGCGACCGCCCGCCCGCCCCGCGGGAACACGAGGGCAGCGCCGGGTCCGTCGACGGCAACGCCCGCTTCTACGGATTCGAGTGCGTCAATCTCGGCGACGGCGAGGACACCTGGCCGGCCGCCCAGCTCGACGCGATCGAGCGTGTCTCGGCGGCCATCTGCCGGGCCCACGGCTGGAGCGCGCGCAGCGTCATCGGCCACCTGGAGTGGTCCGACTGGAAGGTCGACCCGCGCGGCTTCACCATGCCGTCACTGCGGGACCGCGTCGCCGCCCGGCTGCGCGGCCCGGCGAGCGGCGGGTCCACGAGCAGACCGGCCGGCGGGTCGCCCGCCCCCCGGTACCAGGCGTTCCCCGGCGCCTCGTTCTTCACCGGCGGCACCAGCTCGCCGCTCATCACCGCCATGGGCCGCCGGCTCGTCGCCGAGGGCTGCTCGTCCTACGCCGTCGGGCCGGGCCCCCGCTGGACCGACGCCGACCGCCGCTCGTACGCCGCCTGGCAGCGCAAGATCGGCTTCCGGGGCAGCGACGCGGACGGCGTGCCGGGCCGCACCTCCTGGAACGCCCTCAAGGTCCCGCACACGAAATGAGGAGTCCGCAGCCATGTCCGATGCCGCCCGCCGCACCGCTCGCACCGTGGTCCAGACCGCCCTCGCCCTTGCCGTGCTTCTGCCCGCGCTTGTCGACGCGTCCGGTCTCCCGGCGGCCCTGCCCTGGGTCGCCGGGGCCCTGGCCGTCGCGGGGGCGCTGACCCGCGTGATGGCCGTACCGGGCGTACAGGCACTTCTTCCGGCGTGGCTCCGCACCGAGCCGCCCGGACACGAGACGTCGGGAGCCGCCCATGACCGAGACTGATCCGAACAACCCGGTCGCCGTCGCCCTGGAGCTGGAACGCCTGCGGGGCTCGCTGGAGGCCGGCTTCGCCCGCGCCGACGGCCAGCTCGCGCTGCTGGTGCAGCGGAGCGACCAGACCGACAAGCAACTGGCGGACCATGAGGCCCGTCTCGACACGCTGGAACGTTCCCGCTGGCCGCTGGCGAGCATCGGCGCGCTCACCGCGACCGCCGCCCTCGCCGTCGCCGTATGGGAAACCATGCGCTGACCCCGCAGCGGGGCCGCGCGCCCGCCCCGCACACAGAAGGGCGCCCACCCCGTACACGACGGGATGGGCGCCCTTCTCACTCACTGCTTACTGGTTGTACGGACCGTAGTCGTAGTCCTCCAGCGGAACGGCCTGGCCGGAGCCCGTGCCGAACGGCGAGTAGTCGATGTCGTCGTAGCCGACGGCCGAGTACATCGCGGCCTTGGCCTCCTCGGTCGGCTCGACCCGGATGTTGCGGTAGCGGGACAGGCCCGTACCGGCCGGGATGAGCTTACCGATGATGACGTTCTCCTTGAGGCCGATCAGGGAGTCGGACTTGGCGTTGATCGCCGCGTCCGTCAGGACCCTGGTCGTCTCCTGGAAGGAGGCCGCGGACAGCCACGACTCCGTCGCCAGCGACGCCTTGGTGATACCCATCAGCTGCGGACGGCCGGAGGCGGGGTGACCGCCCTCGGTGACCACGCGACGGTTCTCGGTTTCGAACTTCGAGCGCTCGACGAGCTCGCCCGGCAGCAGCTCCGCGTCGCCGGACTCGATGATCGTCACGCGGCGGAGCATCTGCCGGATGATGATCTCGATGTGCTTGTCGTGGATCGACACGCCCTGCGAGTTGTAGACCTTCTGGACCTCGCCGACCAGGTGGACCTGGACCGCGCGCTGACCGAGGATCCGGAGCACGTCGTGCGGGTTGGTGGCACCCACGGTGAGCTTCTGGCCCACCTCGACGTGGTCGCCCTCGCCGACCAGGAGACGGGCGCGCTTCGAGATCGGGAAGGCGATCTCGTCGCTGCCGTCGTCCGGGGTGACGACGATCTTCTTGGTCTTCTCGGTCTCCTCGATGCGGACACGGCCCGCGGACTCGGAGATCGGGGCGACACCCTTGGGCGTACGCGCCTCGAAGAGCTCGACGACACGCGGCAGACCCTGGGTGATGTCGTCACCGGCCACACCACCGGTGTGGAAGGTACGCATCGTCAGCTGGGTACCGGGCTCACCGATGGACTGGGCGGCGATGATGCCGACCGCCTCACCGATGTCGACCAGCTTGCCGGTGGCGAGCGAGCGCCCGTAGCAGAAGGCACACGTGCCGACCGCGGACTCACAGGTCAGGACCGAGCGGGTCTTGACCTCCTCGACGCCGGCGCCCACCAGGGCGTCGATCAGGACGTCACCGAGGTCGACGTTGGCAGGCGCGATGACCTTGCCGTCCACCACGACGTCCTCGGCGAGCATGCGGGCGTAGACCGAGGTCTCGACGTCGTCCGTCTTGCGGAGGACGCCGTCGGCACCCTTGACGGCGATCTTCAGCTTGAGGCCGCGGTCGGTGCCGCAGTCCTCCTCGCGAATGATCACGTCCTGCGAGACGTCCACCAGACGACGGGTCAGGTAACCCGAGTCGGCGGTACGCAGGGCGGTGTCCGCCAGACCCTTACGGGCACCGTGCGTGGAGATGAAGTACTCCAGAACGGTGAGGCCCTCACGGAAGGACGCCTTGATGGGACGCGGGATCGTCTCGTTCTTGGCGTTGGACACCAGACCACGCATACCGGCGATCTGACGCATCTGCATCATGTTTCCTCGGGCACCCGAGTCAACCATCATGAAGATGGGGTTCGTCTTGGGGAAGTTCTCGTTCATGGCCTCGGCAACCTCGTTGGTCGCCTTGGTCCAGATCGCGATGAGCTCCTGCGTGCGCTCGTCCTTGGTGATCAGACCGCGCTCGTACTGCTTCTGGACCTTCTCGTCCTGCTCCTCGTAGCCCTTGACGATGGCCTTCTTGGCCTCGGGCACGACGACGTCGGAGATGGCCACGGTGACGCCCGAACGGGTCGCCCAGTGGAAGCCGGCCGCCTTCAGGTTGTCGAGCGTCGCCGCCACGATGACCTTGGGGTAGCGCTCGGCGAGGTCGTTGACGATCTCGGAGAGCTGCTTCTTGCCGACCGAGTAGTCCACGAACGGGTAGTCCTCGGGCAGCAGCTCGTTGAAGAGCGCACGGCCCAGGCTCGTCCGCAGCCGGAAGGTGTCACCCGGCTGGTACTCGGGCTCGCCCTCCTCGGCGACCGGCGGCACCCAGCCACGCGGCGGGATGGTGCCCACCGGGAAGCGGATGTCGACGGACGACTGGAGCGCCAGCTCGCCGGCGTCGAACGCCATGATCGCCTCGGCCGTGGAGCCGAACGCGCGGCCCTCGCCCTTGGTGTCGCGGAGCTCGCCGTCGGTGGTCAGGAAGAACAGACCCAGCACCATGTCCTGGGTCGGCATCGTGACCGGGCGGCCGTCGGCCGGCTTGAGGATGTTGTTCGAGGACAGCATCAGGATGCGGGCCTCGGCCTGCGCCTCCGCGGAGAGCGGCAGGTGCACGGCCATCTGGTCACCGTCGAAGTCCGCGTTGAACGCGGTGCAGACGAGCGGGTGGATCTGGATGGCCTTGCCCTCGACCAGCTGCGGCTCGAAGGCCTGGATGCCGAGGCGGTGCAGCGTGGGCGCACGGTTCAGCAGCACCGGGTGCTCGGCGATGACCTCTTCGAGGACGTCGTACACCACGGTGCGGCCGCGCTCGACCATGCGCTTGGCCGACTTGATGTTCTGCGCGTGGTTCAGGTCGACCAGGCGCTTCATCACGAACGGCTTGAACAGCTCCAGCGCCATCGCCTTCGGCAGACCGCACTGGTGCAGCTTCAGCTGCGGACCGACGACGATCACGGAACGCGCGGAGTAGTCCACGCGCTTGCCGAGCAGGTTCTGACGGAAGCGGCCCTGCTTGCCCTTCAGCATGTCGCTGAGGGACTTCAAGGGGCGGTTGCCGGGACCGGTGACCGGGCGACCGCGACGACCGTTGTCGAAGAGGGCGTCCACGGCCTCCTGGAGCATGCGCTTCTCGTTGTTCACGATGATCTCGGGCGCGCCGAGGTCGAGAAGCCGCTTCAGGCGGTTGTTGCGGTTGATCACGCGGCGGTACAGGTCGTTCAGGTCGGAGGTCGCGAAGCGGCCACCGTCCAGCTGCACCATCGGACGCAGGTCCGGCGGGATGACCGGCACGCAGTCGAGCACCATGCCCTTGGGCTTGTTGCTGGTCTGCAGGAACGCGGAGACGACCTTGAGGCGCTTGAGCGCACGGGTCTTCTTCTGGCCCTTGCCGGTGCGGATGATCTCGCGGAGGCGCTCGGCCTCCTCGTCGAGGTCGAAGGACTCCAGGCGCTTCTGCAGGGCGGCGGCGCCCATGCAGCCGTCGAAGTACGTGCCGAAGCGGTCACGCAGCTCGCGGTAGAGCAGCTCGTCGCCCTCCAGGTCCTGGACCTTGAGGTTCTTGAAGCGGCTCCACACCTCGTCGAGGCGGTCGATCTCGCGCTGCGCACGGTCGCGCAGCTGCTTCATCTCGCGCTCGGCGCCTTCGCGCACCTTGCGGCGCACGTCGGCCTTGGCGCCCTCGGCCTCCAGCTCGGCCAGGTCGGTCTCGAGCTTCTTGGCGCGGTTCTCCAGGTCGGAGTCGCGGCGGTTCTCGATCTGCTGGCGCTCGACGGAGACGTGGGCCTCCAGGGAGGGGAGGTCGCGGGTGCGGCGCTCCTCGTCCACGAACGTGATCATGTACGCGGCGAAGTAGATGACCTTCTCGAGGTCCTTCGGCGCGAGGTCCAGCAGGTAGCCGAGGCGCGACGGGACGCCCTTGAAGTACCAGATGTGGGTGACGGGAGCGGCGAGCTCGATGTGCCCCATGCGCTCACGGCGCACCTTGGCGCGCGTGACCTCGACGCCACAGCGCTCACAGATGATGCCCTTGAAGCGGACACGCTTGTACTTGCCGCAGTAGCACTCCCAGTCCCGGGTCGGACCGAAGATCTTCTCGCAGAAGAGTCCGTCCTTTTCGGGCTTGAGGGTGCGGTAGTTGATGGTCTCCGGCTTCTTGACCTCGCCGTGGGACCAGGTACGGATGTCGTCCGCGGTGGCAAGGCCGATCCGCAGCTCGTCGAAGAAGTTGACGTCGAGCACTTGTCGTCAATCCCTCTTTCGGGGGTTCGAGCCCCCTCGCGTCACGCGAGAAAATCGGGGCACTTCAGCAATGGTCTGAACGGGTCCGGGGAGAGCCGGCCGGATCACGGGGATCCGGCCGGCCAACCCGTCAGACCTCTTCGACGCTGCTCGGCTCGCGCCGGGACAGGTCGATACCGAGCTCCTCCGCCGCGCGGAAGACGTCCTCGTCCGTGTCGCGCATCTCGATGGACATGCCGTCCGAGGACAGCACCTCCACGTTGAGGCAGAGCGACTGCATTTCCTTGATGAGCACCTTGAAGGACTCGGGAATGCCCGGCTCGGGGATGTTCTCGCCCTTGACGATCGCCTCGTAGACCTTCACGCGGCCGGTGACGTCGTCGGACTTGATCGTCAGCAGTTCCTGGAGGGCGTAAGCGGCGCCGTAAGCCTCAAGGGCCCACACCTCCATCTCACCGAATCGCTGCCCACCGAACTGCGCCTTACCACCCAGCGGCTGCTGCGTGATCATGGAGTACGGGCCGGTCGAGCGGGCGTGGAGCTTGTCGTCGACCAGGTGGTGCAGCTTGAGGATGTACATGTAGCCGACCGAGACCGGGTCCGGGAACGGCTCGCCGGAGCGGCCGTCGAACAGCTTGGCCTTGCCGGAGGGCTGCACCAGACGCATGCCGTCGCGGTTGGGGATCGTGGCCTCGAAGAGACCGGAGATCTCGTCCTCGCGCGCGCCGTCGAAGACGGGCGTGGCGACGTTGGTGCCGGGGGCGACCTGGTCGGCGCCGATGGCCTGCAGGCGCTTGGCCCACTCGTCACCGAGGCCGGAGACGTCCCAGCCGCGGCTGGCGAGCCAGCCGAGGTGGATCTCCAGGACCTGTCCCGGGTTCATTCGGGACGGGACACCCAGCGGGTTGAGGATGATGTCGACCGGGGTGCCGTCCTCCAGGAACGGCATGTCCTCGATCGGCAGGATCTTCGAGATGACGCCCTTGTTGCCGTGACGGCCGGCGAGCTTGTCACCGTCGGTGATCTTGCGCTTCTGCGCGACGTAGACGCGGACCAGCTGGTTCACGCCCGGCGGCAGCTCGTCGCCCTCTTCGCGGTCGAAGACGCGGACGCCGATGACCTTGCCGATCTCGCCGTGCGGCACCTTCAGCGAGGTGTCGCGGACCTCGCGCGCCTTCTCACCGAAGATCGCGCGGAGCAGGCGCTCCTCGGGGGTCAGCTCGGTCTCGCCCTTGGGCGTGACCTTGCCGACGAGGATGTCGCCGGCGACGACCTCGGCACCGATGCGGATGATGCCGCGCTCGTCCAGGTCGGCGAGGACCTCCTCGGAGACGTTCGGGATGTCCCGGGTGATCTCCTCGGGGCCGAGCTTGGTGTCACGGGCGTCGACCTCGTGCTCCTCGATGTGGATCGAGGAGAGGACGTCGTCCTGCACGAGGCGCTGCGACAGGATGATCGCGTCCTCGTAGTTGTGACCCTCCCACGGCATGAACGCCACGAGCAGGTTCTTGCCGAGCGCCATCTCACCGAACTCGGTGGCCGGGCCGTCGGCGAGGACCTGGCCCTCGATGACGCGGTCGCCCTCGGAGACGACGACCTTCTGGTTGACCGAGGTGCCCTGGTTGGAGCGCATGAACTTGGCGATGCGGTACGTGGTGTACGTGCCGTCGTCGTTCGTGACGGTGATGTAGTCCGCGGAGACCTCCTGGACCACACCGTCCTTCTCGGCCTTCAGGACGTCACCGGCGTCGGTGGCGCAGCGGTACTCCATGCCGGTGCCGACGAGCGGCGCCTCGCTCTTGATGAGCGGAACGGCCTGGCGCATCATGTTCGCGCCCATGAGGGCGCGGTTGGCGTCGTCGTGCTCCAGGAAGGGGATCATCGCGGTCGCGACGGACACCATCTGGCGCGGCGAGACGTCCATGTAGTCGACCTCGCCACCGGGGACGTAGTCGACCTCGCCGCCACGACGGCGGACCAGGACGCGGGGCTCGGTGAAGCGCAGGTCGTCGGAGAGCGTCGCGTTCGCCTGGGCGATGACGAAACGGTCTTCCTCGTCGGCGGTGACGTAGTCGACCTCGTCGGTGACCTGGCCGTCGACGACCTTGCGGTACGGCGTCTCGATGAAGCCGAACGCGTTGACGCGGCCGTACGAGGCGAGCGAACCGATCAGACCGATGTTCGGGCCTTCGGGGGTCTCGATCGGGCACATGCGTCCGTAGTGGGACGGGTGCACGTCTCGGACCTCGAAGCCGGCCCGCTCACGGGAGAGACCACCCGGGCCGAGCGCCGAGAGACGGCGCTTGTGGGTGAGCCCCGACAGCGGGTTGTTCTGGTCCATGAACTGCGACAGCTGGCTGGTGCCGAAGAACTCCTTGATGGAGGCGACGACCGGCCGGATGTTGATCAGGGTCTGCGGCGTGATCGCCTCGACGTCCTGGGTCGTCATGCGCTCGCGCACGACGCGCTCCATACGGGCGAGACCCGTACGGACCTGGTTCTGGATGAGCTCGCCGACGTTGCGCAGGCGGCGGTTGCCGAAGTGGTCGATGTCGTCGGTCTCGACGACGATCGTCCGACCGGACTCGCCGACCGTCTCGGTCTCACCGGCGTGCAGCTTGACCAGGTACTTGATGGTCGCGATGACGTCGTCGGTGGTGAGCACGCCGGCGTCCAGCGGCTCGTCCGCGCCGAGCTTCTTGTTCACCTTGTAGCGGCCGACCTTCGCGAGGTCGTAGCGCTTCGGGTTGAAGTAGAGGTTCTCGAGCAGCGTCTGAGCGGCCTCGCGGGTCGGCGGCTCGCCCGGGCGGAGCTTGCGGTAGATGTCGAGCAGCGCGTCGTCCTGGCCCTGGGTGTGGTCCTTCTCCAGGGTGGCGCGCATGGACTCGTACTCGCCGAACTCCTCGAGGATCTGCTCGGTGCTCCAGCCGAGCGCCTTCAGGAGGACGGTGACCGACTGCTTGCGCTTGCGGTCGATGCGGACACCGACCATGTCGCGCTTGTCGATCTCCATCTCCAGCCAGGCACCCCGGGAGGGGATGATCTTGGCGGAGAAGATGTCCTTGTCGGACGTCTTGTCGATCGACGAGTCGAAGTAGACGCCCGGCGAGCGGACCAGCTGCGACACCACGACACGCTCGGTGCCGTTGATGACGAAGGTGCCCTTGTTGGTCATGAGCGGGAAGTCGCCCATGAAGACCGTCTGGGACTTGATCTCGCCGGTCTCGTTGTTGGTGAACTCGGCCGTGACGAAGAGCGGGGCGGCGAACGTGAAGTCGCGCTCCTTGCACTCGTCGATCGAGTTCTTCGGGGGCTCGAAGCGGTGGTCGCGGAACGTGAGCGACATCGACCCGGAGAAGTCCTCGATCGGGGAGATCTCCTCGAAGATCTCCTCCAGGCCGGACTTGGTGGGGACGTCTTGTCCACTGTCCAGAGCAGCCTCGACGCGAGCCTTCCAGGCGGCGTTGCCGAGGAGCCAGTCAAAGCTCTCGGTCTGCAGCGCGAGGAGGTTCGGAACCTCGAGGGGCTCCTTGATCTTTGCAAAAGAGATGCGCAGCGGGGCGGTGCTGGCGCCGTTGTTCGTATTCGCGGTCGAGGCGTTGCGCGAGGCGGCCAAGAGGGGGTCCTTCCGAGGGCTCGGACTCACTACGCGCGTACCGGTCCCAAACTGGGCATGAGGGCAGAAAATCCCAGATCAGGGATGCTCGGTCCACGATGCTCAAGATGGGTATGCCCCTGGTGACGGGCAGGAGGCAGCTAACAGGCAGCGCAAAGGGTCAGTGTAGCCAAGTGCCACACTGATGTCCAGTCGGGGTTTTCAGAGACCCACGTTGCTCTCAACAGCTCTTCTCAACACCTATGTCCAGCCCTGCGCGAGGTGCGCTCTTCTTTACTGCCCGCTCCGCCGTCGATCCATGCCTCGGATTCGGATCGATTCGGCGACGCGCCTTGAGAATTGCGCGCCGCGTGCGGTTCGTCAAGGGCCCCCTCGGTCTCGCTCGCCCTCGGGCCCGCGGACCACCGCCCGCGCGTCCCACGAGAGGCGCACGGCGAAGATCACCATACTCGTCAACGCGGGAAGGGCAAGGCACCCGCCCCCGGTACGCCGAAAGGCGACCACCCCAACGGGTGATCGCCTTTCGCGATGTGACTCCGCGCCTCGCGGCACGGGGGTCCTGAGGAGTCAGAGGACTCCTCGGGTCACTTGACCTCGACGGAGGCGCCGGCGCCCTTGAGGGACTCGGCAGCCTTGTCCGCGGCGTCCTTCGCGACCTTCTCGAGGACGGGCTTCGGGGCGCCGTCGACGAGGTCCTTGGCCTCCTTCAGGCCGAGGGAGGTCAGCTCGCGCACGACCTTGATGACCTGGATCTTCTTGTCACCGGCGGCGGTGAGGATGACGTCGAACTCGTCCTTCTCCTCCTCGGCCGGGGCAGCCGGGCCACCCTGGGCCGGGCCCGCGACGGCGACGGCCGCGGCGGCGGTGACGTCGAACTTCTCCTCGAAGGCCTTCACGAACTCGGCGAGCTCGATGAGGGTGAGCTCCTCGAACTGAGCGAGCAGGTCTTCCTGGGACAGCTTCGCCATGACAGGCGTCCTTCCACTATTCGGCAGGTGCCGGATGTATGTGTCGGCGGGCGTACACGGTGCCCGCTGGACCGCTGAGCGTGATTACTCGGCGGCCTCGGCGGGAGCCGGCGTACCGGCACCGCCCTGCTCCTCCAGCTTGACGCGAAGCGCTTCCGCGGTGCGGACGAACTTCGACGGCAGCGCCTGGAAGAGCTGCGCAGCCTGAGTCTGCTTGCCCTTCATGGCACCGGCCAGCTTGGCGAGCAGAACCTCGCGGGACTCGAGGTCCGCGAGCTGCTTGATGTCATCGGCGGACAGCGCCTTGCCGTCAAGGACACCGCCCTTGATGATCAGGTTCGGGTTGTCCTTGGCGAAGTCACGAAGACCCTTCGCCGACTCCACCGGGTCACCGGTGACGAAGGCAACCGCCGTCGGACCTGCGAACAGGTCGTCCAGCGTGTCGATCCCGGCCTCGTTGGCCGCAATCTTGGTCAGCGTGTTCTTCACCACGGCGTACTGGGCGTTCTCACCGAGCGAACGGCGCAGCTGCTTGAGCTGTGCCACGGTGAGACCCCGGTACTCGGTCAGCACGGCGGCGTTCGAGCTGCGGAACTGGTCCGCGAGCTCGGCTACCGCAGCAGCCTTGTCGGGCCTAGCCATAGCGTCGGCCTCCTTCCGGGTGATGAGGACCGCTCGAAAGGGACCGGAAAGACGAAACGCCCCGGCGCAGGCGCCAGGGCGTAGCTCGACCGAACGAAGTCCGGGAGCTCTCCACAGTCACCTGCGCAGGTCGTCCGCATCAACGGAGCCTTCGGTTGCCCGAATCCTTGAGGATTCAGAACAACGACCAGCGGTCTTTGGCTTCTGCAGAAGAGTACGCGACTCGGGTCGCGCAATACAAATCCGTCCCGCTTCGGGTGGTCCCGGGAGGTTTGAACTCCCCGGAACCGGGCTAGGAAGCCGCTCCAGCGGTGGCTCCCTGCTGCTGCTTCAGCATCTCGGCGAAGTCGACGGTCTCGGCGGCCGGCGGGCGCTCGACCGACACCTTCGTGCCGTAGTCGCTGTAGAACACCGTGGAGTCCAGCTCGCCGGTCTTCATCTCGCCGCGCTCGGTCTTCTTCACCAGCAGGTCGTTCTTGTCGACCCAGATGTCGATGGTCTCCGTGGTGACACCGGCGTCGGCCAGCTGCTTCTTCAGGGCGGCGACCTCGTCGGCGTCGAGGTTGCTGGTCTTGGCGGTCAGATCGGCGACGTCGACCGTGCCCGAGTAGTGCGTGGCGCTGACGCCGCGCACGTCCTCCTGGCCGACCTTCTTGACGTCACCTGAGGCCAGCAGCGACTTCACCCCCTGCTCGGGGGTGCTGTTCTGCATCTGGTCCTTCATCACCTCGCCCGAGGCTCCGGCCACCTTGGCGAGGTCGTCGTAGCTGTAGTTGATCCAGCGCTTGCCGCCGGTCTGCCGGGCGAGGGCCTCGCCCATGTCCGCCGCGTACCCGTTCTTGAAGTAACGGGCCTCCATCGTGCCGCTGCCGCCGGCCTGCTTCAGCGTGTCGGCCATGGTGCCGGCGGTGTACGTGATCTTCATGGTGCCGGTGATCCCGTCGGACCAGTCCATGACGCCCGTCTGCTTCATGGACATCACGCTGCCCATGGTGGTGTCGCCCTCGACCCGCGCCGAGTGCGCCTGGCCGGTCTTCTTCTGGACGGCGACCAGCGCGGCGATCGGGTCGACCTTCACCACGGAACTGCCGCGGTTCTCCTTCTCGGCCCCGCCCTTGCCCCCGTCGTCCGATCCGCCACAGGCCGCGACCGAGGTCAGCGCCGCCACCACAGCGACGGACAGACCCACGCGCCGTACGGTATGCGTCAACATCTACTACTCCACCCCTCGTTCGACTCTCGGTCACCCACGCTAACGCAGGGCTCCGACAGTCATGTCCACGTACGAATGAGGACGAGCCCCGCACCTGAAAAGGTTGCGGGGCCCGTCCCATGTCACACGTGACGCGGCGGTCGTACGAGCACGGAGGCTCAGACGGCGGCCGGGTCCTCCTCGACGAGGAGGTTACGGGTGCGGCTGGAGTCCAGCGGGATGCCGGGGCCCATCGTGGTCGCCAGGGCGGCCTTCTTGATGTAGCGGCCCTTCGCCGCGGACGGCTTCAGGCGGAGGACCTCTTCCAGCGCCGCTGCGTAGTTCTCCACCAGCTTGGTGTCGTCGAAGGACACCTTGCCGATGATGAAGTGCAGGTTCGAGTGCTTGTCGACGCGGAACTCGATCTTGCCGCCCTTGATGTCGTTGACAGCCTTCGCGACATCGGGGGTGACCGTACCGGTCTTCGGGTTCGGCATCAGACCACGCGGACCGAGCACGCGGCCGAGGCGGCCGACCTTGCCCATGAGGTCCGGGGTCGCGACGACGGCGTCGAAGTCCAGACGGCCCTTCGCCACCTCGTCGATGAGCTCGTCGGAGCCGACGATGTCGGCGCCGGCGGCTTCCGCGGCCGCAGCACGGTCACCGGTCGCGAAGACCAGGACCCGGGCGGTCTTGCCGGTGCCGTGCGGGAGGTTCACGGTGCCGCGGAC
Organism: Streptomyces sp. SID9727; assembly: GCF_010550605.1. Classification (GTDB taxonomy): domain Bacteria; phylum Actinomycetota; class Actinomycetes; order Streptomycetales; family Streptomycetaceae; genus Streptomyces. The sequence goes on from NZ_JAAGNI010000062.1 coordinate 25,939, forward strand.
CATCTGGTCGGCCTTGCGCGGGTCGACACCCAGGCGGAAGGCGACCTCGACGGTGCCGTCGAACTTCGTGGTGGCGGTCTCCTTGGCGAGACGGACGGCCTCGAGCGGGGCGTACAGGCGCTCCCGGTCGATCTTGGCGTCCGCAGCGCGGAGGTTCTTGCTGCGCTTCACTTCTACTCCTGATGGTTTTCAGAGTGTGGAGTCGTGGTGCGGACCAGCGCCGGTCCTACCACTGAGGGAGTGGGGCTGAATCAGCCTTCGACCGTGATGCCCATGGAACGGGCGGTGCCAGCGATGATCTTCGACGCGGCGTCGAGGTCGTTGGCGTTCAGGTCGGGGAGCTTCGTCGTGGCGATCTCGCGGACCTGGGCGGCCGTCAGCTTGGCGACCTTGGTCTTGTGCGGCTCGCCGGAGCCCTTCTCCACACCCGCGGCCTTGAGGATCAGCTTGGCGGCCGGCGGAGTCTTGGTGATGAAGGTGAAGGAGCGGTCCTCGTAGACCGTGATCTCCACCGGCACGACCATGCCACGCTGCGACTCGGTCGCGGCGTTGTAGGCCTTGCAGAACTCCATGATGTTGACGCCGTGCTGACCCAGCGCGGGGCCGACCGGCGGGGCCGGGTTGGCCGCACCGGCGTTGATCTGGAGCTTGATAAGCCCCGTGACCTTCTTCTTCTTGGGAGGCATGTGCTCTCTCCGGGTCCTAGTGAGAGTTTTCGCCGTCATCCGGTCATCCGGATGCAGGCATACCGCACAACGATAACGGGTATAGCTGCGCGACCAAAAACCAAGCAGGTCAGACCGGCTGCGAGAGCCTGTCTGACCTGCTCGGTAGGCATGTGTCCAGAAGCGGGCGGAAAGCTCAGTTCTTCTGGATCTGGTCGAAGCTCAGCTCGACCGGGGTCTCGCGACCGAAGATCTCGACGAGGCCCTTGACCTTCTTCGAGTCGGCGTTGATCTCGTTGATCGTCGCCTGCAGCGTCGCGAACGGACCGTCGGTGACGGTGACCGAGTCGCCCACCTCGAAGTCCAGCACCTGGACCTCGACCTTGCGGGCCGGAGCCGGCTTGCCCTCGGCCTCGGCGGCCTCGCGGGCGGCCTTCTCCTCGGCCTCCGGGGCGAGCATCTTGACGATCTCGTCCAGCGTCAGCGGGTACGGGTCGTAGGCGTTGCCCACGAAGCCGGTGACGCCGGGGGTGTTGCGGACGACGCCCCAGGACTCGTTCGTCAGGTCCATGCGCACCAGGACGTAGCCCGGGAGCTTGTTCTGGCGGACGTTCTTGCGCTCGCCGTTCTTGATCTGGACGATTTCCTCCTCAGGCACCTCGGCCTGATAGATGAACTCCTCCACGTTCAGCGAGACGGCGCGCTGCTCCAGGTTGGCCTTCACACGCTTCTCGTAACCGGCGTACGTGTGGATGACGTACCACTCGCCCGGCAGCCCGCGGAGCTCCTCGCGCAGGGCCGTGACGGGGTCGACGGGCTCGGCCTCCTCCTCGTCGGCCGCTTCCGCGGTCTCCTCGGCGGTGTCCTCGGACGCCTCGTCGCCGGCCTCGGGGGCCTCGTCGGCGCCGGCGGCTTCGGCCTGGTCCGACTCCTCGGCGTCCGCCGCCTCGACGATGTCGAGCTCGTCCTCGGCGGACTCGAAGGCGCCCGCCGTCGGCTCGACGGCGTCGTTCAGGTTCGGGTCAGACACGGTGGCTTCTTCCTGGATACATATGGGTGGAACATGCGAAAGGGGCGCCCATCAGGCGCCCTTCGCGTGGATCAGCCGAAGACGTACTTGACGACCCGCGCGAAACCGAAGTCAATCACGGTTACGAGGCCGATCATGACGACGACGAACGCAATCACCACACTGGTGTACGTCGTCAGCTGGTTGCGCGTCGGCCAGACGACCTTGCGGAGCTCCGCGACGATCTGGCGGTAGAAGAGCGCGAGACGGCCCAGAGGGCCCTTCTTCCCGCGCTTGCCGCCCTTCCGGGTCTTCTTGGACTCGGGGGCCTCGTCCTCGGCATCAGGCTTGTCGATGGAGCCCACGGCGTCCGTCACGCTTCTCACCTGATTCCGGGTCGTGGCCGTGCCGCGCCCGGTGGAGCCGCACGGCGGTGCATTGAAGTACGTACATGCGCACACATCCTGGCGAAGGAGTGTGTAGCAGGGCCGGAGGGACTTGAACCCCCAACCGCTGGTTTTGGAGACCAGTGCTCTACCAATTGAGCTACGACCCTTTGTGGATTCCACCAACCTACCGCATGTTCCCGGATGACCCGAGTGCAGGAACGGTGCGGCTGGTGAAGGCCAACGACAGGAGAGTGTACGTGCTCAGCGGCCCGGCGTCGAACAGAAAGCTGCTGATCGCACCTGGTCGCTTCGTGTCCGCATGCTGTCCGAGTGCTGTCCGGTCCCTGAAACCCCTGTGCCGACGCGGAAAACGGTCTGCGAGCATGGGGGCCATGAGCGCTGCTACTTCTCCGTCCGAGAGCCGGGTCTCCGCCCGCATCGGTGCCATCTCCGAGTCCGCCACCCTCGCCGTCGACGCCAAGGCCAAGGCCCTCAAGGCCGCCGGCCGCCCGGTGATCGGCTTCGGTGCCGGCGAGCCCGACTTCCCGACCCCCGGCTACATCGTGGACGCCGCCGTCGAGGCGTGCCGCACCCCGAAGTACCACCGCTACACCCCGGCGGGCGGGCTCCCCGAGCTCAAGGCCGCCATCGCGGAGAAGACGCTGCGCGACTCCGGTTACGAGGTCGACGCCTCCCAGATCCTGGTGACCAACGGCGGCAAGCAGGCGATCTACGAGGCCTTCGCCGCGATCCTCGACCCGGGCGACGAGGTCATCGTCCCGGCCCCGTACTGGACCACCTACCCCGAGTCGATCCGGCTGGCCGGCGGTGTCCCGGTGGAGGTCGTGGCCGACGAGACCACGGGCTACCGGGTCTCCGTGGAGCAGCTGGAGGCGGCCCGTACGGAGCGTACGAAGGTCGTCCTGTTCGTCTCCCCGTCCAACCCGACCGGCGCGGTCTACAGCGAGGCGGACACCGAGGCGATCGGCCGCTGGGCCGTCGAGCACGGCCTGTGGGTGCTGACCGACGAGATCTACGAGCACCTGGTCTACGGGGACGCGAAGTTCACCTCGATGCCGGCCGTCGTGCCCGAGCTGCGCGACAAGTGCATCGTGGTCAACGGCGTCGCCAAGACGTACGCGATGACCGGCTGGCGCGTGGGGTGGATCGTCGGCCCCAAGGACGTCGTGAAGGCCGCGACCAACCTCCAGTCGCACGCCACGTCCAACGTCTCCAACGTCTCGCAGGCCGCCGCGCTGGCCGCCGTCTCCGGGGACCTGGACGCGGTCGCCGAGATGCGCACCGCCTTCGACCGGCGCCGGAAGACCATCGTGCGGATGCTCAACGACATCGACGGCGTGTTCTGCCCGGAGCCCGAGGGCGCCTTCTACGCGTACCCGTCGGTCAAGGAGCTGCTCGGCAGGGAGATCCGCGGCAAGCGCCCGCGGACCTCGGTGGAGCTGGCCGCGCTGATCCTGGACGAGGCCGAGGTGGCGGTCGTCCCGGGCGAGGCGTTCGGCACGCCGGGCTACCTGCGCCTCTCGTACGCGCTGGGCGACGACGACCTGGTCGAGGGCGTCTCGCGGCTCCAGAAGCTGCTGGGCGAGGCGAAGGCGTAACCGCCGCCCTCTCCGCACGGAAAGCGACCCCCGGTTCCCGGACCGGGGGTCGCTTTCGCGTTCGAGGGGGCACCCGATGGGAAAAGCGGCTACCGCGCCGCCCCCTCCGTGCGGCAGGATCTTGCAATGGAACGTGATGTACGGCTGCTGCCCAAGGCCCACCTGCACCTGCACTTCACCGGGTCGATGCGGCCCACGACGCTGCTGGAGCTCGCCGACAAGTACGGGGTGCGGCTGCCCGAGGCCCTGACCGGCGGCGAGCCGCCCAAGCTGCGCGCCACGGACGAACGGGGCTGGTTCCGCTTCCAGCGGCTGTACGACATCGCCCGGTCCTGCCTGCGGGCCCCCGAGGACATCCAGCGCCTGGTGCGCGAGGCCGCCCAGGAGGACGTGGCGGACGGCTCGGGCTGGCTGGAGATCCAGGTCGACCCCACGTCGTACGCGCCCCTGCTCGGCGGGCTGATCCCGGCCATCGAGATCATCCTGGACGCGGTGGACGCCGCCTCGCGCGAGACCGGGCTGCCGATCCGGGTGGTCATCGCGGCGAACCGGATGAAGCACCCGCTGGACGCCAGGACCCTCGCGCGCCTCGCCGTGCGGTACGCGGACCGGGGCGTCGTCGGCTTCGGCCTCTCCAACGACGAACGGCGCGGCATGGCCCGTGACTTCGACCGGGCGTTCGCCATCGCCCGGGAGGGCGGCCTGCTGGCCGCCCCGCACGGCGGTGAGCTGTCGGGCCCGTCCAGCGTCCGGGACTGCCTGGACGACCTCGACGCGGGCCGCGTGGGGCACGGTGTGCGCGCCGCCGAGGACCCCCGGCTGCTGCACCGGCTCGCGGAGGCGGGGGTGACCTGCGAGGTGTGTCCCGCGTCCAATGTGGCGCTCGGCGTCTACGAGAAGCCCGCCGACGTCCCCCTGCGCACGCTGTTCGACGCCGGGGTGCCGATGGCCCTCGGCGCGGACGACCCGCTGCTGTTCGGCTCCCGGCTGGCCGCGCAGTACGACCTGGTGCGCCGCCACCACGCGTTCACCGACGAGGAGCTGGCCGAGCTGGCCCGCCAGTCGGTGCGCGGTTCCACGGCGCCGGAGCCGGTGCGGACGGAGCTGCTGGCGGGGGTCGACGCGTGGCTGGCGGGGCCGGTGGGCTGAGCCTCAGCCGGCGAGACCGTTGAGCAGGGTGCGGGCCAGGGACGCCGCGAAGTCGTCCAGCGGCTGGGGCGGTTCGCCGGTGCCCGTGGCGTCGTAGGCGAACGCGCGCTGGGCGCAGGCGCCGAGGAGCAGGGAGGCGGCCGCGTAGGTGTCGGCGTCGGGCCGGACGCGGCCGGCGGCCTGTTCGGCCCGCAGATACGTGTCGACGCCGCGGATGGGCAGGTGGGGGCCGGTGCCCAGCTCGCGCATGGCCGCGTCGTGGCGCTCCTTGAGCCTCGGTTCGGCGTACAGGGAGGCGGCGATCGGGAAGCTCTGCTCGTAGAACAGGGCGGCCTGGCGGGCGATGCCGGTGAGGTTCTCCTCGACCGACCGCTCCCCCGCGCCGGGGTCCGTGATGAGGTCACGCAGGTCGACCTTGGGCAGCCGTTCCTGGAGGACCACCACGAACAGCTCCTCCTTGCTGAGGAAGTGCTTGTAGAGCGCGGCCTCCGAGCAGCCGGCGGCCTTGGCGATCTCCTTGGTGGTGGTGCGGGCCAGGCCCTTGGTGAGCATGAGCTGGTGGGCGGCGTCGACGAGGCGGACGCGGGCCGGCTTCTGCTCCATGGACCCTCCGATAAGGCTTGACGGGTGAGTGATTACCCACCCACTCTAGAGGTGAGTGAATACTTACCCACCTCGAAGGGGTGTGCCATGAAGCTCACGGTTTTCGGTGCGACCGGCGGAATCGGGCAGGAGATCGTCCGCCAGGCGGTGGCGGCGGGGCACGAGGTGACGGCGGTGGTGCGCGACCCCGCCCGGCTCGCGGTCCCGCTCTCGGACGTCACGGTGCACACCGCCGCCCGGGTGGACGATCCGGAGGCGCTGCGGGAGGCGGTGGCGGGCCGGGACGCGGTCCTCTCCGGCCTCGGGTCCAGGGGCCGGAAGGCCGACGGCATCGCCGAGCGGCTGACCCGCGCCGTGCTGACGGCCGTGGAGGCGGAGGGCACCCGGCGGCTGCTGGTGGTCAGCGCCGCCCCGGTCGCCTCCACGCCCGCCGACGAGCCGCTGCTCGACCGGATGACGCTCTCGCTGATCGGCGCGGTCCTCAAGGAGGTGTACGCGGATCTCACCGCGATGGAGGCGGCGCTGGCGGCCTCGGCCACGGACTGGACGTCGGTGCGGCCGCCCAAGCTGACGAACGGGCCCCTGACGGGCACCTACCGGACGGTGGTCGGCGGCAACCCGCGCAGCGGCCGGTCCATCTCCCGGGCCGACGTGGCCCACGCGATGCTGACGCTGACCGACGATCCGGCGTCGGTGAAGCAGGGCGTGGGCGTGGCGTACTGAAGCCCCGGGGCCCAGGCCGGGGCCGGGGGTCCTACAGGCTGGCGCCCACCGTCACCGGTTCGTTGACCAGAGTGACGCCGAAGGCCGCGTGCACCCCGGCCACGACCTCACGCGCCAGGGCGAGCAGGTCCTCGGTGGTCGCCGCGCCCCGGTTGGTGAGCGCGAGCGTGTGCTTGGTGGAGATGCGGGCGGGTCCGGTGCCGTAGCCCTTGGTGAAGCCGGCCCGGTCGATGAGCCAGGCGGCGGAGGTCTTGGTGCGCCCCTCCCCGGCGGGGAACGCCGGGGGCGTCACGTCGGGGCCGAGCCGGTCGGCGACCCGGGCCAGGAAGGCGTCGAACTCGGCCTGTTCCAGGACCGGGTTGGTGAAGAAGGACCCGGCCGACCAGGTGTCGTGGTCCTCGGGGTCCAGCACCATGCCCTTGCCGGCGCGCAGCCGGAGCACGGTTTCGCGGGCCTCGGCGGCGGGAACGCGGTCCCCCTCCCGGACGCCCATGGCCCGCGCGGTCTCCGGGTACTTCAGGGGCGCCGAGAGCCCGCCGGCGTCCTCCAGGCCGAAGCGGACGCGCAGCACCACGTACCGGTCGGGCTCGGCCTTGAAGCGGCTGTGCCGGTAGGAGAACGCGCACTCGGAGTCGGGCAGGACGACGGTTTCCCGGGTGCGCCGGTCGTAGGCGACGACCTCCGTGATGGTGGAGGACACCTCCTGTCCGTACGCCCCGACGTTCTGGATCGGCGTCGCACCGGCCGAGCCGGGGATGCCGGCCAGGCATTCGAGACCCGCGAGGCCGGCCTCCACGGTGCGGGTGACGGCGTCGGTCCAGACCTCGCCGGCGGCCAGTTCCAGGGAGCCGCCGTCGAGGACGAAGCCCTTGGTCGCGATGCGCAGCGCGGTGCCCTCGAAGCCCTTGTCTCCGATGACCAGGTTGCTGCCGCCGCCGATGACCAGGAGCGGGGTGCCGCTGTCGTCGGCCTCGCGCACGGCGTCGATCACCTCGGTGTCCGTGGTGGCCGTGAGGAGCCGGGTGGCGGGGCCGCCGAGCCGGAAGGTGGTCAGGGGGGCGAGGGGGGCGTCGTGGAGTTCCTGCACGGGGACAAGGGTACGGTCCGTGGCCCCGCCGTCTGGGCGGGGCCACGGACCGTGTGGCGTGCGCGGGGTGCGTCAGGCGGGTACGGAGACCGGTTCCTCGGCGCGGGCCCCGGCGTCGGCGGGGGCCTCGGCATCGGCGTGGGCCTCGGCATCGGCGTCGGCGTGGGCCCCGGCCGTCCCGACGGCGGGCTCCCCCGTGCCGGTGGCGCGGCGGCCGGGGATCATCAGGGCGACGAGCGCGGCCAGGGCGACGACCCCGGAGCCGATCCAGACGGCGGGAACGGTCCCGTCGGTGAAGGACTGGGCGGATTCCAGACCGCCCTGCGAGGCGAAGACGGTGGTGAGCACGGCGACCCCCAGGGCGCCGCCGACCTCGCGGAGGGCGTTGTTGGCGCCGGACGCGATGCCCTGGTCACCGGGGCGGACGCTGGACATCACCAGGCTGGCGGCCGGAGCGAAGTACAGGGCCATCCCGATGCCGCCGACGATCAGGCCGGGCAGCTGCGAGACGTAGGAGGCGTCCGGGGCGATGCCCAGGGCGAAGAGTGCGAGGCCGACCGCCTGGAGGGCGAGTCCGGTCACGACCACCGGGCGGCCGCCGAACCGGTCGGAGAGCACCCCCGCAATGGGGGCGACGAGCATCGGCATGCCGGTCCAGGGCAGCATCCGCAGCCCGGCCTCGGCGGGCGAGTAGCCCAGGACGCCCTGGAAGTACTGGCTGAGCAGGAAGATCGCGCCGAACATCCCGAGGTACATCAGCAGGCTGGCGATGTTGATCCCGAAGAAGCCGCGGTCCCGGAAGAGGTGCATGGGGAGCATGGGCTTGCGGCTCCGGAAGCCGTGGCGGACGAAGGCGCCGAGGAGTGCGGTGCCGGCGATGAGCGAGGTCAGGACGGTCGGGCTGGACCAGCCGTCGGTGTTGGCGTTGACGAGTCCGTAGACCAGGCCGAAGAGGCCGCCGCTGACGAGGAGGGTGCCGGGGACGTCGAGCCGGGCGCCGGGGGCGTACGACTCCGCGAGCCGCAAGCGGGCGAGCGGCAGCAGGAGCAGGCCGATCGGGACGTTGAGCCAGAAGATCCACTGCCAGGAGATGTGCTCGGTGAGGCTGCCGCCGATCAGGGGCCCGCTGGCCACGGCGAGGCCGGTCACGGCTCCGAAGATGCCGAGCGCCATGCCCCGGCGGGCGGGTTCCACGGCGGCCGTGAGCAGGGTCAGCGTGAGCGGCATCATGATCGCGGCGCCGACGCCCTGGACGGCGCGGAAGGCGATGAGTTCGCTGATGCCCGGCGAGAGGGCGGCCGCGGCGGACGCGCCGGTGAAGACGGTGAGGCCGGTGAGGAAGAGCCGGCGGCGGCCGAAGCGGTCACCGAGGGCGGCGCCGAACATCAGCAGGACGGCGAAGGTGAGCGTGTAGGCGTTGACCGTCCACTCCAGCTCCTCCATCTCTCCGCCGAGGCTTTCGCGGATGGACGGCAGGGCGGTGGTGACGACGAGGTTGTCGAGCGCCGCCATGAAGCCGGCGACGCTGGTGATGACGAGGGCCCAGGCCGCTCCCGCGCGGCCCTTCGATTGCTGGTTCACTGCTCCCCCTGAGGGTTAGTTATTGATTACTAACTTTTCTGGGCAGAAAACCGGGCGGAACCCGGGGTCGAGCGCGTTCAGGAGACCGGCTGGGCGGAGGCGTAGAAACCGGACCAGATCCGGTGTCCGGCCGGAAAGCCGAGCGAGGTCAGCGTGTTGGCGAGCATGCCGTACGCGAGGAACGTGGTGGTGTCGTTCACCTCGGCACCGAGCGCGAGGTGGACGGAGTCGAAGAGCTCCAGCCAGCCGGCCCGCACCGATTCGCCGAACTCGTGGTCACCGGCGGCTTCCGCGGCGGCGACGGCGGCGTACGTCTGCATCTGCATGAGCAGCTTGTCGGGGTCGTCGGCGACCAGCACCTGATAGGCCCTGGCCATGGCGTGCAGCGCCTCCTCGCCCTCCAGCCCTTCGGCCGCCTCCGCGAAGACCTGCCGGGTCTCCGCGAAGCAGCGCCCGGAGGCCGCGAGGAACATCGCCTGCTTGTTGGGGAAGAGCCGGAAGAGGTACGGCTGCGAGACGCCGACCCGCTTGGCGATCGCCTCCGTGGAGGTGGCGCTGTAACCGCCGCGGGCGAACTCGGTGATCGCCGCGCGGATGACGCTCTCGCGTCGCTCGTCTGCACTCATCCTTGCCATGCCCAGTAAGTTAGTACTCAATCACTAACTTCGTCAAGCGGGGCACCGGTTGGAGTTGCGGACGGGGGTACGCGTAAGGGGCACGACCCCCTGGACCGTGCCCCTTACATCGCGTCGCGCCGTCCTCAGGCGAGCTGCACCACGGCACGGGACATGCCCAGGACCTTCTTGCCGTCGCTCATGACCGTCAGGTCGACCCGCACCCGCCGGTCGTCCAGCAGCGCGCCCACCTTGCCGCTGACCTCGATCCGCGCACCCTTGTCGTCGTCCGGGACCACCACGGGCTTGGTGAAGCGCACCCCGTACTCGACCACCGCGCCCGGGTCGCCCGCCCAGTCCGTGACCACGCGGATCGCCTCGGCCATGGTGAACATGCCGTGCGCGATCACATCGGGCAGCCCGACCTCGCGCGCGAAGCGCTCGTTCCAGTGGATCGGGTTGAAGTCGCCCGAGGCGCCCGCGTACTGCACGAGCGCCGCCCGGGTGACGGGGAACGACCGCGCCGGCAGCTCCGTACCGACCTCGACCGACTCGTAACTCACCTTCGCCGTCATCACGCCTCCTCGGCGGCGCGCGCCACCAGCTTCGTCCAGGCGGTCACGACCAGCTCACCGGACTCGTCGTGCACGTCACCGCGGACGTCCAGGATGTCGTTGCCCGCCAGCGACTTCACGGCCTCGATGGTCGAGACGACCGACAGCCGGTCGCCGGCACGCACGGGGCGCACGTAGACGAACTTCTGGTCGCCGTGCACGACCCGGCTGTAGTCCAGACCGAGCTGGGGGTCCTCGATGACCTGGCCGGCGGCCTTGAAGGTGATGGAGAACACGAAGGTCGGCGGCGCGATCACATCGGCGTGGCCGAGCGCCGCGGCGGCCTCGGGATCGGTGTACGCGGGGTGGGCGTCGCCCACGGCCTCGGCGAACTCGCGGATCTTCTCCCGTCCGACCTCGTACGGCGCGGTGGGCGGATAGGTCCGTCCCACGAAAGACTGGTCGAGCGCCATGAACTCGCAACCTCCTGATGAAAGAACGTCTGAGCCGGCCTGTGGCGGCGTCCGGCCCCATTCAACGCCACACCCGCCGCACAACGACACGAGGCCGCCCCCCGAAGGGGACGGCCTCGTGTACGAGCCTGATTCAGCGCGTTTCGCGGTGCGCGGTGTGCGAGTTGCAGCGCGGGCAGTGCTTCTTCATCTCAAGACGGTCCGGGTTGTTACGCCGGTTCTTCTTGGTGATGTAGTTCCGCTCCTTGCACTCCACGCAGGCCAGCGTGATCTTCGGGCGGACGTCGGTGGCAGCCACGTGAGTGCTCCTTGGACGGACGATGGACGGATGAACGCAAAAAAGAGTAGCCGATCGAAGGACCGACCCCACAATCGGCTACTTTTAGTAGCGGTGACCGGACTTGAACCGGTGACACAGCGATTATGAGCCGCTTGCTCTACCGACTGAGCTACACCGCTTTGATGACTGGGCCCCCCGCCGAAGCGGGGTTTCCGATCACCAGAGCCCCAATGCGGAATCGAACCGCAGACCTTCTCCTTACCATGGAGACGCTCTACCGACTGAGCTATTGGGGCGAGCGATGAAGACATTACACGCTCGGTCGCCGATCGCCCAAATCCGTTTCCCGGCCCCCGGCCAACCCGGGCCCGTACCCCGCTCCGGGCGTCCCCACACCGCTGATCAGCGAGGCGGCACCGGTACGACTATTGCGCTCCTCCTCCGGCCGGGCCGCGCCCGCCCCTAGGCTCTACTCACTCTGCGTGATCTTGACCCCTTCCCAGGAGCACGATGTCCGACAGCCAGCCGCGGCGGCCCGACGACCACGCGGCCGACCCCGCCGGCGGCCCGGAGACCTCAGCCCTGACGCTCTGCGGCGCCCGCCTCACCGACGGCCGCGTCGTGGACGTACGGGTCTGCGGCGGGCGCATCGAGGCCGTCGGCACCGCGGGCAGCCTCACCGCCCCCGGTGCCCGCCTCGACCTGCGCGGCCACCTCCTGCTCCCCGCGCCCGCCGAGCCGCACGCCCACAGCGACACCGCCCTCACCGCGG
>NZ_JAAGNI010000077.1 GCF_010550605.1 Streptomyces sp. SID9727
CGGCGGCCGGGGCGGGCAGCCAGGCCAGGGAGGCGGCGGCACCGGCCGCGGCGGCCACCCCGGCGGCGGTGAGGGTGTCGGGCGACACCTCACGGCGGACCAGCGAGGCGCGGACGCCGGCGAGCCGGTCCGCGTACCAGGGCTTGAGAGCGTAGAGGCCGTTCATGGCTGCAACTCTCGTGCGAGGCACGTTCTTTCGACACGGCCCGGGTACTCACGTACGCCTGAGTACCCGGGCGGGCCGAGGGGCCCGTCCGGGGCTCCGTCTCAGATAGTAGGAAGTCCGAGTAATTGTGGAGACAGACCGGCCCGGCTGCTCTAACTTTGTAGGAGCCGAACGTCTCGCTCGATCAAGCGACTGGCGGTCGAGAGCGCGCGCCCTTGCGCAGGCAACCCCTGCGGCGTCCGTTCCCCGCCCCTTCCGGCGCCTCGAAATCACTGATCTCGACATCACCCCACGCTGTTCGATCTCGAAATCCTCGCGATCTCAAGGAGTCGATCCACCATGGCCGAGACCACCACCCGCCGCCGCGTCCGTCACGCCCACCGCCCGACCGAGTCGGAGCGGCAGGCTGCCGCCGCCGCCCTGCAGCGCGCCCTCGACCGCAGGGACAACGGCGGCTCCACCGGTCACTGACCGGCCCGCGCCGCGCTCAGCCGCGGCTGATCTCGAAGTGGTCGACGCGCTCGCCCGACTCGGCGAGGGCGGTGACCTTCATCCGGGGGTGCCGTCCGGCCTCCACCTCCACCGCGAGGAACGAGAAGCCGGTGTACCGCACCCGCGACCACTCCACGGTCTCGGCGGCCTTCACGCGGCCCTTGGCCACGTGGTACGTGTCCACGCTGTCCAGGTCCGCGACGTGCCCCTCGTAGCTGTCGGGCACCGGGAAGTCGTACAGCGCCTTGCCCGCGCCGCCCGCCGTGACGTAGACGATGCCGTCCCGGCGGGGGTCGGTGCGCTCGCCGATCGGCACCGGCCGCCCGACGGCGTTCCGCAGGATCGCGTCGGTGCGCTCGTAGACGTGGTTGTGCCCGTTGATCACCAGGTCCACCCGGTGCTTCTCGAAGAGCGGCACCCAGGCGTCCCGCACGCCGCCGTCCGAGGCGTGCGCGTTGGTCGTGGAGAAGGCGCAGTGGTGGAAGAAGACCACCAGGAAGTCGATGTCCCGGCGGGCCCGGAGCTCTCCGAGGCGCCGGTCCAGCCAGCGGGTCTGCCGGCCGCCGCTGATGCCGAAGTTGGCCGGGATCTCGTAGCTGACGTCGTTGGCGTCGAGCGCGATCACGCCCACGTTGCCGTGGACGAAGGAGTAGGCGCCGGGCTGATTGACCGGGTCCGGGCCGTTGTCCGGCAGGGTCCAGCGCGCGTTCTGGCCGCCGTAGCCGTCCGGCGAGTACCACGCCTCCATGTCGTGGTTGCCGGTCGTCACCATCCACGGCACGGTCTTGGCGACCGTCTCCGTCTGCGCGAGGAACTGGTCCCAGGTCCGCGCGTCATAGGTGTCGGTGGTCTGCCCGGAGCCCGACGGGTCCGCGTAGCAGATGTCCCCGGCATGCAGGTGGAAGGCCGGGTTCTGGCCCAGGATCAGCTGGTCGTTGCCGAGCGCGTGGTAGCTGACGCCCTGGTCGCCGAAGGCGGTGAACGTGAAGTTCTCCGCCCGCGCCGGTGCGGTGGTGAAGGTGCCGAGCGTGCCCAGGTTGCGCGCGTCCGCCGGGTCGAAGCCCTCGTGGCCGACGCCGTAGTAGTACGTGGTGCCGGGCTTCAGCCGCTCCAGGGACGCGTGGACGTAGAACTGCTCGGCCGCCGCGATCTTGCCGTCGTTCAGCCGGGGCGTCGTCAGGTGGCGCACCTCCGCGTCGATCCGCCGGCTCAGCGCCCACGGCTTGAGGCCGACGCGGATGTACGGGCGGCGTACCGCGAACGGCACCTGCCAGGAGACCGCCATCTGCGTCCTCGGGTCGGCCCCGTACGCCAGGTGCCGGCCGAACGGGGCGACCAGCGCGCCGTCGACCCGCGTGGTGCTGTGCGAGGTGAGGACGGTGGGCGCCGCGTACGCGGGGGAGGAGGCGAGGCCGATCCCGGCGCCGGCCACGGCCGCGGTCGCCACGCCGGTGCGCAGCGCCCCGCGGCGGGTGAGCCGGGTACGGAGGTAGTCGTGCTGCTCGGCCATGGTCATGCGGCCGGCGAGCTTCTCGGGAATGCCGAAGCGGGGGAGGTCCATGGGCGACAACCTCCACCGCCCGGCTGACGGCACCCCGTCGAATAGGTGAACGGTACACGTACAGCTGCTCATATGTCCGTATGGTGGACGGCACGTGTCATGGGGTGGGACGAGCAGTAGGGTGCCACCATGTCTCGCAGCATCAATCTCGCAGTGATCCCCGGTGACGGTATCGGCCAGGAGGTCGTGGCCCAGGGCCTCAAGGTCCTCAACGCTGTTCTCCCGCAGGATGTGAAGCTGGAGACCAAGGAGTACGACCTTGGCGCCCAGCGCTGGCACCGTACCGGTGAGACCCTTCCCGACGCGGAGCTCGACGCTCTCAAGGGGCACGACGCCATCCTGCTCGGCGCGATCGGCGACCCGTCCGTGCCCTCCGGCGTCCTGGAGCGCGGGCTGCTGCTGAAGCTGCGCTTCGCCTTCGACCACTTCATCAACCTGCGGCCGTCGAAGCTCTTCCCGAACACCGAGACCCCGCTCGCCGGCCGCCCGGACATCGACTTCGTCGTCGTCCGCGAGGGCACCGAGGGCCCGTACACCGGCAACGGCGGTTCGCTGCGCACCGGCACGGAGCACGAGGTCGCCACCGAGGTCAGCCTCAACACCGCCTTCGGTGTCGAGCGGGTCGTCCGGGACGCCTTCGAGCGCGCCGCCGCCCGCCCCCGCAAGAAGCTGACGCTGGTCCACAAGAACAACGTCCTGGTGTACGCGGGCCACCTGTGGAAGAACATCTTCGACAAGGTCGCCGCGGAGTACCCGCAGGTCACCACCGACTACCTGCACGTCGACGCCGCGACGATCTTCTTCGTCACGCAGCCGGAGCGCTTCGACGTCATCGTCACCGACAACCTCTTCGGCGACATCCTCACCGACCTCGCCGCGGCCGTCTCCGGCGGTATCGGCCTGGCCGCCTCCGGCAACATCAACCCGACGGGCGCCTTCCCGTCGATGTTCGAGCCGGTCCACGGCTCCGCCCCCGACATCGCGGGGCAGGGCAAGGCCGACCCGACCGCCACGATCCTCTCCGTCGCCCTCCTGCTGCGCCACCTCGGCTACGAGGCCGAGGCCGTGCGCATCGAGGACGCCGTCTCCGCCGACCTCGCGGAGCGCGACGGGACCGCCCGCACGACCGACGCGATCGGCGACGCCCTCGCGGTACGCGTAGCGGGCTGACCCGACGACTCCACCACGAAGCCGCCGGGTCGCAGACGCACCCGGCGGCTTCTCCTGTGCGGCCCCGGGTGTCACCATCGAACCCTGGACCGCATTCACGCCATTTCGTGCACGGCACCCTTCGAGCGATAATCGAACGGGGCCGTGGCTCGCTGCGAAGCTCGGACGTCCTAGCACCTGAAGGCGTGCACGCGGTCCTACACACACATCACGGTGAAGGACACGCACTCATGACGACCACGATCGAGCTCAAGCCCTCCTCGAACCCGCTGTCCGACGCGGAGCGCGAGGCGATCCTGGCCCAGCCCGGATTCGGCCGCTACTTCACCGACCACATGGTGACGATCAAGTGGACCGAAGGCCGCGGCTGGCACGACGCCCAGCTCGTGCCGTACGCGCCGCTGTCGATGGACCCGGCCAACATGACGCTCCACTACGGCCAGGAGATCTTCGAGGGCCTGAAGGCGTACCGCCAGCCCGACGGCTCCGTCGCCACCTTCCGCCCCGAGGCCAACGGAGAGCGCTTCCGCTCCTCCGCCCGCCGCCTCGCCATGCCGGAGCTGCCCGTCGAGACGTTCGTGGCGGCCTGTGACGCCCTCGTCCAGCAGGACGCGGCCTGGGTCCCGGCCCATGGCGGCGAGGAGTCCCTGTACCTGCGCCCCTTCATGATCGCGACCGAGGTCGGCCTCGGCGTCCGGCCGTCCAACGAGTACCTGTTCCTGGTCATCGCCTCGCCGGCCGGCGCCTACTTCCCGGGCGGTGTGAAGCCCGTCTCCATCTGGCTGTCCGAGGACCGGGTCCGCGCCGTCCCCGGCGGCATGGGCGACGCCAAGACCGGCGGCAACTACGCCGCCTCCCTCCTCGCCCAGGCCGAGGCCGCCGCCAAGGGCTGCGACCAGGTCGCCTACCTCGACGCCGTCGAGCACAAGTGGGTGGAGGAGCTGGGCGGCATGAACCTCTACTTCGTGTACGGGGACCGGATCGTCACCCCGTCCCTCACCGGCTCCCTGCTCGCCGGCATCACCCGTGACTCGCTCCTCAAGCTGGCCGGTGACCTCGGTTACACCTCCGAGGAGTCCCGCGTCTCCATCGACCAGTGGCGCGAGGACACCGCCGCCGGCACCCTCACCGAGGTCTTCGCCTGCGGCACCGCCGCCGTCATCACCCCCGTCGGCACGGTGAAGAGCGCGGGCGGCGAGTGGACCCAGGGCGACGGCAACCCCGGCCCGGTCACCCTCAAGCTGCGCGAGCGCCTGCTCGACATCCAGCGCGGCACCGCCGAGGACACCCACGGCTGGATGCACTCCCTGGCGTGAGCCGGCGCCGGACAGGCGCCAGTCGTACGAGAGGGCTCCCGGTGTCTCGCCGGGGGCCCTCTCGCACGCCCGCATCCTGAGACAGGCGGTTCACGGGGGCGGTCCTGTGCCAGACTGCTTCCGTGTCCTCGTTCGTCATGATTATTGGCAGCAGGCGCGCCGGTCCGCAGTGACCGTTCCGTACCACCACGTACGGCACGGCCACCGTGCCCCAGACCCGCGCGCAGACCTCTCGCACCCGCGAGGGGTTTTTTGTTTTCCGGCCTCCACCTCGGCCGGGCACACGGCGCACGGGATGATGGGGGCAAGTGGAGCCGGGCCGTGTCCAGCGGATCAGGGTCGGGTAGGGCGCGTCGCGACCCCGGCCATGATCCGCCGGACACGGCCCAGTCGTCCGGATCCACTCATCCGACAGGAGTCAGACCAGCAATGACCACCAAGGCCAAGCCCACCGACGACAGCTTCCATGTCTTCGACACCACGCTGCGCGACGGTTCACAGCGTGAAGGCATCAACCTGACGGTCGCCGACAAACTGACCATCGCCCGGCACCTGGACGAGTTCGGCGTCGGCTTCATCGAGGGCGGCTGGCCCGGCGCCAACCCCCGCGACACCGAGTTCTTCGCCCGCGCCCGCCAGGAGATCGAGTTCAAGAACGCCGAGCTGGTCGCCTTCGGCGCGACCCGCAGGGCGGGCGGCACCGCCGCCGAGGACCCCCAGGTCAAGGCGTTGCTGGAGTCCGGTGCCCCGGTGATCACGCTGGTCGCCAAGTCCCATGACCGCCACGTGGAGCTGGCCCTGCGCACCACGCTGGAGGAGAACCTGGAGATGGTCCGCGACACCGTCTCCCACCTCCGCGAGCAGGGCCGGCGCGTCTTCGTGGACTGCGAGCACTTCTTCGACGGATACCGCGCCAACCCCGAGTACGCCAAGGCCGTCGTCAAGGCCGCCGCCGAGGCCGGCGCCGACGTGGTCATCCTCTGCGACACCAACGGCGGGATGCTCCCCGCCCAGATCCAGGCCGTCGTCTCCACGGTCCTCGCCGACACCGGCGCCCGGCTCGGCATCCACGCCCAGGACGACACGGGCTGCGCCGTCGCCAACACCCTCGCCGCCGTCGACGCGGGCGCCACGCACGTCCAGTGCACCGCCAACGGCTACGGCGAGCGCGTGGGCAACGCCAACCTCTTCCCGGTCGTCGCCGCGCTGGAACTCAAGTACGGCAAGCGGGTCCTCCCGGACGGCGCCCTCGCCGACATGACCCGCGTCTCGCACGCCATCGCCGAGGTGGTCAACCTCACCCCCTCCACGCACCAGCCGTACGTAGGCGTCTCGGCCTTCGCGCACAAGGCCGGGCTGCACGCCTCCGCGATCAAGGTCGACCCGGACCTGTACCAGCACATCGACCCCGCCCTGGTCGGCAACACCATGCGGATGCTGGTGTCCGACATGGCCGGACGGGCCTCCATCGAGCTGAAGAGCGACGAGCTCGGCATCGACCTCGGGGGCGACCGGGAGCTGGTCGCCCGGGTCGTGGCACGGGTCAAGGAGCGCGAGCTCAAGGGCTACACGTACGAGGCCGCCGACGCCTCCTTCGAGCTGCTGCTGCGCGCCGAGGCCGAGGGCCGGGTGCGGCGCTACTTCCGCACCGAGTCCTGGCGGGCCATCGTGGAGGACCGCCCCGACGGCACCCACGCCAACGAGGCGACCGTGAAGCTGTGGGCCAAGGGCGAGCGGATCGTCGCCACCGCCGAGGGCAACGGCCCGGTCAACGCCCTGGACCGGGCACTGCGCGTGGCCCTGGAACGGATCTACCCGCAGCTCGCCAAGCTGGAGCTGACCGACTACAAGGTCCGCATCCTGGAAGGCCGCACCGGCACCGACTCCACCACCCGCGTACTGATCACCACCGGCGACGGGACCGCCGAGTGGTCGACCGTCGGGGTCGCCGAGAACATCATCTCCGCGTCCTGGCAGGCGCTGGAGGACGCGTACACCTACGGTCTGCTGCGCGCCGGCGTCGAGCCGACGGACTGACCCCGAGCGTCTCCGCCGCACCCGACCGCCCCCGTCCGCCCGCCTCAACCGGCAGGGCGAGCGGGGGCGTTCGCGTGCACGGCCCCGTACGGGCACCGAGTGAACGGGATCCGGGGCACCCGCGTCAAGAGGTCTGTGCGTTCAGGAATTGAACGAAAGGACCGTGCTCTCCTCGTTATCAGATGGGTACAGACCAATCTCGACGTGAAGTATTGACGGCTGTGTTCCAGCGGGGTTAACTCACGCCACCAACGCCGGTACCGGTTCCGGAACCGGTTGCGGTACCGGTTCCATCCACGGCCGTCACGGCCGCTCCCTCTGTCCCGTTGTGTCCTGGAGGCCCCCGATGCGCGTCACCATCGCTGATGTCGCCCGCGAGGCCGGCGTCAGCAAGACGACCGTGTCCCGGGTCATCAACACCAAGGGCGAGGTGGACGGTTCGACGGCCGCGCGCGTTCGCGAAGTGATCGCGCAGCTCGGTTACGTCCCCAGCTCCGGCGCCGTCGGCCTGGCCCGCGGCAGCAGCCGTACGGTCGGCATGCTGGTGCCCTCACTGACCTGGCCCTGGATGGGCGAGCTGCTCCAGGGCGTGGTCGACACCGTCGAGGCGGCCGACTACGGGCTGCTGCTGTTCACCTGCAACCGCGGGGCCGAGTCCGTGGAGCGCTTCACCAGCCAGGTGTCGGCCCGGGCCTTCGACGGCCTGGTGGTGGTGGAACCGGAGAACACCCTCGACCACCTCACCGAACTGCACCGCGACGGCCTGCCGATCGTGCTCATCGACGATCGCGGCCACCACCCCGAATTCCCCTCCGTCGTGACCACCAACCACGAAGGAGGCGCGTCGGCCGCCCGTCATCTGCGGGACGCCGGTCGCACCAGGCCCGTCGTGATCACCGGCCCCGAGCACTTCGGCTGCGTACGCGACCGGACGGCCGGATTCGTCTCGGTCCTCCCCACGGACCTCGTCGTCCTGGGGGACTTCACCGAACGCTCCGGCCGGCTCGCCGTGGAGCAACTCCTCGCCTCCGGCACGGAGTTCGACTCGGTCTTCGCACACAACGACATCACCGCGGCAGGTGTGCTGCGGGCGTTGCGGGCCGCCGGGAAGACCGTGCCCGGTGACATCGCGGTCGTCGGTTTCGACGACATCCCGATGTCCGAGCACACCGAACCGCCTCTGACCACCGTGCGCCAGCCCACCCGGCAGATGGGTGAGACGGCCGCACGGATGCTCCTCTCCCACCTGGGCGGCACGCCCGCACCGGAAACCCCGGTCGTGCTCCCCACCGAACTGGTCGTGCGCCACTCGGCGCCCCCAGGTCGTGTCACCTGACCGCCGCCTGGCGGACGACGCCTGGCACGCGCGCTCGCGGCGTTGCCGAAAAGCCCCAGTAGCTCCGCTACGAGGACTCTCCGGCGCCCTGCGATCGCACGCACCGGACGCCGCCCGGCCGCCCTCCGGGCGACGACGGCAGTCAGGTGACACGACCTAGCGGACAAGGGCACCCCCAGGCCCGCACCGCACCCGCACCACCGCACGCGTAACGCCCGCACCACGGCGCGCGCCCCGCGCTGCCCGTTTCCGGAATCCGCAGACCCGCCAGTCCCTCCTGGAGTCGTTATGTCCGCACGCCGTCACACGCTGAGAGCCGCCGCGGCCGTCACCGCGGTGGTCGCCCTCGCCGCAGGCTGTTCCTCGGCCAACTCGAACCACGACAAGAACAGCGGCGGCGCCGCCACGGGCGTCCTGAACATCGGCAAGCCGGACGGGCCGCAGACGGACAACAGCAACCCGTTCCTCAACACCTCGGCCGGCGCCACCCTCGGCTACCGCTGGATGATCTACGAGCCGCTGGCGATGGTGAGCCAGATCCGGCCGGCCGACAAGCCCGACCCGTGGCTGGCGAGCGACTGGAAGTGGGACCTCAACTTCATGAAGGTCACCCTCACCATCGACGAGCGCGCCAAGTGGGCCGACGGCAAGCCGCTGACCGCCGACGACGTGGCGTACACCTTCAACCTGCTGAAGAAGCACCCGGCCCTCAACGCCGACGGCATCCAGTGGGGCGGCATCGAGGTCAAGGACAAGAAGGTCGTCCTGACCTTCGACACCTCGCAGTACGTCAACCAGAACAAGATCCTCCAGCAGTACATCGTGCCCAAGCACATCTGGGAGAAGGTGGAGAACCCGGAGACCTGGCCGAACCGGAACCCCGTCGGCTCGGGCCCGTACAAGCTGAAGACCTTCACTCCGCAGACCACCACGCTGACCGCGACGCCGACCTACTGGAAGGGATCGACCAAGGTCAAGGAGCTGCGTTACAGCACGTACAACGACAACAACGCGGCGACCACCGCGCTGGCCAGCGGCAAGCTGGAGTGGTCGTTCGTCTTCATGCCGGACTTCAAGAAGCTGTTCATCGACAAGGACCCCAAGAACCACAAGCTGTGGTTCCCCTCCGGTCTCGGCATCCACGGCCTCTGGTTCAACACCACCCGCAAGCCGTTCGACAACCCGGCGCTCCGCAAGGCCATGGCGATGGTGATCGACCGCAAGGCCATCTACACCCAGGCCGAGGCGACGCTCTACCCGGAGATCACCAACCCCACCGGCATCCCGCTCCCGGCCGGTGAGTCCTTCATCGCCCCGGACTACAAGAACGCCACCACCACGCCGGACGTCGAGGGCGCCAAGAAGGTCCTGGAGAAGGCCGGCTTCACGCTCAGCGGCGGCGTCCTCAAGGACCCGGACGGCAAGCCGGTGAAGCTCACCTTCACCGACCCGGCCGGCTGGAACGACTACATCACGGGCCTGTCGATCATCAAGGACAACATCAAGAAGATCGGCATCGACGCCAAGGTCAAGACGCAGACCGCGGACGCCTGGGGCGCGGACGTCGCCAACGGCAACTTCGACGCCACCCTGCACTGGACCAACAGCGGCGCCACCCCGTACGACATGTACCAGAACATCATGGACGGGGCCCTGCTCCAGCCCATCGGGAAGCCGTCCCAGTCCGGCAACTTCGGCCGCTTCAAGAGCACCGAGGCGACCGAGGCGCTGAAGGACTTCGCGCAGGCCACCACGGACAGCGCCCGCAACGAGGCGATGAACACCCTCCAGAAGATCATGGTCGAGCAGGCGCCGATGGTCCCGACCGCGGCCGCGCCCGTCGGGGCGGAGTACTCCACGAAGAACTGGGTGGGCTGGCCCACCGAGGACAACCCCTACGCGGACCCGCAGCACACCCAGCGCACCTCGCTGGAAGTCGTGCTGAATCTCAAGCCCGCCAAGTAGTACGCAGGGATCAGGTACCGGCCATGTCTGAACAGCCAGAGAACAACCACATCGTGCTCGAAGCACGCGGAGTCACCAAGCACTTCGCCGTGCGGCGCAACGCCCGCGACCTCCTCGCGCGCACGCGCCGTACCGTCCACGCCGTGGACGACGCCTCGCTGCGACTGCGGCGCGGCACCGTCACGGCACTGGTGGGGGAGTCGGGCTCCGGGAAGTCCACCGTCGCCAGACTGCTCGCGCAGCTGTATCCGCTCACCTCGGGCGAGATCCACCTGAACGGGCAGCCGGTGAAGGCCGGACGTGGCCGGTCCTTCCGCAGTTACGTACGCCGGGTCCAGCTCATCTTCCAGGACCCGTTCGCCTCGCTGAACCCCGTGCACACCGTGCGCTACCACCTGACCCGGTCGCTGAAGATCCACGGCCGGGCGGGCAGCGGCGAGGCGGAACTGGAACAGAACCTGACCGCTCTGCTGAACCGCGTCCAGCTGACTCCTCCTCATCAGTACCTGGACAAGTTCCCGCACGAGCTGTCGGGCGGTCAGCGCCAGCGCGTGGCCATCGCCCGCGCGCTCGGCGCCGACCCCCAGGTCCTGCTGGCCGACGAGCCGGTCTCGATGCTGGACGTGTCCATCCGGCTCGGGGTGCTCAACCTGCTCAAGGACCTCAAGGACCGGCTCCACCTCGCCATCCTCTACATCACCCACGACATCGCGTCCGCCCGCTACTTCGCGGACACCACCCTGGTGATGTACGCGGGCCGCATCGTCGAGGGCGGTGACAGCGAGACCGTCACCCAGCGCCCCGCACACCCCTACACCCAGCTGCTCATCGCCTCCGCGCCGCACCCCGACCGGGCGGGCGACGAGGACGAGCCGGAGGACAACGGCACCGGCGAGCCCCCGTCGCTCATCGACCCGCCCGCCGGCTGCCGCTTCCACCCCCGCTGCCCCAAGGCGATGGAGCGCTGCCGCACCGAGCTGCCGCCCCGGTTCGACCTGGCCGACGGCCAGTGGGCCGCCTGCTGGCTCTACGACGGCACCGGCACCCGCACCGACGACCACGAGAAGGAGGCTGCGAAGTGAAGTTCCTGCTCCAACGGCTCGCCTTCTACCTGGTCACGGCCTGGGCCGCGATCACGATCAACTTCCTCATCCCGCGCCTGATGCCCGGCGACCCGGTCCAGGCCCTCATGGCCCGCTTCCAGGGCCAGCTGGACACCAGCGCCATCGACTCGCTGAAGGCGCTCTTCGGCCTCGACGAGAAGCAGTCGATCTGGGAGCAGTACACCGACTACTGGGCGCACCTGTTCCACGGCGACCTCGGCCTCTCGTTCACCTTCTTCCCGACCCCGGTCAGCGAGGTCATCGCGCAGTCGCTGCCCTGGACGCTCGCGCTCGTCGGCATCACCACGCTGATCAGCTTCCTGCTCGGCACCGGCCTCGGGGTCTTCGCGGGCTGGCGGCGCGGCTCCTGGATGGACAGCCTGCTGCCCGTCACCACGTTCATCTCGTCCATCCCGTACTTCTGGCTCGGACTCATCGCGATCTGGCTGTTCGCCACGAAGTGGGGGCTCTTCCCGGCCGACGGCGGCTACGACAACTGGCTGGTGCCCGCCTTCGACTGGCCGTTCATCTCCAGCGCGCTCTACCACGGGGTGCTGCCGGGCCTCACGATCGTCCTCAGCGCGGTCGCCGGCTGGATCCTCGGCATGCGGAACATGATGGTGACGGTGTCCAGCGAGGACTACGTCATGGTCGCCCAGGCCAAGGGCCTCTCGGAGCGCCGGGTGATGTTCGGCTACGCGGCACGCAACGCGGTCCTGCCCAACATCTCCGGGTTCGCCCTCTCGCTCGGCTTCATCGTCGGCGGCACGCTCCTGGTGGAGATGGTCTTCTCCTACCCGGGCATCGGCTACCAGCTCTTCCAGGGCGTGGGCGCCAAGGACTACCCCCTCATGCAGGGCATCTTCCTGATCATCACGCTCTCCGTCCTCGCGGCGAACCTCCTCGCCGACATCCTCTACATGCTCCTCGACCCCCGTACCCGAAGGGAGGCGTAGGGCTGTGGCCGTCACCGCATCCGAGGTCGCCGTACTCGATGCCGCCGAAACCCCGGCGGCGAGCAAGCGCAAGTTCCGGTTCCTGCGCGGCCGGAAGACCGTCATCGGACTGGGCATCCTGCTCTTCTTCGTGCTGATCGCGATCATCGGCCCGTGGATCGCCCCGTACGACCCCAGCGCGATGAGCCAGGACCTGTTGCAGGCCCCCTCCGGTTCGCACTGGTTCGGCACCACGCAGACCGGTCAGGACGTGCTCTCGCAGATCCTCGTCGGCACCCGGGGCGTGCTCGTCGTCGGCTTCGTCGCGGGCATCCTCGCCACCGTCCTGTCGGTGCTGATCGGCGTCACCGCCGGCTTCCTCGGCGGGCTGGCCGACGAGGCGCTGTCGCTGCTGTCCAACGTCTTCCTGGTCATCCCCGGACTACCGCTGATCATCATCATCGCCAGCTTCGTCACGGACGCCGGCGACCTGCTCATCGCCTTCGTCATCGCGCTCACCTCCTGGGCCTGGGGCGCCCGCGTCCTGCGCGCCCAGACCCTGTCGCTGCGCCGCCGCGACTACGTGGAGGCGGCCCGCGCCACGGGCGAGCCGACCTGGCGGATCATCATCTTCGAGGTGATGCCGAACCTCACCGCGGTCATCGCCTCCGGCTTCGTCGGCACGGTCATCTTCGCGATCCTCTCCGAGATCACCCTCGCCTTCATCGGCGTCGCCGACATCTCCAACTGGAACTGGGGGACCGTCCTGTTCTGGGCGCAGTCCAGCCAGGCCCTGGCCCAGGGCGCCTGGTGGTGGTTCGTCCCGGCCGGGCTCTGCATCGCCCTGCTCGGCATGTCCCTCGCCCTGATCAACTTCGGCATCGACGAGTTCGTCAACCCGCGACTGCGCACCGAGACCGGCGGCTCCCGCAAGGTCAGGATGCGCGTCGGCTTCACCCCGGTGGCCCGTCCCGGCACCGGCACCCAGCGCCACAAGGAGACCCGCTCATGAGCGAGCCCGTCCTCACCATCAGCGGCCTCAACGTGGACTACGGGACCGGCACCGACGCCGTGCACGCCCTGCGCGACATCGACCTCACCCTGCACCGGGGCGAAGTCCTCGGCCTCGCCGGCGAGTCCGGCTCCGGCAAGTCCACCCTGGCCTACGCGGTCACCCGGCTCCTCTCCCCGCCCGGCGTCATCACCGGCGGCGAGGTCCACTACCACGGGCGCGACGGCGAGGCCATGGACCTGCTCGCGATGTCGGCGGCCCAGCTGCGCGCCTTCCGCTGGCAGGAGCTGTCCATCGTCTTCCAGGGCGCGATGAACTCGCTGAACCCCGTCTACACGGTCCACGCCCAGCTCACCGACGTCCTCCAGGCGCACCGCCCGGAGATGCGGAAGGCCGACCGCACCGCCCGTGCCCGGGAACTCCTCAGCCTCGTCGGAATCTCCCCCGACCGGCTCGGCGCCTACCCGCACCAGCTCTCCGGCGGCATGCGCCAGCGCGTGATGATCGCGATGGCGCTCGCCCTGGAACCCGAGATCGTCATCATGGACGAGCCGACGACCGCGCTCGACGTGGTCATGCAGCGGCAGATCCTGCGCCAGCTGGTCCGCCTCCGCGAGGAGCTGGGGTTCTCGGTCGTCTTCATCACCCATGACATCTCGCTGCTGATCGAGTTCTCCGACCGGATCGCGATCATGTACGGCGGCCGGATCGTGGAGGAGGCCGGCGCCGCCGAGATCTACCGCGACCCCCACCACCCGTACAGCGCCGGGCTGCTGCACTCCTTCCCCGCGCTGCACGGGCCCCGCCGCGAACTCAGCGGCATCCCCGGCTCGCCCCCGCACCTCTCGGCGATGCCCGCCGGCTGCGCCTTCCACCCCCGCTGCGCCAAGAGGGTCGAGGGCTGCGACACCCACGTCCCGGTGCTCGCGGCGCCCGGGACGGACGGCTCCCGCTCGGTGGCCTGCTGGCTCCACCACGAGGCCCCGGCCACCGCCCACGCCTAGGCAGCCCTCGAGCTACGCACACCACAGGAGAACCATGAACCTCGTCACCCCCCAGGCATACGCCCGCGAGATCACGGCGCAGGCCGTACCCGGTCTGCCCGCCGGCTTCCGCTGGGGCGTCGCGACCGCCGCGTACCAGATCGAGGGCGCGGCGGCCGAGGACGGCAGGACGCCGTCCATCTGGGACACGTACTGCCGGGTGCCGGGCATGGTCGTCCGCGGTGAGAACGGCGACGTGGCGTGCGACCACTACCACCGCATGCCGCAGGACGTGCAGCTGATCGCGGACCTCGGCGTCGACACGTACCGCTTCTCGCTGGCCTGGCCGCGCATCCAGCCGGGCGGCCGGGGCCCCGCCAACCCGAAGGGGCTCGACTTCTACAAGCGCCTGCTCGACGAGCTGGAGGCCAAGGGCGTCACCCCCTGGGTCACCCTCTACCACTGGGACCTGCCGCAGGAGCTGGAGGACGCCGGCGGCTGGCCGGTCCGCGACACCGCGTACCGCTTCGCCGAGTACGCCGCGCTCGCCTACGACGCCCTGGGCGACCGGGTGAAGCACTGGACCACCCTCAACGAGCCCTGGTGCTCCGCGATGCTCGGCTACGCCTACGGGGGCCAGGCGCCCGGCCGGCAGAACTTCGGCGAGGCCATCCACGCCGTGCACCACCTGCTCCTCGGCCACGGACTCGCCTCGCGGTACCTGCGCGAGCAGGCCGCCGCCCGGGGCAACGACCTCGAACTCGGCATCACCCTCAACCTGGGCACCGCTACCCCGGAGACCGACAGCCCCGAGGACGCCGAGGCGTGCCGCCGCGCCGACGGTCTGGGCGCCCGGCTCTACCTGGACCCGGTCGTCAAGGGCGCCTACCCCGAGGACACCCTCGCCGACCTCGCCGCCCAGGGCATCGAACTGCCCGTCCAGGACGGCGACCTGGCCGCGATCTCGACGCCGCTGGACGTGCTCGGGGTCAACTTCTACCGGGGCTCGCTGTTCTCCGGCGTCACGGAGGAGGGCGCCGCCACCGACGCGGAGGGGCTGCCCGTCACCCGCCAGGTGGAGCGCGACCTGCCGCGTACCGCCATGGACTGGGAGATCACCCCCACCGCCCTCACCGACCTGCTCGTCCGTCTGGAGAAGGACTACGGCCTCCCGACGGTCATCACGGAGAACGGCGCCGCCTTCGACGACACCGTCTCCGAGGACGGCGCGATCCACGACGCCGACCGCACCACCTACCTCGCCGACCACATCGCCGCCGTCGCCGCCGCCCGCGCCCAGGGGGCCGACGTGCGGGGCTACTTCGCCTGGTCGCTGATGGACAACTTCGAGTGGTCCTACGGCTACGACAAGCGGTTCGGCATCGTCCGCGTCGACTACGACACGCAGGAGCGGACGCTCAAGGACAGCGCCATGTGGTACCGCGACACCATCCGGCTCACCCGCGACGCCTCATAGCCCCACTGCCGCGGGTGGCCGCGTCACCCTCACTGATTCGAACGGGAGCCCCACCATGCCCTCTCGTACGACCCTGGCAGCCACCACCGCCGCTCTGATCGCCCTCGCCGCCCCCCTGGCCTACGCCGCCCCGGTCCCCAAGCCGGCGGCGGCGCAGGCCGCGGCCTGGGACACCGACCGGGCCGCCGCCGCGTACACGGCGAACCCGGGCGCCGTCACCGCCTCCGGCAGCGAGAACGCCGCCTCCGGACCGGGGGCCGCGGCCGACGGCAACGGCACCACCCGCTGGTCCAGCGACTTCGCGGACAACGCCTGGATCCGGGTCGACCTCGGCTCCGTCATCCGCGTCAGCAGCGTCACCCTCGACTGGGAGGCCGCCTACGGCAAGAAGTACGTCCTGGAGGTGTCGAGGAACGGCACCGACTGGACCACCTTCTACACCGAGGACGACGGCACCGGCGGCAGCGTCACCGCGCACAGCTACCCGCAGGAGGTCACCGGCCGCTACGTCCGGATGCGCGGCATCCAGCGCGCCACCCCCTGGGGCTACTCGCTGTACTCCTTCAAGGTGTACGGAGGAGAGCCCGCCCCGGCCTCCACCACCCGCACCAACCTCGCCCTCAACCACCCCGCGTACGGCGACTTCTACCAGCACGCCGGCAACTCCCCTGCCTTCGTCACCGACGGCGGCTGGCCCGCCGACCTGAAGGCCGACCAGTCCCGCTGGTCCAGCGACTGGAACGCCAACCGCTGGGTGGGCGTCGACCTCGGGGCCACCTCCACCATCGACACCGTGGACCTGTACTGGGAGGCGGCCTACGCCGTCGACTACCGCATCCAGGTCTCCGACGACAACCGCACCTGGCGCACCGTCTACCAGCCGTCCGCCTCCGAGGTCGCCGCCCGCCGCGCGGACGTCAAGTCGCCCGGCGACGCCGTCGGACGGCACGACACCGTCAAGCTGCCCACCCCGGCGACCGGCCGCTACGTCCGGATGCTGGGTGTCGAGCGGCGCTCGTTCTACAACCCCGCGCCCGCCACCGCCCAATTCGGCTACTCGCTCTACGAGTTCCAGGTGTGGGGCACCGGCGGCAGCGCGAACGCCGCCTACCCGGCCCTCCCCAAGAACCCGGGCGGCGCCTACACCACCACCTTCTTCGACGACTTCACCGGCTCAGGACTCGACCGCAACAAATGGCGGGTCGTGCGCACCGGCACGGAGATGAACCCGGTCAACGGGGAGTCCCAGGCGTACGTCGACTCGGCGGACAACATCCGTACCGAGAACGGCTCCCTGGTCCTCCAGTCGAAGTACTGCAAGGGCTGCACCCGGACGCCCGCCGGGACCTTCGACTTCACCTCGGGCCGCATCGACACCAACACCAAGTTCGACTTCACCTACGGCAAGGTCAACGCCCGCATGAAGCTGCCGGTCGGTGACGGCTTCTGGCCGGCCTTCTGGATGCTCGGCAGCGACGTCGACAACCCGGACGTGTCCTGGCCCGGCTCGGGCGAGACCGACATCATGGAGAACATCGGCTACGGCGACTGGACCAGCTCCGCCCTGCACGGCCCCGGCTACTCCGCCGACGGCAACATCGGCAAGCAGCAGACGTACGCGAACGGCGGCCGGGCCGACCAGTGGCACACCTACGGCGTCGAGTGGACGCCCGAGGGCATGACGTTCACCGTGGACGACCGCGTCGTGCAGACGACCTCCCGCTCCAAGCTGGAGTCCACGCGCGGCAAATGGGTCTTCGACCACAACCAGTACGTGATCCTCAACCTGGCGCTCGGCGGCGCGTACCCCGCCGGGTGGAACAAGGTCACCAGCCCGTACTGGGGCCTTCCGCAGTCCAGCGTCGACCGGGTCGCGCAGGGCGGCGTCAAGGCGGAGATCGACTGGGTGCGGGTGGAGCAGAAGAAGTAGCGCCCCCGGACCCGGCCCAGAGACACCCCCACGCACCACCACCCCCCACAGGCACGTCACCTTCCCGTACCACCCGCGTCCCGCGCACGGCCCGGCACCCCCGCCGGGCCGCGCGCGGCCACCGTACGAAGGAGCCGCACACATGCCACCCCGCACCCGCCGCCGGGCGAGACCCGCCACCGCCGTGCTGGCCGCCGCCACCGTGGTGGCCGGCCTGCTCGCCGGGGCCGTCCCGTCCACGGCGGCACCGGCCGCCGACGAACCGGCACCGGTCGCCGTCGACCGCTTCGAGGGGGAGGTGCCCTTCGCCAACCAGCCGGCCGAGGGCCTCTTCACCTGGGGCGGCGACGCCGACGATCCGCCCACCCTGGCACTGAAGGACCGGTCCGACGCCCCCGAGGGCGCCAAGGTCCTCGAAGGCACCTACGACATCAGCGGCTACGGCGGCTTCAGCCACGACTACGCCGCCGACGCGCAGCCGCACGACTGGTCCGCCCACAAGGGCATCCGCTTCTGGTGGTACGGCCAGAACACCGCGCCCCTGCCGCCCGGTTCGGGCAAGCGGATCGCCTTCGAGATCAAGGACGGCGGCGCCAACGGCGAGGCGTCCGAGCTGTGGACCACCTCGTTCACCGACGACTGGGAGGGCTGGCACCTCGTCGAGATCCCGTTCGCCGACTTCACCTACCGGGGCGACTACCAGCCCGTCGGCGGCATCGACCAGGTCCTCGGCCTGAACGAGATGTGGGGGTACGCCCTCACCCTGCCGACCGGCGCCCCCGGCAAGTTCGCCATGGACGGTGTCGAGCTGTACGGCAAGGCCGACGCGGCCCTGAAGGCGAGCGTCGTCACCGAGGCCGCGGTGGTCCCGGTGAAGCAGGGCGCGTCCGCGTCCCTCGGCTTCACGCTCACCACGACCGGTTCCGCCCCGCTGGAGGAGCCCGTCACCGTCGCGTACGGGACGAAGGGCGGCACGGCGAAGCCCGGCACCGACTTCACGCCGGTCAGCGGCACGTACACCTTCCCCGCGGGCACCGCGTCCGGCACCACCCACCGGGTGGAGATCGCGACGAAGAAGGTCTCCGGTGCCGCCACCGCGAAGACCGTCCCGCTGGAGCTGACGGTCACCGGCGCCCGGCCGCCGAAGGAGAACCCGCAGGCCGTCATCGACGCCCACGGGCTGCCGTACCAGAACGCCAAGCTGCCGGTGAAGAAGCGGGTCGCCGACCTGCTCGCCCGGATGTCGCCCGCCGAGAAGGCCGGCCAGATGACCCAAGCCGAGCGCAACGCGCTCTCCTCGCAGGGCGACATCGCCACGTACGACCTCGGCTCGCTGCTCTCCGGCGGCGGCTCCGTCCCCGCGCCCAACACCCCCGAGGCGTGGGCCAAGATGATCGACGGCTACCAGCTGCGCGCCCAGGCCACCCGCTTCCAGATCCCGCTGATCTACGGCGTGGACGCGGTGCACGGCCACAACAACCTGGTCGGCGCGACCGTCATGCCGCACAACGTCGGCCTCGGCGCCACACGCGACCCGAAGCTGGCCGAGAAGACCGGTGCCGTCACCGCGAGCGAGGTCCGCGCGACCGGCGTCCCGTGGGACTTCGCGCCCTGCCTCTGCGTCTCACGCGACGAGCGCTGGGGCCGCTCCTACGAGTCCTACGGTGAGGACCCGGCCCTCGTGAAGTCCCTGGAGACCGTGATCCAGGGCATGCAGGGCGCGGCCAACGGCAAGGACCTGGACCGCAACGACAAGGTGCTGGCCACCGCCAAGCACTACGTCGGGGACGGCGGTACGGAGTACGGCTCCTCGACCACCGGTTCGTACACGACCGACCAGGGCGTCACCAAGGTCACCCGGCAGGAGCTGGAGGCCGTCCACCTCGCGCCCTTCGAGGACGCGGTGAAGCGGGGCGTCGGCACGGTCATGCCGTCCTACTCCTCGCTCGACATCATCGGGGACGACCAGGGCCCGGTGAAGATGCACGGCGACGCCGAGATGATCAACGGCGTCCTCAAGGACCGCATGGGCTTCGAGGGCTTCGTCATCAGCGACTACAAGGCGATCGACCAGCTCCCCGGCGACTACGCGAGCGACGTGCGCACGTCGATCAACGCCGGACTCGACATGATCATGGTCCCGACCGAGTACAAGGACTTCACGAAGACGCTCCAGGACGAGGTCACCGCGGGCCGCATCCCGCAGTCCCGGATCGACGACGCGGTCTCCCGCATCCTGACCCAGAAGTTCAAGCTGGGCCTCTTCGAGCAGCCGTACGCGGACACCGCCAACCTGAAGAAGATCGGTTCCGCCGAGCACCGGGCCGTGGCCCGCGAGGCCGCCGCCAAGTCGCAGGTCCTGCTGAAGAACGACGGCAACGTGCTGCCGCTGAAGTCCTCGCAGAAGGTGTACGTGGCCGGCTCCAACGCCGACGACATCGGCAACCAGGCCGGCGGCTGGACCGTCAGCTGGCAGGGCTCGTCCGGTGCCATCACCCCGGGCACCACGATCCTGTCCGCCATGAAGAAGGACGCCGCGTCCGTCACGTACTCCAAGGACGCCTCCGCCGACACCGCCGGCCACGACGTGGGCGTGGTCGTCGTCGGGGAGACCCCGTACGCGGAGGGCGTCGGTGACGTCGGCAACGGGCACGACCTGAAGCTGTCCGACGCCGACCGGGCCGCGATCGACAAGGTCTGCGCCGCGATGAAGTGCGCCGTCCTGGTCGTCTCGGGCCGCCCCCAGCTCATCGGGGACCAGCTGGGCGACATCGACGCGCTGGTGGCGTCCTGGCTGCCGGGCTCCGAGGGCGACGGCGTCGCCGACGTCCTCTTCGGCAAGCGGCCCTTCACCGGGCAGCTCCCGGTGACCTGGCCCAAGTCCGAGGCGCAGCTCCCGATCAACGTGGGCGACGCGTCGTACGACCCCCAGTTCCCGTACGGCTGGGGTCTCACCACGCTGAAGAAGCCCCCGGCCGGCGGCGAGGCCACGCTCACCCTGCTCGGCGTGGCCGCACAGGTCGCGCAGAAGGCCGGCCTCGGCCGCACCGAGGTGGGCCGGGAGATCGTCGGCCAGGCCCGCCTGCTGGTCCAGCAGAAGACCGGCGGCAAGCTGACCGAGAAGGTGTCCAAGCCGTTCGCGGACGCCGACCACCTGCTGCTCACCGGTGATCTGACCGGTGCCGTGGCGAAGCTCAGGACCGCCTACCGGGCCGCCTGAGGACGCGGGACGGGCGGGCGGCACCAGGAGGCCGCCCGCCCGTTCCGTACGTCCCGACCCGTTTCGTACGCGTGTGCGTTAGCTTGGGAGTATGCGGAACAGGCCGCTTCTCGTCTCCACGGCCCCGGCGGCGCTCCTGGCGGGGCTCTTGGTCCTGCTGTCCGCCCTCGCGCTCTTCCTGGCCCCGGCAGCGGCCCCGGCGCCTCCCGCCGCGACCGGCGCCTCCACCGTGAACGACGTCGCCCAGGCCCTGCGCAAGGGCCCCGTCTACGTCGACCCCGCCGCATCCGACCAGCTCTCCCGGAGCCAGGCCGCCGCGCTGAGCAAGAAGATCGAGGACGCGGACAAACCGGTGTTTGTGGCCGTGCTGCCGAACACCGCCGCCTTCCCCGAGGACACCGTGCTGCGCACCCTGCGCGCCGAGACGGGCATCACCGGCGTCTACGCGATCCGCCTCGGCGACGGCTTCAGCGCCGGCGCCGACCCCCAGGTCATGTCCCGGAACGCCGTCATCAACCTCACCGCCGCCGTGAAGACCCCCGGCGCGGACACCGACGCGGCGACCCAGCTCAACGCCTTCGTGGACCGCGCCGTCGAACAGGCCCGGGGCAGCGCCCCCGCCTCCTGGAGCGGCGGCGAGCACTCCGCGTCCAACGGCAGCTCGGCTGCCGTCGGCCTGGCCGTCGTCGGTGCCGTGGTGGTCCTCGGCGGGGCCGCCGCGTACACGGTCGTACGCCGCAACCGCAGGCGCAAGGAGGAAGAGGAGCGGGTCGCGCTCGACAAGCTGCGGGTGGTCGTGGACGAGGACATCACGGCGTACGGGGAGACCCTGGAACGGCTCGACTTCCACCCGGCGGAGCCCGGCGTCGACGACGCGATGCGCGCCGACTACGAACGCGCCCTCGACTCCTACGAGAGCGCCAAGTCCCGTATGGCGGGAGCGAAACACCCCTCGGACGTGCGCGGGGTGACCCAGGCCCTGGAGGACGGGCGCTACTCGCTCGCGGTGCTCGACGCCCGACGCTCCGGCCGCGCACTCCCGGCCCGCCGCCCGCCCTGCTTCTTCGACCCGCGCCACGGCCCCTCGGTCGCGGACGTCCGCTGGGCCCCGGCGGGCGGCAGCGCGCGGGAGGTCCCGGTGTGCGCGGCGGACGAGATCCGGCTGAACGAGGGCGAGGACCCGATGAGCCGCACCGTCGAGGTGGGCGACGGCACCCGCCGCCCGTACTGGGAGGCGGGCCCGGCCTACGGCCCCTGGGCGGGCGGCTACTTCGGCGGGGGCCTGCTGCCGGGCCTCCTGGTCGGCACGATGCTCGGCTCGATGCTGGCCACCCCGGCGTACGCGGCGGACTACGGGGGCGGTGACTACGGCGGCGGTGACCTGGGCGGTGACTTCTCCGGCGGCGATTTCTCGGGTACGGACTTCGACTCGTCCGGCTTCGGCGGCGGCGGCTTCGGCGACGGGGGAGGCTTCGGAGACGGCGGCGGTTTCGGGGGCGGCGGGGACTTCGGCGGCGGGTTCTGACCGCGGCGGGCCCGGTACCCCGTGCCAGAATCGAGCGCATGAACGACGCGACCGCGACGCCCATGGCCCAGCTGGTGCACCGCCGTTGGCGCGACCGGGAGGCGCCCGACGGTGACGTCATCGTGTTCGCCGACGGCTCCCTCCGCGTGATGGACCTGCTGCGGACGCAGCCGCCCGGAGGGTCCGGCGATCCGCGGGCCGAGAGCTGGCAGTGGCTGGAGATCCTGCGGGCCACCGAATGGAGCGCGGACGACTGGGTGGACGTCGAATCCACTCACGCCACCCACGTCCACGGCGGACGCCGCGCCTCGGTGGGGGAGTCCGCCCGGCACGGCTCCATCGGCTGGGTGGCGCTGACCCGGGACGACGGGGAGACCACCCTCGAATGGCTCGCCGTCTCCCGCTGGTCCGACCCGTTCCACCACGTCACCCTGGACGACACCGCGCTGACCGCGGTCAGCACCGCAGGCCGCGTCTGGACCTTCCCCCGCGACGCACCCCAGAACGTGCGGATCACCCTCGCCCCGGGCGGGCGCGGCTGAGGCGGGCCCCGGACACGCGACCGGGCCGCGGGGGGACGGTCCCGCGGCCCGGACGTGGTGGAACGGCTGCCCCGCGGGCTCAGCCGCGTCCGCCGTGCGCGCGCTCGAACGCGGCG
>NZ_JAAGNI010000095.1 GCF_010550605.1 Streptomyces sp. SID9727
GAGGCCGCGCCCCGCGCCGTGCGTCGACCAGCCGGCCCGGAACACCTCGGCCGCGTCCGCCGGGTCGACCCCGGCCCCGTTGTCCGCGACGCGCAGCAGGAGTTCGCCCCCTTCGGCGAGCGCGGTGACCGTGACCCGGCCGCGCGGCCCGGGTGCGGCCGCCTCCCGGGTCACCGCGTCCACCGCGTTGTCGATCAGGTTGCCCAGGATGGTCACCAGGTCACGGGCGGGGAGCGACGCGGGCAGGGCGCCGTCGTCGATGAGGCTGTCCTCCGCGAGTACCAGCTCCACGCCGCGCTCGTTCGCCTGGGCCGCCTTGCCGAGCAGCAGGGCCGCGAGCACCGGCTCGGCGACCGCGCCCACCACCCGGTCGGTGAGCGCCTGGGCCAGCTCCAGTTCGGCCGTGGCGAAGCCCACCGCCTCGTCCGCCCGGCCCAGCTCGATCAGCGAGACCACGGTGTGCAGCCGGTTCGCCGCCTCGTGCGCCTGGGAGCGCAGCGCCCGGGTGAAGCCGCGCTCCGAGTCCAGTTCCCCGGACAGCGCCTGGAGCTCGGTGTGGTCGCGCAGGGTCACCACGGTCCCGCGCCGTTCGCCGCCGACCACCGGACGGGTGTTCACGACGATGACCCGGTCCGCCGTCAGGTGCACCTCGTCCACCCGCTCCTCGGACGCGAGCAGTGCCCCGGTCAGCGGGGCCGGCAGATCGAGATCGGCGACCCGGCGGCCGACGACGCCCGGGGCCAGACCGAGCAGTTCCCGGCCCGCGTCGTTGACCAGGGCGATCCGGCGCTGCCCGTCCAGCATCAGCAGCCCCTCGCGCACCGCGTGCAGGGTCGCCTCGT
Source organism: Streptomyces sp. SID9727 (assembly GCF_010550605.1). Taxonomy (GTDB): domain Bacteria; phylum Actinomycetota; class Actinomycetes; order Streptomycetales; family Streptomycetaceae; genus Streptomyces. The sequence continues at coordinate 843 of NZ_JAAGNI010000095.1, forward strand.
GGTAGTCGTGCATCCGGCTCAGCTCCGCCGCGTTCATTCCGTGCGTGTGCCTCCGCAGCCGGGCGTTGATCACGTACGTGCCGAGTCCGCCGAGCACCAGGGCCGCGCCGGCCGCGAGCGCCAGGGCGCCCAGCTGGGCCCGCACCTGCGAGGAGACCCGGTCCACGGTGATGCCCGCGCTGACCAGGCCGGTGATCCGGCCGCCGTCGCGGACCGGGGTGACGACCCGGATCGAGGGCCCGAGCGTGCCGGTGTACGTCTCCGAGAAGGTCTCCCCGCGCAGCGCCCGGGCGGTGTGCCCGAGGAAGGTCTCCCCGATGTGCTCGGCGTGCGGGTGCGTCCAGCGGACCCGGGCCGGGCTCATGATCGTGATGAAGGCGACCCCGGTGTCCTTGCGCACCCGCTCCGCGTACGGCTGGAGCGCGGCGGACGGGTCGTCGGTGCGGATCGCCTCCCGGACCGACGGCGATCCGGCCACCGAGAGGGCCACCGCCCGCGCCTGCCGGGCCGCCGTCTCCTCGGCCTGGCCGCGCCCGGAGGCGTACGCGAAGAACGCGCACCCCGCCACGACGGCCGCCACCAGCACCACCTGCCACGCGAACAGCTGGCCGGCCAGGCTGCGCGGTCGGGTACGGGGGAAACGCATCCCCTCAGTGTGCCTGGCCGAAAACCTAGGTGGGGCCGGCCATCGGGGGGCGGCGTCGCGGGGCTGGGCACGCACATCTGCGGCGTTGTCGTCAATCAACAACGCTCCGCGTTGCCTCAATCCTCCGCCTTGCAGCTGCACGCACCCGGCCCCGCTCCTTCGTCCACCCCCCGATGGCCGGCCCCACCTATGAACGAAATGACCGCAAGGGTGACCACGATCACAGCGGGCGGGATAGTCGCCGGGACCCCCGGCACGGGGGTGGGACGAGGACGACCCGAGGAGACCCCCGTGGCAGTGAGCGCCGCCGAGCCGGAACGCACCAAGCCGGACCGTACGAAGTACCTGTATCTCGCCGTGATCGTGGCCGTCGGCCTCGGCATCCTCGTGGGCTTCGTCGCCCCGGACGCCGCCGTCGAGCTCAAGCCCATCGGCACCGGATTCGTGAACCTGATCAAGATGATGATCTCGCCGATCATCTTCTGCACGATCGTCCTGGGCGTCGGCTCGGTCCGCAAGGCCGCCAAGGTCGGGGCCGTCGGCGGCCTCGCCCTCGGCTACTTCCTGGTCATGTCGACGGTCGCGCTGGCCATCGGCCTGGTCGTCGGCAACATCCTGGAGCCCGGCTCCGGCCTCCACATCACCGAGGCGGTCCGCGCCGCCGGGGAGAAGCAGGCGGAGGGGGCCGGCGAGTCCACCACGGACTTCCTGCTCGGCATCATCCCGACCACCCTGGTCTCCGCCTTCACCGCGGGCGAGGTCCTCCAGACCCTGCTGATCGCCCTGCTCGCGGGCTTCGCGCTGCAGGCCCTGGGCCCGGCCGGCGAGCCGGTGCTGCGCGGCGTCGGGCACATCCAGCGCCTCGTCTTCCGCATCCTCGCCATGATCATGTGGGCGGCGCCCGTCGGCGCGTTCGGCGCGATGGCCGCGGTGGTCGGCGAGACCGGCGTGGACGCGCTGAAGTCCCTCGCGGTCATCATGATCGGCTTCTACGTCACCTGCGCGCTCTTCGTCTTCGTGGTGCTCGGCGCGATCCTGCGCCTGGTCGCGGGGGTCAACATCTTCGCGCTGCTGAAGTACCTCGGCCGGGAGTTCCTGCTGATCCTTTCCACCTCCTCCTCGGAGTCGGCGCTGCCCCGGCTGATCGCGAAGATGGAGCACATGGGCGTCAGCAAGCCCGTCGTCGGCATCACCGTGCCGACCGGCTACTCCTTCAACCTGGACGGCACCGCGATCTACCTCACGATGGCCTCGCTGTTCATCGCCAACGCGACGGGCGACCCGCTGAGCATCGGTGAGCAGATCTCCCTGCTGGTCTTCATGGTCATCGCCTCCAAGGGCGCGGCGGGCGTCACCGGCGCCGGGCTCGCCACCCTCGCCGGCGGCCTCCAGTCGCACCGCCCCGAACTGGTCGACGGCGTCGGCCTGATCGTCGGCATCGACCGCTTCATGAGCGAGGCCCGCGCCCTGACCAACTTCGCGGGCAACGCGGTCGCCACGGTCCTCGTCGGCACCTGGACCAAGGAGATCGACCGCGAACGGGTCGGCCAGGTGCTCTCCGGCGCGATTCCCTTCGACGAGAAGATGCTCTCCGACGAGGGCGCCGACGAGCCGTACGTCCCCGAGGCCCGGGACGGCGGCGAGGACCGGCCCTCGCTCACGAAGGTCTGACGCCCTTGCCTTGACGTCGGCGTCAAGGATTACGGTCGCGGTATGCGAATCGGGGAGCTGGCCGAACGGGCCGGGACGACGACGCGGACGCTGCGCTACTACGAGTCGCGCGGGCTGCTGCCCGCACGGCGCGCGGTGAACGGCTACCGCACGTACGACGAGGGCGACCTCAGGCTGATCCGGCAGATCCGGACCCTCCAGGACTTCGGGTTCGACCTGGAGGAGACCCGGCCCTTCGTGGAGTGCCTGCGCGCCGGGCACCCCGCCGGGGACGCCTGCCCCGCCTCGCTCGCCGTCTACCGGCGCAAGCTCGGCGAGCTCGACCGGCTCATCGAGCAGCTGCGGGCCGTCCGCACGGAGGTGGGCGCTCAGCTGGCCCGCGCCGAGCTGGAGGCGTCCGCAGAGCTGCCCGGCGGCCCCGAACCACGCTGCGAACTGGGAGGATGACAGATGATCCACGTAACGGGCGTCGACGAGCTCACCGACGAGACCTTCGACGCCGAGGTGCGGGGGGAGACCCGGCCCGTCCTGGTGGAGTTCACCGCCGACTGGTGCGGCCCCTGCCGCCAGCTCGCCCCGGTCCTGGGCGCCGTCGCCGAGGAGGAGCGCGAACGGCTCCGCGTCGTCCAGATCGACGTCGACCGCAACCCGGGGATCAGCACCCGGTACGGCGTGCTCTCGATGCCCACCCTGATGGTGTTCCGGAACGGCGAACCGGTGAAGTCCATGGTCGGCGCCCGCCCGAAGCGCCGGCTCCTCCAGGAGCTGGAGGACGTGCTCTGAGCCGCCCGAGGGGCGGGGGCCACCGGGCCCCCGCCCCCAGGGCCTGTCGTTCGGATCACGCCGGCTTGAACCACACCGTCGCCAGCGGCGGCAGCGTCAGCGACACGCTCGACGGCCTGCCGTGGGACGGCACGTCCTCCGGCTTCAGCGGCTCCTCGTTGACCACACCGCCGCCGCCGTACCGGGCCGCGTCCGTGTTCAGGACCTCCGCCCACAGCCGGGGGCCCTCCGGTACCCCGAGCCGGTAGTCGTGCCGGACCACCGGGGAGAAGTTGGAGACCGCCAGCAGCGGCGCGCCCTTCGCGTCGTGGCGCAGGAACGCGAACACGTTGTCCTCCGCCGCGCCCCCGTCCACCCAGGCGAAGCCCTCCGGACGGGTGTCGCGCTGCCAGAGCGCGGGCGTCGCCCCGTACACCCTGTTCAGGTCGCCGACCAGCTCCCGCACCCCGCGGTGGTCGCCGGACGCCTCGTACGCGGGGTCCAGCAGCCACCAGTCCGGCCCGTGGCCCTCCGACCACTCCGCGCCCTGCGCGAACTCCTGCCCCATGAACAGCAGTTGCTTGCCCGGGTGGGCCCACATGAAGCCCAGGTACGCGCGGTGGTTGGCGCGCTGCTGCCACCAGTCGCCCGGCATCTTGGAGACCAGCGCCTGCTTGCCGTGCACCACCTCGTCGTGCGAGATCGGCAGCACGTAGTTCTCGCTGTACGCGTACACCATCGAGAACGTCATCTCGTTGTGGTGGTACTTGCGGTGCACCGGCTCCTTGGAGACGTACACCAGCGAGTCGTGCATCCAGCCCATGTTCCACTTCAGCCCGAAGCCGAGCCCGCCGTGGTCGGTGGCCCGGGTCACACCGTCCCAGGCGGTGGACTCCTCGGCGATGGTGACCACGCCCGGATTGCGCCGGTAGACCGTGGCGTTCATCTCCTGGAGGAAGGAGACCGCGTCCAGGTTCTCCCGCCCGCCGAACTCGTTCGGCGACCACTGGCCGTCCTCGCGCGAGTAGTCGAGGTAGAGCATCGAGGCGACCGCGTCCACCCGCAGCCCGTCGATGTGGAACTGCTCGCACCAGTACGTGGCGTTGGCGACCAGGAAGTTCCGGACCTCGGTGCGCCCGTAGTCGAACTCCAGCGTCCCCCAGTCCGGGTGCGCGGCCCGCCGCGGGTCGGAGTGCTCGTACAGCGGCCGGCCGTCGAACTCCGCGAGGGCCCAGTCGTCGCGCGGGAAGTGCGCCGGCACCCAGTCCATGATCACGCCGATCCCGGCCCGGTGCAGCGCGTCCACCAGGAAGCGGAAGTCGTCCGGCGAGCCCATCCGGGAGGTCGGCGCGTAGAACCCGGTCACCTGGTAGCCCCAGGAGCCGCCGAAGGGGTGCTCCGACACCGGCATCAGCTCGACGTGCGTGAAGCCCAGCTCCTTGACGTATGCGGGCAGCTGCTCCGCCAGCTGCCGGTACGAGAGACCGGGCCGCCAGGACGGCAGGTGCACCTCGTACACCGAGAACGGCGCCTCGTGCACCGGCACGTTCCCGCGGTTCGCCATCCACTCCTGGTCCTGCCACACGTGGTGCGCGGCCGTCACCACGGAGGCGGTGGCGGGCGGCACCTCGGTGTGCCGGGCCATCGGGTCCGAGCGCATGGTGTGCGAACCGTCGGGGCGGCAGATGTCGAACTTGTACAGCGCGCCCTCCCCGGTCCCCGGCAGGAACAGCTCCCACACCCCGGAGGAGCCCAGCGACCGCATCGGGAAGCCCGTGCCGTCCCAGTAGTTGAAGTCACCGCACACGCGCACGCCCCGGGCGTTCGGCGCCCACACCGTGAACCGCGTCCCGGCGACCCCCTGGTGCTCCATCGGCCGCGCCCCGAGCGCGGTCCACAGCTCCTCGTGCCGCCCCTCCCGGATCAGGTGCAGGTCCAGCTCCCCGAGCGCGGGCAGGAAGCGGTACGGGTCGTGGACCTCGATCTCGTTGTCCTCGTACGCCACCAGGAGCCGGTACTCCGGCACCGAAGGCAGCGGCAGCACCCCGGAGAACAGCCCGTCCCCGTCGCTGTGCAGCGGCGCCCGCAGCCCCTTCGCGAGGACGGTGACCGACCGGGCGAACGGGCGCAGCACCCGGATCTCCACCCCGTCGCCCACCTGGTGGGCGCCCAGCAGATCGTGCGGGGCGTGGTGCTCGCCGGCCAGCAGCCGGCCCCGGTCGGCGTCGTGCAGCGGGGTGGCCGGGCGCAGCTCCTGGCTGCCGGCGCTGCGGGGCTTGGGCGGCGCGGTGGCCTTCTTCGCGCGCTTCGCCGGG
>NZ_JAAGNI010000118.1 GCF_010550605.1 Streptomyces sp. SID9727
TGGCGCTGCGGGCGCGGGTGCGGGCGCGGGCCGGGGCGTACGGGGAGGCCGTCGGGGACGCCGAGCGCGCCACCGCCGCCGTGGACGGCACCGACGACCCGTGCCTCATCGGCGACGTGTGGTCCGAGGCGGCCCGGGTGCTGGACGCCGTGGGCGAACCGGTGCGCGCCCGGCGTGCGGCCGGGCGCGCGCTGGCCGCGCTGACGGCGAAGGAGGCCGTGCTCCCCGCCAGGACGGTACGGGCGTGGCTGGCCGAGCTGGAGGAGAAGCGATGAGCGATCCGCCCTGGAGACGGCCTCCGCGGGCCTACACCCCGGGCGTCCCGGCCTGGGGCGCGACCCGGGTCCAGACGGCGGAGGGGTTCGCGTCCGTCCCCATGGACTCGGTCTCGCCCGAGTGGGCCTGGGGCGGCGCCGACGGTTCCGGGGTCCGGGTGTGCGTCGTGGACAGCGGGATCGAGGGCGGCCATCCGATGGTCGGCCCGGTCGACCTGGCCGTGACGGCCGTGCCGGACGAGGCCGGCGGGGTGGAGATGGTGCCGTGCGAGGCCACCGACCGCGCCGGCCACGGCACCGCCTGCGCCGGGGTGATCAGGTCCGTCGCGCCGGGGGTCTCGCTCTCGTCCGTCCAGGTGCTGACCGACGGGAAGACCGGCAGCGGCCCGGCCCTCATCGCCGGTCTCTCGTGGGCCGTCGAGCAGGACTTCGACGTCATCAACCTGAGTCTGGCGACGACCCGGCCCGCCCTGACCGCGCAACTCCACGAGCTCGCCGACCGGGCCTACTTCCGCCGGTGCGTGCTCGTCGTCTCCGCGCACAACCGGCCGGTACCCAGCTATCCCTGGTCGTTCTCCTCGGTGGTCTCCGTCGCGAGCCACGACGAGGACGACCCCCTGACGTACTACTACAACCCCTCGCCGCCCGTGGAGTTCCACGCGCGCGGTGTACGCGTGCCCGTGGCGTGGCCCGGTGGCGGCACCATCCGCTCGACCGGCAACAGCTTCGCCGCACCGCACATCTCGGGCCTGTGCGCGCTGATCCTCGGCAAGCACCCCTGGCTCACGCCGTTCCAGCTGAAGACGGTGCTGTTCCTCTGCGCCGGGAACACCACCGGTCGACTTGGAGGTGCGCATGACGAATTCCGTTGACGCCGCGACGCCCGTGGAGCGCCGCCTGCTTCAGTCCGTCGTGGAAGTCGCGCGCCACGCCTTCGGCGCGGCGGCCTCCTCGATCTTCCTCATCGACCCGGAGACCGGCGACCTGGTCTTCGAGGCCGTGGCCGGCGAGGGAGACGGCCAGCTCGTCGGTACGCGCTTCCCGGCGGGAACCGGCATCGCGGGCTGGGTCGCCGCGTCGGGTCAGTCGATGCTCGTGGACGACCTGCGCGAGTCGCGGCACTTCTCGGGCGAGGCCGCCGCCTCCACCGGGTACGTACCGGACAGCATCATGGCCGCTCCGCTGTTCGGCGACGACGAGTGCGTCGGCGTCCTGGAGGTACTGGACCGGGGGGCGAACGGCGTACGGGAGATGGCCGACGTCGAACTGCTCGGGCTGCTCGCCGACCAGGCCGCGATCGGGCTGGAACTGCTCACCCGGCTGCGCGCCGCCGAGCCCAGCAACCGGTCCGACAAGGCGCTGCGGCTCCTGGAGATGGCGGAATCGCTGCTGGCCCCGACCCATGGCTGAGCGCTGCGTCCTGCTCCTCACCAGACGCGGCGACGGGGAGGCCGCCGAGGTGGCCGGCCTGCTCCGGCGGATCGGCGTGCCGGTGCACCGGCTCGACGCGGACCGCCTGGCGGACGTCCGGGCGGTCCACGGGCCGGACGGCGTACTGACCCTGGACGGGCACCGGTTCGCCCCGACGGTGACCTGGGTGCGCCACTTCTCGCCCCGGGCCGCGTCTCCGGCCGGGGCGGCCGGCGGGCGGATGGCGCACCGGGACGCCTGGGCGGCACTGGCCCGGCAGCTGGCCCTGGCCTCCCCGGCCGCCATCGGCGCCGACGACCCGGGGCAGCTGGTGCAGCGGGACCGGGCGCGGGCGCTCGGTGTGCGCGTCCCGCGCGGACTGGTCACCACCGACCCGGCGGACGCGGCCGGGCTGCTCCCCGCCGAGCGGTACGTGCTCAAGGTCCTCGACCGGCACTACGTGGAGCCGTCCCCCGGCCGGCTCGCCTGGTACCTGCCGCGCGTCCTGGACCGCGACCGGCTCACCGGTGTGCCGGGACTGCCCCGCTCCACACCGGTGGTGCTCCAGGAGTACGTCGAACACGACGCGGAGTACCGGGTCTACCTCGCCGGGGACGAGCTGCACGCCTTTGAGGTGGCCAAGGAGCGTCCCGAGGACCTCTGGACCCGCCCCGGCGAGGTGCGCGTACGGCGGGTCCGTCCTCCGGACGCCGTGGCCTCGGCGGCGCGCGCCCTGGCCGGGGACTGCGGCGCCGTCTACGGGGCCTTCGACTTTCTCTGGACCGGGGAGGAGCCCGTGTTCCTGGAGATGAACGCCCACGGCGACTGGCACTGGTTCGAGCGCGAGGCCGGTACCGACGTGGTGACCCGGGCCGTCGTACGGACCGTGCGGGACCTTCACCGGACCGCCGTCGGGGACGCCCGCCCGGCGGCCGTCAGCCTGCTCGCCTTCCTCGGCGCGGGGCGCGCGGGCTGAGTCAGCCGCCCGGGGTGGGCAGCGCCCGCTCCGCCACCTCCAGCACCGCGCGCAGGGCGGCCGACGGATTGTCCGTCCGCCAGGCGAGCGCCGGCTGCCGACGGATCGGCGGACCGGCCAGCGGGCGGTAGACCAGGCCGCTGAGCCGGATGTGCTGGACGGAGGTGACGGTCAGGGTCACCCCGACACCCGCCGCGACCAGCGCCAGGATGGTGTACGAGTCCGGCGCCTCCTGCACCACGCGCGGGGTGAATCCGGCCGCCTCGCACGCCTCGGTCATCGCGTCCCGCACGGTGGAGCCGGTGTTGGCGGGGAACGCGACGAAGGGCTCCCCGGCCAGCGCGTCCAGCGGGATCTCGGGGCGGCCGGCGAGCGGATGGTCGAGGGGCAGGGCGCACACCAGTTCCTCCTCGTCGATCACCCGGCAGCTCACACCCGGCCGCGTCACCGGGAGCCGGACGAACCCCAGGTCGAGCGAGCCGTCGGCGACCCGGGCGAGCGCCACGTCGGCGTAGGTCTGGCCGGTCATGACCAGCTCGATGCCCGGGTGGGCGGCCCGCACCGCCCGGGTCAGCAGCGGCAGCGTCTCGTGGCTGGAGGCGCCCGCGAAGCCGATGCGGACCCTGCCGTACGCGCCCTGTCCGGCCGCCCTCGCGGCCCGTACCGCCGTGTCCAGGTCGTCCAGCACGGTCCGCACCGGCTGGAGGAAGGACTCCCCCGCGCTGGTGAGCCGCACCGAGCGGGTGTTGCGTTCGAAGAGCTGGACGCCGAGCTCCTTCTCCAGGCGGCGGATCTGCTGGCTCAGCGGCGGCTGCGCCATCCGGAGGCGCTTGGCGGCGCGGCCGAAGTGCAGTTCCTCCGCCACGGCGAGGAACGCGGCGAGGTGGCGCAGCTCCATGCCGTCCCCTCCCCCGGGCCCGTCCGCGTCATTGATTGTTCCGGCGTCTCGGTCCGAGCCTAATTCGGTATTGGACGGCGATCAAAGCCGCTGAAAGCGTCGGCAGCGCGGGCACCCGGCCCGCCCCAGTGAGAGGACCGTGACCCGCATGCGTATCAGGATCGTCGGCGCCGGAGCCATGGGCCGAGGAATCGCCCAGTGGGCGGCATCGGCCGGACACACCGTCGAGCTGTGCGACGTACGCGCCGAGGCGGTGGCGGACGCCGTCGCCTTCGTACGCTCCATGCTGGACCGGGCCGTGGCCAAGGGGCGGATGGCGGCGGCGGACGCGGAGTCGGCGGCGGCGAGGCTGGTCCCGCTGGACGACCCGTGGGCGGCGGGCCCCGGCGTGGAGCTGGTGATCGAGGCCGTGCGCGAGGACCTGGCGACCAAGGCCGAGGTGTTCGGCCGCCTGGAGCGGGCGCTGCCCGCCTCCGCCGTGTTCGCCACCAACACCTCCTCGTTGTCGGTGACCCGGATCGCCGCCGCGCTGGAGGATCCGTCACGCCTGGCCGGGCTGCACTTCTTCAACCCGGTGCCGCTGATGCGGATCGTGGAGGTGGTGCCGGGCGCGGCGACCCGGCCGGAGATCCCGCCACTGCTCACCTCGCTCGTGGAGGGCTGCGGCCACCGCGCGGTGACGGTCGCGGACACCCCGGGCTTCCTGATCAACCACGCCGGGCGCGGCCTGGTGACGGAGGCGCTGGCGCTCCTGGAGGAGAGCGTCGGGGAGCCGGCGGACATCGACCGGATCGCGCGCGACGTACTGGGGCTGCGGATGGGCCCGTTCGAGCTGATGGACCTCACCGGGCTCGATGTGACGGCCGCCGTCATCGACTCGATCTGGGAGGGCTTCCGTCACGAGGACCGGCTCCGCCCCTCCTTCCTCACCCCGAACCGGGTGGCGGCCGGGCTGCACGGCCGCAAGACCGGCCGCGGCTGGTACGCGTACGGACCCGAGGCCGCGGGCCCCGCGCCGGAGGCGCCGGTCACCGGGGACGCGGACCGCCCGGTGCACGTCTTCGCACCGGACCCCGCGCGGGAGGCCGAGGCGGCCGCGCTCCGCGAGGCGCTGGCCTCG
>NZ_JAAGNI010000128.1 GCF_010550605.1 Streptomyces sp. SID9727
CGCCCTGCACGCCCGGCTCGCCACCGAGGCGCACCGCGCCGTCCTCGGCTGGGGCGCCCTCGCCCGGCCCCCGCAGGCCGGCCGCCATCTCTACGCGGACCTCGGCCCGCTCCGCTCCCGGCTCGCCGCCCGGGGCGTCAGCGACTCGCTCGAACTGGAGGAGTACCTGTCCGCCCGGCTCGGCACCCCCGCCCCCGGCGGCCACCGCTTCGGCGACGAACTCGGCGCGCTCCGGGTCCGCCTGGGCACCGGCTCACTCCTCGGCACGGACCCGGAGCGGCAGGCCGAAGCGCTCACCGCCCCGGACCCGCTCGAATTGCCGCACATCGCGGAAGCGCTGAGCATTTTCCGAGCAGCCCTCGACGCACCGCGCTGACCCACCGCGCCGGCGCCCTCCTGGACGGGAGCCCCGATGACCGACCAGACCGAGACCCCGGTCGCACCCCCCGTGTCCTGCGGCGAGGTCGTCACCCCGCACCCCCTCGGCGAGGTGCGCACCTGGCCCCGCAGCTTCGCCGACCGGCTCACCGCCCCGCTCCCCGGCGTCCGGGGCATGTCCCGGCTGGCCCGCGAGCACGCCATCCGGCCCAACGCGGAGGGCCTGCGCCACATCCACCGCCTGCCGTACGCCCCCCAGCCCCTGCCGCCCGTCCCGGCGGGCGCCGCGTGCGTCACCTGGGCCGGGCACGCCAGCTGGATCATCCGCACCGGCGGCCTCACCGTCCTCGCCGACCCCGTCTGGTCCCGCCGCATCCTGGGCACCCCGGCCCGCGTCACACCGGTCGGGGTCCGCTGGGCGGACCTGCCGCCGATCGACGCGGTCGTCATCAGCCACAACCACTACGACCACCTGGACGCCCCCACCCTGCGCCGGCTGCCCCGGGACACCCCGCTGTTCGTCCCGGCCGGACTCGGCCAGTGGTGCCGCCGCCGGGGCTTCGGCACGGTCACCGAGCTCGACTGGTGGGAGTCCGCCCGGCTGGACGGCGTCCGCTTCGACTTCGTACCCGCCCACCACTGGTCGAGGCGCACCCTCACCGACACCTGCCGCTCGCTGTGGGGCGGCTGGGTCGTCCAGGACACCACCGGGCCGGGGGACGGCAGCCGGATCTACTTCGCCGGGGACACCGGATACGGCCACTGGTTCGCCGAGATCGGCCGCCGCCACCCCGGCATCGACCTCGCCCTGCTGCCGATCGGCGCCTACGACCCCCGCTGGTGGCTCGGCGACGTCCACACGGACCCGGAGGAGGCCGTGCGGGCGTACGAAGACCTCGGCGCCCGCGCCATGGCCCCGATGCACTGGGCCACCTTCCTGCTGTCCGCCGAGCCGGTCCACGAACCGCTCAGCCGGCTGCGCACCGCCTGGCAGCGCGCCGGGCACCCCCGCGACCGGCTCTGGGACCTGCCCATCGGGGGCTCCCGCCTGCTGGAGCCGGCCGGCGTCACCGCGCCCACCACGCCCGCGTCCGGCGCCACACCGCGGGCGCCCCGCTGACCACCAGCGTCAGGCCCACCGCCGCGACCACCCCCTGCCACGGCTCGGGGAACAGCGAACCGCCCAGGATGCCGATCAGCTGGTACGTCGCCGCCCACGCCAGACACGCCGGCACATCGCCCCGGGCGAACCGCCGCAGCTCCATCCGGCCCAGCAGGCAGGCCAGCATCACCGGGATCCGGCCGGCCGGCACGAGCCGGGACAGCACCAGGACCGTGGCCTTGTGCTCGTCCAGCTTGTGCTGCGCCTGCTCGAGCCGCTCCGGCGCCGCCCGGTCCCGGATCGCCCGCAGCCACCGCGAGCCGTTCTTCGACCGCACCCCGCGCTGCCCCAGCCAGTACAGGGATATGTCCCCGAGGAACGCCGCCGACGACGCCACCGCGAACACCACCAGCAGCGAGAACGGCGACGACTGGTGGAACGCCACCACGGCCGCCGAACTCACCAGCGCGCCCGTCGGCACCACCGGCACCAGCGCACCCAGCGCCACCAGCAGGAAGAGCGACGGATAGCCGACCGCCTGCTGCGTCGACTCGGCGGGCAGCTGCGCCGCCTGGCGCAGGAACTCGATCACGCGCAGCCCTCCGGCCGCACCCGCTCGCCGTGCGCCAGCCGGTGCACCGCGACCTCCGGCGCCACCAGCGCCGCCTTGCGCACGAACTCCTCGCCCGGCGCGTGGAACTCGTGCGGCCGGACCCCGTCCATCCCGATCGGCCAGTACGTGCCGTAGTGCACCGGCACCGCCGCGCGCGGCCGCAGCCGGGTCAGCGCCTGGGCCGCGCGCCCCGCGTCCAGGTGCCCGTGGCCCAGGTAGGGCCCCCAGCCGCCGACCGGCAGCAGCGCCACGTCCACCGGGCCGACCGCCCCCGCCATGTCCTCGAAGAGCCCGGTGTCCCCGGCGAAGTACGTACGTGCCGCGCCCTCCACCACGTAACCGAGCGCGGGCGAGCGGTGCGGGCCCAGCGGCAGGCGCCGGCCGTCGTGCAGCGCCGGGACCGCCCGGACCCGTACCCCGCCCACCGCCACCTCGTCGCCCGCGACCACCTCGGTGATCCGCAGACCTCGTGCCCGGCGCAGCAGCCGCAGCCCCGGCACCGACCGCACCGAACCGCGGGGCACGACCACCCGCGCCCCCGGGGCGACACGCGCCAGCGACGGCAGGTGGAGATGGTCGGAATGCAGATGCGAGATGAGGACCGCGTCGGCCACGGCAGCGTCCGGGCCCGGCAGCTCGCCGCGGCGCCGCCGCAGATGCGCGAAGCGCCGTACGAACAGCGGATCGGTGAGGAAACGGACCCCGGAGTCCTCGATCGTGCACGTGGCATGGCCCCACCAGGTGATCTCCACCGGCACGACGCCTCCTCCTGCTCACCGGACCCTTCGGACCCCTCCACACCTGCCCGGATGAGCCTACGGCCAGTCATACCGGGCGGCCCGCGCACCCCGGCGCACCTGTGGATCACCGGCCAGGGCCCGTGCCCCCGTGCGCCCCCTCACCGCCCCGGAACGCTCCCTCGGCCCGCACGTACGGGCACATAGGGTCGGGAACAGGACGAGCACGGGGAGAAGGAGGGGCCATGGGGGACGTACGCGTGGCGGCCATCGCCAGCCTGACGCCGCTGGAGGAACTGGACAGCGATCCGTTCCTCGTGGACACCCGGGGCCAGCACGCCATGTGCGCCCGCTGGGCCGCCGACCAGGGCTATGTCGTCACCCGGCAGCTGCGTCTCTACGGTCTGCGCCCCGACCACCCGGCGCTCTGGTCCGACATCGAGAGCGGCGAGGTCGAGCTGTTCGTCGCCCCCTGCGACCGGGTCCTCTCCAGCGCCCTCGCCTCGGTGCCCGAGTTCACCGCCGAGTGCGAGAGGCGCGGCGTACGCCTGGAGATCGCCGGACTCGCCGAGCCGTTCTACACCGCCGACGGCAAGGCGGGCGTGCACCGCCGCCTCTCCATGCCGACCGCCGGATACGACGGCTGCTGACCGGCCGCAGGGCCGTCCGACCCGCTGTGAAATCCTGTGGCAGGGCCCGGAACGGCAGGGCCCGGACGTGAGGTGACGACGGCGTGGGCGACGGACGATGGCGGCGGACCGGCGCCGCGCTGATGCGTGTGATCGCGGTCTGGGCCGTTTCGACGCTCACCATGCTCGCGCTCGCCGGCATCCTCCCCGACTTCCGGCTCCAGTCCCCCGACGGCGACAGCACCACCAAGACCGCCTTCACCGCGGCCTGGGGCGCGGGCGCCTTCGGACTGCTCTCCGCGCTGGTCTGGCCCGTCCTGGTGCGGGCCCTGCTCATCGTCCCCGCCCTCGTCCTCGGCGCGCTCGTCTTCTTCCTCAACGGTTCACTGCTGCTCATCGCCCTGTGGCTCATCCCGGACGGCCGGGGCGCCGCGGCCCCCGAGACCGCGGTCGCCGTCGCGGCCGTGATGTCCGCCGTCGCCTCCGCCACCTCCACCGCGCTCGCCGTGCGCGACGACGACGCCTACCGCCGCCGCCTCTCCCGGCTGGCCGACCGGCGCCGCC
>NZ_JAAGNI010000143.1 GCF_010550605.1 Streptomyces sp. SID9727
AGGCCGTCGCGGCGGCCGGGGCCGGGGCGCCGACGGCCCGGGTGCTGCGGGACGATCCGCCGGTGCGGGGGTCGTGTCCACGGCGGCCGCGATCCGGGACGGCGGCCCGGTGCGGGGCGAAGCGCTCCCGTACGCCGACGTGCAGGCGCTGGCACCGGGCGACGGGTCAGGGGGTCGCGGCGGAGACGACGTAGACGACCGGTGACGTCGGGTCCGTCATGTCCACGGTGATGTCCTGGGTGGGGCGCGGGTCCTTGTTGGTATGGGTGGTGCCCGCCCAGGAGACGCCGTCCCCGAAGTACCAGCCGGCGATCTCGGTGTCGCGCTCGCTGACCGTGACCTTGCCGAGTTCCAGGGCCGCGCGGCCGGTGCCGATGTCGTTGAGGAAGGCGTCCAGGCCGTTGGACGTCGTGCGGAACTGCACGTACATCCGGCTGGCCTTCCAGTTGTTCGTCTCGTAGTACTGGACCTCGGTCGCGTAACCGGGGATCGGCACCTCGAAGATGCGGCGCAGCATCCGGGAGGGCCAGCCGGGACGCAGCCCCTGCGCGGCGGCCTCGGCGGCCTTGTCCTGGCCGGAGCGGCGGCTCTGGCCCGCCGAGATCAGCAGGTATCCGGCGGGGACGCCGATGAGCAGCACGATGATCGTCGCCGTGATCAGGCGCCGGCGGATCAGCTGGCGGCGGGTCTCGGAGGGCGGCCCGTCGCCCTCGTCCGGCGGCGGGGACTGGCGCGGCACGACGGGGTGCTCGGCTGCGGTCATGGGTGTGGGGCCCCTAGGAAGTGCGGGTGTTGCGGTTGCTGCGGAGGGTGCTCGCCGCCTGGTCGTAGATCTGCGCGTACCGCTCGTACCGCTCGACGCGGCGGCGGTTGGTGCGGCGGAAGCGCCGCGCGACCAGCCGGGCGAGGTCCGCCGCGCCGACCATACCGGCCTCCGGGCCGAGCTGCGCCTTGGCGATCCGGGCCTCGGGGCGGTAGCCGCGGCCGGTGAGCTGGCGCTTGAAGGCGTCCCGGGCCGGACCGATGAGCAGGTCGTCGGCGGCGCTGACCCCGCCGCCGATGACGAAGCAGGAGGGGTCGAGCGCGGCGGCCAGATTCGCGATGCCGACGCCGAGCCACTGACCGATGTCCTGGAGGAGCTCGACGCACATCGCGTCGCCCTCGCGGGCCAGTTCGGTGATGAGCGGTCCGGTGATGTCCGGGACGTGGCCCTTGACGCGCTCGATGATCCCGTGGGCCACCGGCGAGTCGGCGGCGGCCAGCTCGCGGGCCTCGCGGACCAGCGCGTTGCCGGAGCTGTACTGCTCCCAGCAGCCGCGGTTGCCGCACGGGCAGCGGTGGCCGCCGGGCACCACCTGCATGTGGCCGAACTCACCGGCGACGCCGTACTTGCCGCGCTTGACCTGGCCGTCCTCCAGGATCGCGCCGCCGATGCCGGTGCCGAGGGTGATCATGACGAGGTGGTCCTCGCCGCGCCCCGCGCCGAAGCGCCATTCGGCCCAGGCCGCGGTGTTGGCGTCGTTGTCGACCATGACGGGGACGACGAGCCGGGAGGCGAGGGCGTCGCGCAGGGGCTCGTCGCGCCAGGCCAGGTGCGGGGCGAAGAGGACCTTGGAGCGGTCGGCGTCGACCCAGCCGGCCGCGCCGATGCCCACCGCGTGCACGTCGTGCCGGTCGGAGAGGTCGAGGACCAGCTCGACGATGGTGTCCTCGACGACCTTGGGGCTCTTGGACTTGTCCGGGGTCTCGGTGCGCACGGTCTCCAGGATCGTGCCGTCGGCGTCCACGACACCGGCCATGACCTTGGTGCCGCCGATGTCGATGCCGACGGTGGGGACCCGGGGCGCCGTGAGGTGCGAGCGCCTTTCCCGGGTGCCCACGGTCCGCAGGACGGTCGCGCGGGCGGAGCCGCGGTGTGCGAAGTCGCGGTACGTGCTCATCGTCCCTGACAGGTCTGGGGTAACCGGGTCAGGAGTGATCCCGGTGGCGGACGGCGCCCGTCTGCCCCGATTCTGCCACCCCGGGGGCGGCGGGGACGCCGGGCGCCTTCGCTACACCGTGTCTCCGGAGGTGCGCTCCAGCTCGTGGCTCAGCTCCTCCAGCTCGCTGCCGCCCGCCATCTGCCGGGTCAGTTCGTCCAGCGTGACGCTCTCCTTGGTGTGGCTGCCGGCCATGGCGCCCCGCTTCAGGAGGACGAACCGGTCACCGACGAGGTACGCGTGGTGCGGGTTGTGCGTGATGAGGACCACGCCGAGACCGGCGTCCCGGGCGGCCGCGATGTACTTCAGGACGACCCCGGACTGCTTCACGCCGAGCGCGGCCGTCGGCTCGTCCAGGACGAGGACCTTGGCGCCGAAGTGGACGGCGCGCGCGATGGCCACGCACTGCCGCTCGCCGCCGGACAGGGTGCCGATGGGCTGGTCCACGTCGCGCAGGTCGATGCCCATGCGGAGCAGCGCCGAGCGGGTCGTCTCGCGCATCAGTCCCACGTCGAGGCGCTTGAAGGGGCCGACGCCGGTGGTCGGCTCGGAGCCCAGGAAGAAGTTGCGCCAGACCGGCATCAGGGGGACGACCGCGAGGTCCTGGTAGACGGTGGCGATGCCCCGGTCGAGGGCGTCGCGCGGGTTGGCGAGGGTGGTCTCCTCGCCGTCGATGAGGAACCGTCCGGCGTCGTGCCGGTGCAGCCCCGCGATGATCTTGATGAGGGTGGACTTGCCGGCGCCGTTGTCACCGAGCACGCAGGAGATCTCGCCCGCGTGCACCTCCAGGGAGACGCCTTCCAGCGCCTTGATGTTGCCGTAGTACTTGGCCACGTCGTCCAGTTCGACGAGGGCCTGCCGGCCGGTTTCCTCGGGCCCCTCCGGGGCCTTGGGGGCCGTCATGTCGTCGCCTCCGCGCGCTTGCGTACCCATGCGTTGAGCAGGGTGGCCAGGAGCAGCATCGCTCCCAGGAAGAACTTGAACCAGTCCGGGTTCCACTCCGCGTACACGATGCCCTTGCTGGTCATGCCGAAGATCAGGGCACCGACCGCCGAGCCGATCGCGGAGCCGTAACCGCCGGTGATCAGGCAGCCGCCGATGACGGCCGCGATGATGTAGATCAGCTCGTTGCCGACGCCCTCGCCGGACTGCACGACGTCGTAGCTGAACAGCAGGTGCTGCCCGGAGACCCAGGCGGCGAAGGCGACGCCGAGGTAGAGCCCGATCTTGGTGCGGATGACCGGGACGCCGACCGCGCGGGCCGCGTCGGCACCGCCGCCGACGGCGAAGATCCAGTTGCCGAAGCGGGTGCGGAGCAGGATCCAGGTGGCGACGGCCACCAGTCCGGCCCACCACAGGAGCGTCACCTTGAGCTCGACGCCGCCGACCGTCCAGTACGAGGCGAAGAGCTTGCGGGCGGAGGGGAAGCCCTCCATGTCGCCGATGCCCTTCGTGGAGACGGTCCCGCTGATCAGCTTGGTCAGGCCCAGGTTGAGCCCGGTGAGCATCAGGAACGTGCCCAGCGTGATGATGAAGCTGGGCAGTTTCGTACGGGTCAGCATGAAGCCGTTGAACGCGCCGAAGGCGAGCGTGACCAGCAACGACACGAGGACGCCGACCCAGACGTTGGCCGTCATCTGGTAGCTGAACATCGAGGAGACCAGCGCGGAGCTGGTGACCATCACACCGGCCGACAGGTCGAACTCGCCGCCGATCATCAGGAGCGCGACCGGAGCCGCCATGATCCCGATAGTGGAGGCCGCGTACAGCACCGTGCCGAAGCTGGTGACGCGCAGGAAGCTGTCGGCGACGACCGCGAAGAAGAGGAAGACGGCGAGCGCGCCGACGACCGAGCCCAGCTCCGGGCGGCCGAGCAGCCGGCGCAGCGGTGAGGTGCGCAGCAGCCGTTCGTCCACGACGGCGGTCGATCCGGGCCCGGCGGTCATCGGGTGCCCCGGTCGGCGTACTCGGCGAGCTGGGCGGCGTCCTTCGAGGTGATGATCTGCGGGCCGGTGAGGACCGGGCGGCCGCCGCCGAGGACGTTGCGGTTGTAGCGGTAGAGCCAGAGCAGGTCGACGGCCTCGTAGCCCTGGAGGTAGGGCTGCTGGTCGACGGCGAAGCCGAGGGTCCCGGACTTCAGCCCGGCGGCGACGGTGGCATTGAGGTCGAAGGTGTCGACCTCGGCCTTGCTGCCGGCGGTCTTCTTCGCCTTGACGGCGGCGTCCGCGAAGGGCGCGCCGAGCGTGACGACCGCGTCGATGTCCTTGTCGGACTGGAGCTTCGCCTCGATGGACGCCTGGACGTCGGGCATGTTGGTGCCCTCCACGTACAGGTTCTGCATCGTGCCGTCGAAGGTCTTCTTCGCGCCGGCGCAGCGCTGCTCGTGGCCCACGTTGCCCTGCTCGTGGAGGATGCAGAGGGCCTTCTTGCGGCCGCGCTTGTTCAGCTCGTCGCCGACGGCCTCACCGGCGATGGACTCGTCCTGGCCGATGTGCGTGAGCGCGCCGTACGCCTTGGACTCGGCGGAGCCGGAGTTCACCGTGATCACGGGGATGCCCGCGCGAACGGCCTTGGCGACGACGTCCTTCATGGCGTCGGGCTTGGCGAGCGTGACGATCAGCCCGTCGACCTTCTTGTCGATGGCCGCCTGGACCAGCTGGGCCTGCTGCTGGCCCTCGTCGCTCTTCGAGTACAGGAAGTTGATGTTGTCCTTCTTGGCCGCCATGTCGGCGCCCTTCTGGACGATGTCCCAGAAGGTGTCGCCGTCGCCCGAGTGGGTGACCATGGCGAACGTCCAGCGGGGCGTGTTCACCGCGGCCCGGCCTTCGGCCGCGGCCTTGGCCGCACGCTCCTCCGCCCGCTTGCCGCCGGTGCTGCTGCATCCCATGAGGGACACCCCCAGCACCGCCGCAAGCACGGCGCCCATCGCACGTACCCCTGTCCGAACCCTTGCCACGACGCCGTGCCCTTCTTGTGCTGCTCGCTGTGCTGCTGCCGGTGGTGCCGGGGCCCTGTGGTCCCGGCCCGGCTGGGCAAGTATCCCCGAGCCCGCGCCGCCGCGACCCGGAGGGGCACGAAGAGGCCGGCGGCGCGTCGCTCACCAGCGCACCGGCAGGCGGCGCACCCCCCGGATCAGGGTGCCGGGCAGCCAGTCGAACGGGGCGGCCCCGGGGTCGGCCGCCAGACCGGGGCAGCGTTCGAGGAGGGCACGGATCGCGATGCGGCCCTCCATCCGGGCCAGCGGGGCGCCCAGGCAGAAGTGGATGCCGTGGCCGAAGGCGAGGTGGCCGCGGGTGTCACGGCGGATGTCGAAGCGGTCGGGCTCGGGGTAGCGGGCCGGGTCGCGGTCAGAGCCGGCGAGGGAGACGAGGACCGCGTCGCCGGTCCCGATGGTCCGGGAGGCGACCTCGACCGGTTCCCGGGCGAACCGGAGGGTGGCCGTCTCCACGGGGCCGTCGTAACGCAGCATCTCCTCGACCGCGCCGTCGAGCAGCGAGAGGTCGGCGCGGAGCGCGGCGAGCTGGTCGGGGTGGGCGAGGAGGGCGCGGACACCGTTGGAGATGAGGTTGACCGTCGTCTCGTGGCCGGCGACGAGCAGCAGGAAGGCCATGCCGACCAGCTCGTCGGGCGACAGCGCGTCGTCGTCCTCGTGGCGGGCGTCGATCAGGGCGCTGAGCAGGTCGTCACCGGGTGAGCGGCGCTTCTCCTCGATCAGCTCGGTGAGGTAGGCGCCCATGGCGCGCACCGCCTCGCCCTCCTCCTCCGCGTCCGCGGGGGCGACGACGCCGTTGGACAGCTTGCGGAAGGCGGACCGGTCCAGGTCGGGGACGCCGAGCAGCTCGCAGATCACGGTCATGGGGAGCGGGAAGGCGAGCGCGTCGACGAGGTCGGCGCGGCCTTCGGGGACCATCAGGTCGAGGAGTTCGCCGGTGATCTCCTCGACCCGGGGGCGCAGCGCCTCGATCCGGCGCGGGGTGAACTCGCGGGCGACGAGCTTGCGCAGCCGGGTGTGGTCGGGAGCGTCCGTCTCCAGCATGTTGGCGTTGATCGGGTCGCCGCCGGTCTCGCCGGGCAGCGCCCGCCAGTCCTTGCCGAAGCGCTGGTCGGCCAGGAGGGCCCGGCCCTCGTCGTAGCCGACGACGAGCCAGATGCTGTCGAACTCGTCGGTGCGGACGAGGTGGACGGGTCCGGTCGCGCGCATCCGCTCGTAGTAGGGGTACGGATCCGCGGTGAAGTCGGCCAACCCGCTGAGATCCACGTCGACTTCGGTCATGGGCCCGCCCTCCCGGTCGTGTCGTCCCCGTTCCGAGGACCGGCCCGTTCAGCCTAAGCCGGGATGCCTGCCGGGAACGAGGGGCTTCAGGCCGGATTCGATCCGCTCTGGGGTCCCGTCCGGCGGAGATCCGCCGGAGGCCCTGGCCGTCGAGCAGCCCGGCGTCCGGGGCCTGTTCCGCGGAGCATCCGCCGGGCGGGCCCCGGACAGGCCTCAGTCGTCGAGCAGACCGGCGTCGTGGACGAGCAGGGCGATCTGGACGCGGTTGTTGAAGCCGAACTTGGCGAGAATGCGGGAGACCTGGGTCTTCACCGTGGCGACGCTGAGGTAGAGCGTCGCGGCGATCTCCGCGTTGGACCGGCCCCGCCCCACGGCGACGGCCACCTCGCGCTCCCGGTCCGCGAGCAGCGCGATGCGTTCGCGCGCCCGGGCGGCCCGGTCGACGCGTTCCTCCTGCCCGGCGCCCGCCGCCCGGGCCATGAGCTGCCGGGTGACGGCGGGCGAGAGGACCGGGTCGCCGGCCGCGACCCGGCGCACCGACTCCACGATGCGGGCGGGCGGGGTGTCCTTGAGGACGAAGCCGGCGGCCCCGGCGCGGATGGCGCGGAGCACCTGCTCGTCGGCGTGGAAGGTGGTCAGGACGACGATCTCCGGCGCGTCGGGCCGGGCGCGCAGCGCTTCGGTGGCGGCCAGGCCGTCCATGACCGGCATCCGGATGTCCATCAGGACCACGTCGGGCCGCAGCCGGTCGACCAGCTCCGCGGCCTCGCTGCCGTCGGCGCCCTCGCCCACGATGTCGATGTCGTCGGCGCCGCCCAGCATCAGGGTCAGCCCCGCCCGGACGAGCGGGTCGTCGTCGATGATCAGGAGCCGGACAGGCGCGTCGGTCATGACGCCCACGGTAGCCAGGCCCGCACCGCGAACCCGCCGCCGGGGGCGGGCCCGTGGTCGAGGCGGCCTCCGGCGAGCGTGGCCCGTTCGGTGAGGCCGATGAGCCCCTGGCCGGAACCGGGGACCGGGGTGAAGGGTGCGGTGGGGGCCGGGTTGCGCACGTCCACGGTGATGCCCTGCCCGGGTCCGCCGGTGACGGCGACGGCGACCTCGGCGCCGGGGGCGTGCTTGCGGGCGTTGGTCAGCGCCTCCTGGGCGATGCGGTAGACGGTGCGCCCGGAGGCGGCGGGCACGGCGCCCGGGTCGGCGAGGCGGTTGTCCAGGGCGACCCGCATGCCCGCCTCCCGGGACTCGGCGACGAGGGCGTCGAGCGTGGCGAGGGTCGGCTGCGGACGGTTGCCGTCGGGGTCGCCGTCGCGGGGGCCGCGGAGTACGCCGATGATCTCGCGGAGGTCCTGGAGCGCCTCGTGCGCGCTGTCCCGGATGACCCCGGCGGCGCGGGCGACCTCGGCCGGGGGCGCGTCGGGCCGGAACTCCAGGGCCCCGGCGTGGACGCTGAGCAGGGTCAGCCGGTGGGCGAGCACGTCGTGCATCTCGCGGGCGATCTCCTCGCGGGCGAGCCGCTGGGCCTGCTCGGCGCGGAGGGCGGCCTCGGTCTCGGCGCGCACGGCGCGTTCCCGGAGGGAGACGACGAGCTGGCGCCGGGAGCGCACGATCATGCCCCAGCTGAGGACGAGCAGGATCAGCAGGAGCCCGATGACGGTGGACGCCAGGAACGACGTGTCCGGGTCGGGGCGCACGTACGGCTGTACGGGGGCGGCGGCCAGGGCCCCCAGGCCGACGAGGGCGACCGGGCGGAACGGCCGGTGGACGGCCAGGCTGAACAGCGCGACGAGCAGGGCGCCCGCCGCGACCGGTTCGACGGTGGCCAGCAGGGTCAGGACGACGGCGAGCGCGACCGGCCAGCGGCGCCGGAACCACAGCGCGCAGCAGGCGGCGGCACCGACGAGGGAGTCGACCAGCACGAAGGCGTCCGGGGTGGTGGGGTCGGCCTCGATCGCGGCGAGCGTCGCCAGGCCGATACCGGCCGCGCAGAGGAACGCGGTGAGGTCGACGGCCCAGTCCCGCACGGTGCGGCGGGACCGGCCGCGGTCGCCCGGCAGCTCGGGTCCGGCCATCGCCGAGGGCAGCAGCCAGGGGTACTCCGTACGCGTCATGTCGACAAAGCTACGCACGTGGGCGGCGGGTTCGGGGTGTCCGGGGCGCGGGAGCGACCAAAGTCGCGGAGGCGGAGACTTTCGGACCCGGCGGGCAGCCCACCGGCCGACGCGGCGGCGCCGCCCGGGCGGCCAGGCTCGGGGCCATGAAGAAATTCTGCGAGACGGCCGGCTTCCTGGTCTTCGTCCAGGGGGTCGCCGGGCTGCTCCATGTGTGGTTCGACTGGTTCCGCTTCTTCAGCCTGGTGCAGCGGCTGCCGTTCGCCGCCGAGTACCCGGTCTTCGTGTCGATCGTGCTGGTGGTGGCGGGGGTGGCCGTCATGGTCGCGGCGGACGCGATCAAGGAGTGAGCCGGTCAGGGCGCGCCCCGGTCCGCGCTGCGCCGCCCCCAGGCCGTTCCCGCGAGCACCAGCACGGCGCCCGCCGCCCCGGCGGTGCCCAGGCGCTCGCCGCCGATCGCGATGCCGGCGGCGGCGGCCCACAGCGGTTCCGTACCGAGCAGCAGGCTGACCCGGGACGGCGAGGTGCGGCGGACGGACCACATCTGCACGAAGAACGCGAAGAGCGTGCAGAACACCGAGAGGAAGAGCAGCCCGCCCCACTCGCGGGCCCCGAATCCGGCGGCGACCGTCCAGGGTGCCGCGCCCGTCCCCGGCGCGGCGGCCAGCAGGGCGAAGACGGCGACGGCGCCGCCGAGCTGCACGGTCGTCAGGGACAGCGCGTCCGCGCCCTCGACCGACTTGATGCGGGCCATGAGCAGGACGTGCAGGGTCCGGGCCAGGGCGGCGGCCAGCATGAGCAGGTCACCGGCCGAGGGGCTGGTGAAGCCGCCGCCCTGGGTGAGCAGCACCACCCCGGCCACCGAGAGCCCGGCGGCGGCGAGGAAGGATCCCGTCGGCCGGGTCCGGGTGACGGCGGCCTCGGCGAGCGGGGTGAAGATCATGGTGAGGCTGATGATGAGCCCGGCGTTGGTCGCCGAGGTGTGCACGATGCCGTACGTCTCCACCAGGAAGATCCCGCTGAGCACGAGGCCCAGCAGCCCGGCGCCCCGCCACTGCGCCGCGCTCAGGGCGCGCAGCCTGCGCCACCCGGCGACCGCGAGGACGGGCAGCACGACGGCGAACCGCAGCACGAGCACGGCGACGACGGTCCGCGGGGTGGTGATGCCCTTGGCGGCGAGATAGCTGGAGCCCCAGACCACCGCGACCAGCAGGACGGGCAGATCGGTGAGCCAGGCCCGGCGCGGCGGGGCGAGCAGCGGGGCGGGGACGGCGGCGGAGGACAACGGGGCTCCTGCTCTCTCCACAGGGACGACGTGGAGACGACACCGGCTCGCACTGGGGAACGATCACGCTACCGGGCGCCCTCCTAGAATGACGAGCCCCCGGACGCGCCCGACGCGGGCCGCCCGCACCTCATCGGAGCACGGAGTCACCGGATGGCCGGAACACGCCAGGACGGCAGGGTCGAGCGCGGCAACCGCACCCGGCAGCTGGTTCTCGCCCGGGCGGCCGCGGTCGCCTCGGTGGAAGGTCTCGACGGGCTGTCGCTCGGCCGGCTGGCCACGGACCTCCGGCTGAGCAAAAGCGGCGTGTTCGCGCTGTTCGGCTCCAAGGAGGAGCTTCAGCTGGCGACGGTCCGGGCGGCCGTCGCGGTCCACGACGAGCATGTGGTGGTCCCCACGCGGGAGACGCCCGCCGGGCTGGGCCGGGTGCGGCGGATGTGCGAGTCCTGGATCGCCTACTCGCGGGACCGGGTCTTCCCCGGCGGCTGCTTCTTCTACGCGGCGCTCGCGGAGTTCGACGCCCGCCAGGGCGCGGTGCACGACGCGCTCGCCGCCGCGCAGGCCGGGTGGTTCGCCTTCGTGGAGCGGCGGATCGAGGAGGCGCGGACCCTGGGCGAGATCCGCGACGACTGCGACGCCGCGCAGCTGGCCTTCGAGATCATCGCGTTCCTGGAACTGGCGAACGGCGACTCCGTGCTGCGCGGCAGCGCCGAGAGCTACACGAGGGCGTGGCGCGCGATCCTGGGGCGGCTCCGGGCGGTGGCGGCGGACCCGTCGTCGGTGCCCGCGGAGGCGTAGGCCGCG
Source organism: Streptomyces sp. SID9727 (assembly GCF_010550605.1). Lineage (GTDB taxonomy): Bacteria > Actinomycetota > Actinomycetes > Streptomycetales > Streptomycetaceae > Streptomyces. The sequence goes on from NZ_JAAGNI010000143.1 coordinate 10,450, forward strand.
CGGGAGCCGACGCGCTTCGGCCAAACCAATAGCACGACCGTTCGTCTACTTGTATCGTCATGGGCATCCGCCGCGGGCACCCGCGCCGGACGACCCCGCGTGCCAGAAGGAGAGCGACCGTGCCGCAGATTCTCTGGAGCACCCGGTGGCAGCCGGGGCCCGCCGCCGGGGCCGTGGAACCCGGCGCGGACGTGCTGGTCGCGGTCACCGAGTTCGTCACGCACCGCCCGTGGCGCACGCTTTCCGTCGGCGCGGCGGGCGTGCGGCTCCGCCGCACCTGGCCCCGGACACCGGGCGCGGTCGGCATGTGGCTCTGGGCGGACGCGGGGCCCCGGATGGACCGGTCCGGTTCGATCACCGTCTGGACGGCCCGGGAGCACCTCATGGGCTTCGTCGCCCGCCCCGACCACCGCGCGATCGTCCGGGCCCACCGGGACGGGGGCACCCTGCGCTCGGCGACCTGGACGGCCCCCTTCACCAGCCGCTCGGCGGTGTACGACTCCGCGTGGCGGCTGGTGTCCGAGGCCGTGCCGTGGCCTGTCGGCGCGCCCTGACACACCTTCCGCCCACGAGGGGACGCACCATGGACATCATCGAGCTCGACCGGATCGCGGTACTGGAATCCGTGCGCGTCGTCGGCCGCGCGGGCACCGGCGACTGGGACCGGCCCACCCCGTGCGAGGGCTGGACGCTGCGCACCCTGGTGGAGCACATGGGCGGGCAGCACCTCGGCTTCGCCGCCGCCGCGCGGGGCGAGGGGGCCGACCCGGCCGCCTGGGCGCACCGCGCGGCCGGCGACGACCCGGCGGCCTGGTACCGGGGGACGGCCCGGGCCGTGCTCGACGCGTTCGCGCTGCCGGGGGCGCCGGAGGGACGGTTCGCGCTGCCGGAGATCAGCACGGGGACGACGTTCCCGGGGGCCGTCGCGATGGGGTTCCACTTCATCGACTACGTCGTGCACTCCTGGGACGCGGCCGTGACGCTCGGCCTGCCCCTCGCGTTGCCGGACGAGGTGCTTAAGGCGGCCCTGCCCTACGCGTTGCGCGTCCCGGACGGACCGGCGCGCGAAGGACCGGACGCCGCCTTCCGGCCCGCGCTGCCGGTGGCGGACGAGGGCCCGCTGCCCCGCGTACTGGCGGCGCTCGGCCGCTCGCCGGACTGGCGGTGACGCTCCGATTCGGCGTCCGTTTCCCGCCGGTCACCGGGGCCCCGACCGGCTTTCCTGGTTCTCGTCAGCACGACCGGCGACCGACAGGAATCACGATGAACACCACCCCGACCACCCCCCGCACCGCGCTCGTCACCGGCGGCAGCCGGGGCATCGGCGCCGCGACCGCGCTGCGGCTCGCCCGGGAGGGCGCCGACGTGGCACTGACGTACGTACAGGACGAGAGCGCCGCCGAGAAGGTCGTCGCCGCGATCGAGGCGACCGGCCGCCGCGCCGTCGCCCTCCGGGCCGACTCGGCCGACCCGGAGGCCGCCGCCTCGGCGGTGCACCGGGCGGCGGCGGAGCTCGGGCGGCTGGACATCCTGGTGAACAACGCCGGGATCGGCGTCCTCGGGCCCATCGGCACCCTGACGCCCGCCGACGTGGACCGGGTCCTCGCGGTGAACGTCCGGGCGGTGTTCCTGGCCTGCCGGGCGGCGGCCGAGGTGATGGAGCGCGGGGGCAGGATCATCTCCCTCGGTACGGCCCTGAGCCGGCACGCGGGCGGACCCGGCGGAACGCTCTACGCGATGAGCAAGTCCGCGCTCTCCGGCCTGACCAAGCCGCTGGCCCGCGAACTGGGCCCGCGGGGCATCACGGTCAACCTGGTCCAGCCGGGCGCCGTGGACACCGAGATGAACCCCGCCGACGGCCCCTTCGCCGACGGTCAGCGCGCGGCCAACGCGCTGGACCGGTTCGGTACGGCCGAGGAGATCGCCGCGCTGATCTCGTACCTCGCGGGCGCGGAGGCCGCGTTCGTCACCGGGGCCGAGCTGGTCGTGGACGGTGGTCACGCCGCCTGACGCCGCCCTGCCGACCGCCGCCGCCCCGCCTACGCTGGGCGGGGCGGCATGCCCCGCAACGGCAGGCGACGAGAAGGGACGATCATGTCCGGTATCCCGGTGCACACCCTGAACGACGGCCATACGATTCCGGCGGTCGGGCTCGGTACCTATCCGCTGGACGACGACGCGGCCGAGAAGGCTGTCTCCGGAGCCCTGGACCTCGGCTACCGGCTCGTGGACACCGCGCTGAACTACGGCAACGAGACCGGGACCGGGCGCGGGGTCGCCCGCAGCGGAGTGCCCCGCGAGGAGGTCTTCGTCACGACGAAGGTGCCCGGCCGGCACCACGGCTACGAGAAGACGCTCGCCTCCTTCGAGGAGTCCCGGAGCAACCTCGGCCTGGACTACGTCGACCTCTATCTCATCCACTGGCCGCTGCCCAGGGTGGGGTTGTACGTGGACACCTGGCGGGCGCTGGTCAAGCTGCGCGAGGAAGGGCTCGTCCGGTCGGTCGGGGTCTCCAACTTCACCGCCGGACACCTGAGGCGGCTGGAGGAGGAGACGGGCGTGGTGCCCGCCGTCAACCAGGTCGAGCTGCACCCCCGGCTGCCCCAGGAGGAGCTGCGCGCGGTGCACGCGGCGATGGGGATCGTCACGCAGAGCTGGAGCCCGCTGGGGCGCGGCCGGGACCTGCTGGCCGACCCGGAGGTGGTGGCCGTCGCCGAGGCGCACGGCGTCACCCCGGGCCAGGCGGTGCTGCGCTGGCACACCCAGCTCGGGGCCGTGCCGATCCCGAAGTCGGCCGATCCGGGGCGGCAGCGGGAGAACCTGGACCTGTTCGGGTTCGAGCTGACGCCCGAGGAGCTGGGACGGATCTCCAACGGGCGGCGGGAACGGTTCGGCGGGGACCCCGAGGAGCACGAGGAGTTCTGACGCTCCCCGGGGCCCCGGCGCCTCAGCCGCCGAGTTCCGCGTGGCGGGCGGCCAGCCGGGCCGTGCCGCGTTCGGTGAGGGAGCCGAAGAGGCGGAGCCGGGAGATGCCGCCGTCCGGGAAGATGTCGACGCGGACCTGGTCGGCGCGCACCGCCTCCGGCAGCACGAAGCGGTGGTCGGTGTCGGGCTGGAGGCGGGTCCGGGGCAGGAACTCGGTCCACTCGCCGGTCTCCGCGTCCCGGGCGGTGAGCCGGGCCCAGCCCGCCGCGTTGCCCTTGAGGTACGCGGTGTCGATCTCGACGGCGCGGATGTCCGCCTCTTCCACCAGGTGGTAATGGATCCAGTCGTTGCCCCGGTCGCGCCGGCGGCGGGTCTCCCAGCCGTCGTCCATCTTGCGGGAGCGGCCGGGCTGGATGGTGTGGGTCGCCGGGGAGTAGAAGCGGTCGGAGGCGTCCTCGACCCGGCCGCCGTTCTCCAGGGCGACGACGTCGAACGTACCGAGCGCGGTCAGCCAGCCGGGGTCCGGGGCGACCTCGCCGTAGACCCTGAGGCGCGCGATGCCGCCGTCCGGGTGCTGGTTGAGCCGCACGTGCGTGAAGCGGCGCTCCACGTCGACGGCGAACCCGTTGGCCGCGTGGCCGCCCACGGCGGTGCGGGGGACGAGCGTCGTCCACTTCACGTCCGGGGCGAGCAGTTCCTCCGGCGAGGGCGAGCCGGGCAGCGAGACGGCCTCGACGGAGACGGCCTGCGGATAGTTGCCGCGGAAGTGGGCGGTGTCCACGACCAGGCCGCGCACGATGCCGGGGGCGCCGAGGCGGATCAGCGCCCAGTCGTGGTCCTCGTCCACCGGGTGCGGCCGTTCGGCGCTCGCACCGCGCCGGCGGCGGGTCTCCCAGCCGTCCATGATCTTGCCCTTGTGCCCGAAGCGTTCCGGGTCGAAGTGGGCGGGCTCCGGCGTGAGCAGGTTCTCGCGCTCCGCGAAGAACTCGTCGTTGGCGGCGATCACGCCGGCGCCGAGCCGCCGGTCGGCGAGGTCCACGAGGTGGGTGAAGGGGTGGTCGGCGGTGCGGTAGTCGGCGTACGGGTCGCCGCCGCCGTACGGGTTCGCGTCGCCGGTGAAGTGCGCTGTCGCCGTCATGCCCGGGGGTCCCTTGTCTGGAGGCGGCCGGTGGGTTCGGTGAGGACGCCGTCGGCGGCGATGCGCACGCCGCGCAGCCAGGTGGAGCGCACCACGCCGTGCAGGGTGCGGCCGGCGTACGCGGTGACCTGGTTGCGGTGGAAGAGCTCGGCCGGGTCGACGGTGAAGGTGGCGTCGGGCGCGAGGACCGCGAAGTCGGCGTCGCGGCCCGCCTCGATGGCGCCCTTGCGGTGCAGCCCGGCCAGGGCGGCGGGGGCGGCGGACATCCAGCGGGCGACGTCGTCCAGGGTGTGGCCGCGCCGACGGGCCTCGGTCCAGATGGCGGGCAGGCCGAGCTGGAGGGAGGAGATGCCGCCCCAGGCGGAGGCGAAGTCCGGGGTCTTCAGGTCGGTGGTGCACGGCGAGTGGTCGGAGACGATGCAGTCGATGGTGCCGTCGGCGAGCCCCTGCCACAGCGCGTCCTGGTTGGCGGCCTCCCGGATCGGCGGGCAGCACTTGAACTCGGTGGCCCCGTCGGGGACCTCCTCGGCGGTGAGGGTGAGGAAGTGCGGGCAGGTCTCGACGGTGAGCCGGACGCCCTCGCGCCGGGCGGCGGCGATCAGCGGCAGCGCGTCACTGGAGGACAGGTGCAGGACGTGGACGCGGGCGTTCAGCCGGCGGGCGTGGGCGATCAGTCCCTCGATGGCGGTGTTCTCGGCGTCGCGCGGCCGGGACGCCAGGAAGTCCGCGTAGGCCGGTCCGGCCTGCTGCGGCGCGGAGGCCAGGTGGTGGGGGTCCTCGGCGTGCACGATGAGCAGCCCGCCGAACCCGGCGATCTCGGCCATGGACCGGGCCAGCTGCTCCTGGTCCAGCTCGGGGAACTCCTCGACGCCGGACGGCGAGAGGAAGCACTTGAAACCGAAGACCCCGGCCTCGTACAGCGGACGCAGGTCCTTGACGTTGGTGGGGATCGCACCGCCCCAGAAGCCGGTGTCGACGTGCGCCTTGGGCGCGGCGACGCCCTGCTTGATCCGCAGGTTCTCGACGGTGGTGGTGGGCGGCAGCGAGTTGAGGGGCATGTCGAGCAGCGTGGTGATGCCGCCGGCCGCCGCCGCGCGGGTGGCGGTCCAGAAGCCCTCCCACTCGGTACGGCCGGGGTCGTTCACGTGGACGTGGGTGTCCACGAGGCCGGGCAGCAGGACGTCGTCCCCGAAGTCCTCGACGCGGGCTCCGGCCGGGGCCCCGGTGTCGTACGGCAGAACGGCGTCGATGGTCCCGCCGGTGACGGCGACCGATGCGGGCCGCGTCCCCTCGGGGGTGACGACGCGCGTCGAGCGCAGTACCAGCTTCACGTCCGGACCGGCCACCGGTGCTCCTCACTTCGCACTTTCAACGAACTGTTGAAGGAGTCTTCACTCGGGAGCGCGACCCGTCAAGACCCCTCCCACCACCCCGCCGGCTTCCGGAGCCGCCCTGGAGGTTTCCACGAAGTAGAAGGTTAATTTCGGAGTGCGGAACGTAGAATGGGCCAGGTGCCGCACGGCCGGAGCACCGCACGGCCTGCGGACACCCGGACAAACGGGCGCTGACCGGCCCTGACGGCCCCCGTCGGCTGTGGGCGGGCCGGAAAGGGCCCGGTAGGCTGCTGCCTTGCTCCCCCGCTTCGAAAGGACCGTTGACGTGCCGCCGTCCCACGCCAGCACTTCCGACTCCAAGCCCGCCGGTTCCAGCGGTGGTGTGCAGTCCCTTGAGCGCGCCTTCGACCTGCTGGAGCGGATGGCCGACGCGGGGGGCGAGGTCGGCCTGAGCGAGCTCTCCGCGAGCAGCGGACTCCCGCTGCCCACGATCCACCGCCTGATGCGCACGCTGGTCCTGTGCGGTTACGTACGTCAGCAGCCCAACCGGCGTTACGCGCTCGGCCCCCGCCTCATCCGCCTCGGCGAGTCCGCCGCACGGCTGCTCGGCACCTGGGCGCGCCCCTATCTGGCCCGGCTGGTCGAGGAGACCGGCGAGACGGCCAACATGGCGCTGCTCGACGGCGACGAGATCGTGTACGTGGCGCAGGTGCCGTCCAAGCACTCGATGCGCATGTTCACCGAGGTGGGCCGCCGGGTGCTGCCGCACTCCACGGGCGTCGGCAAGGCGCTGCTCGCGCACACCCCGCCGGACGAGGTGCGCGCCCTGCTCGCCCGCACCGGGATGCCCGCCGCCACCGAGAAGACGATCACCACGCCCGACGGCTTCCTGGAGGCGCTGGAGCAGGTGCGCCGGGTGGGCTACGCGGTGGACGACAACGAGCAGGAGATCGGGGTCCGGTGCCTGGCGGTCTCGGTGCCCGACTCCCCGACCTCCGCCGCCCTCTCGATCTCCGGCCCGGCGGGCCGGGTCACCGAGGCGGCCACCGAGCGGATCGTGCCGATCCTCCAGCAGGCGGCCAAGGAGCTGTCGGACGCGCTGGCGAGCAGCGGCGCCGCGGGCTGAGCGGCCACGCGGCGGGCCCGGACCTCCGAGAGGTCCGGGCCCGCCGCGTTTCAGGCCGGCGCCGGGACCGTGAGGCGGCCGTCCAGCATCGTGACCGTCCGGTCCACGCGGTCCAGGTGGGTGCGGTCGTGCGTGACCAGGACCGTCGCCGTGGACCGCTGCCGGGTCAGCGTCACCAGCAGGTCCAGGACGGCCGCGCCGCGCTCGTGGTCGAGGGCGCTGGTCGGCTCGTCCACGAGGAGCAGGGCCGGGTCGTTCATCAGGGCCCGGGCGATGTTGATCCGCTGGCGCTGTCCGCCGGAGAGCTGGTGGGGCCTGCGGCCGGCCTGCCCGGCGAGGCCGACCGCGTCGAGCAGGCCGAGCGCCCGGGTCCGGGCGGCCCCGGCCCGGCCGCCCGAGAGGTGCGTCATCACCTGGAGCTGCTCGACGGCGGTGAGGGACGGGAGCAGGTTGGGCTGCTGGAAGACGATGCCGACGCGCTCCCGGCGCAGCGCCGCCTTCTCCGCGCGCCCGAGCCCCGTGGTGTCCGTACCGGCGACGACGACCGCGCCGCTGCCCGGGGCGACCAGGGTCGCGGCCACCGCGAGGAGGCTGGACTTGCCGGACCCGGACGGGCCGACCACGGCCGTGAGGGTGCCGGCGGGCACGTCGAGCGCCACGCGGTCCAGCGCGGTGAGGTGCCCGTCGCCGTCCGGGTAGGTGAGGGTGACACCGGTGAGCGTGAGGGTCATCGGGCACTCCCGAGCGCGGTGAGCGGGTCGACGGCGGTGATCCGCCGGATGGACAGGGCGGCACCGGCCGCGCCGAGGGCGATCATCACGGCGGCCGGGACGAGAACCGTCGCCGCGTCCAGGACGAACGGCACGGACCCGCCGGAGACCAGGGCGCCGACGCCGGAGGCGAGGGCGGTGCCCAGTCCCGTACCGAGGGCGAGCATCACGACGGCCTGTCCGAGCGCGTCCCGCAGCAGATAGGGGGTGGAGGCGCCCAGCGCCTTGAGCACGGCGACGTCACCGCTGCGCTGGATCGTCCAGACGGTGAAGAACGCGCCGATGACCAGGGCCGAGATGGCGAAGAGGAAGCCGCGCATCAGCTGGAGGGAGCCGTTCTCGGCCTGGTAGGAGCCGATGGCGGTCAGGGAGTCGTCCAGCGGGAGCGTACGGGTGCCCGCCGCCCGGTCACCGGCGGCCAGATCGACGCCGCCGGTGGTGGTCAGGGCGATCACGGTGGCGCGTCCGTCCCCGCTCCCCGACCGCCGCCAGTCGGCGAGGTCGGTCCACACGACCGGGGTGTGGCTGTACGAGGCGTCGCCCGCGACGGCGGCCACGGTGGCCTCCCGGCCGCCGAGGGTCAGCCGGTCGCCGGGGCGCACGCCCAGCTCGTCGGCGCCCCCGCGCGAGAGCACCACCTCGCCGGGGCCGACCCGGGCGGGTGCCAGGCCGCTGCCGGGCTCGACGCCGAACGCGGAGACGGCGGCGGTGCGCTCCCCCGTACCGGCGGTGGCGTTCAGGGTGCGGATGCCGAGCGGGTGCGCCGACTCCACGCCGGACCGCCCGGCCCAGGCGCGTACGGCGTCCTCGCCGACGGCCGAATCGGTGAAGGACACCGACCGGCCGTCCGGCGGGGCGGCGAACGCGAGGTGGTCGGCGTCCAGCCCGGTGACGGCCGAGGTGTTCTCCCGGGCCAGCCCGGCGGTCAGGCCGGACAGCAGGCCCACGAGCAGGGTGATCAGCACGATCACCGTGCCCATGAGCGCGAACCGGCCCTTGGCGAAGCGTAGGTCTCTCCATGCGACGAACATGGATCCAGCGTCGTTTCCCCCCGCTCCGGATACATCGCCCCCGGGCTGGTGACGACATCAACCTTTCGGTTGACCGGCCCCGGGCCGCCCGCGCCTACGCTTGATTCATCATGGAAACGCGTGTCCACCCCCCCGTCGCCGCCGCGCTGCGGCTGTGTCTGCACGGGCTGCTGCTCGGCCTGCTGGCGCTCACCGCCGTCAGGGCGTTCGCCGACGACGGCCCGCACCCCGGCGCGGTGACAGCGGTCGCCGGGGTGCTGGCGGCGGTGTACGGGGCGGGGGCGGCGGCCGGGTCCGTGCAGCCGGGGACCCGGGCGGGCGCGGGGTGGCTGGCGGTGCTCGGAGTGCTGTGGGCGGCGCTGCTCGTGCTGTCGCCGGACGCGCTGTGGGTGGCCTTCCCGCTCTACTTCCTCCAGTTGCATCTGCTGCCGACGCGCTGGGGCCTGCCCGCCGTGGCGGTGACGGCGTGCGCCGCCATCGCGAGCTTCCTGCTGCACGGGCAGGCGGTCACCCCCGGCACGTTCATCGGTCCGCTGCTCGGCGCGGCCGTCGCCGTCGCCACGGTCCTCGGTTACGAGGCGCTGTTCCGGGAGAGCGAGCGGCGCCGCGAGCTCATCGAGGAGCTGGTCGCGACGCGTGCGGAGCTGGCCGACGCGGAGCGCACCGCGGGCACGCTGGCCGAACGCGAGCGGCTGGCCCGGGAGATCCACGACACCCTCGCGCAGGGCCTGTCCTCCATCCAGCTGCTCCTGCGCGCCGCCGAACGCGCGCTGCCCGAGGACGCACCGGCCGCCGCCCATGTGCACCGGGCGCGCGAGGCGGCGCAGGACAACCTGGCCGAGGCGCGCCGCTTCGTCCGCGCGCTGACCCCGCCGGACCTGGCGAACGGGTCCCTGACGGCGGCCCTGGAACGGCTGTCCGCCCGCTCCACGACGTCCGCGCTCACCGTGCGGTTCGCGGTCAGCGGCTCACCGGTGGAGCTGCCGACACCGTACGAGGTGGCGTTGCTGCGGACCGCCCAGTCGGCGCTGGCCAACACCGTGCGGCACGCCGGGGCGGGCCGGGCGGAGATCACGCTGAGCTTCATGGACACCTCGGTGTCGCTCGACGTGGTGGACGACGGACGCGGCTTCGCGCAGGACGTGCCGGCGGCCGGCGCCACGGAGTCCGGCGGCTTCGGGCTGCCCGCGATGCGCTCCCGGGCCCGGTCGCTCGGCGGCACCCTGAGCGTCGAGTCGGCGCCCGGCCAGGGCACCGCCGTCGCGCTGACGCTGCCGCTGCCGGCGGGCCGGTACGGGCGGGAGGCGGCGTGAGCGCGGAGCCCGTCCGGCTGCTGCTCGCCGACGACCATCCGGTGGTCCGCGCGGGGCTGCGGGCCGTCCTGGACACCGAGCCGGACTTCCGGGTCGTCGCGGAGGCCGCCACCGCCGAGGAAGCGGTCGCCCGGGCGGCGGCGGGCGGGCTGGACGTGGTGCTGATGGACCTCCAGTTCGGCTCCGGGATGCACGGCGCGCAGGCGACCGCCGCGATCACGGCGGCGCCCGACGCGCCCCGGGTGCTGATCCTGACGACGTACGACAGCGACGCGGACATCCTGGCGGCGGTCGAGGCGGGGGCGGCGGGCTATCTGCTGAAGGACGCGCCGCCCGAGGAGCTGGCGGCGGCGGTCCGTACGGCGGCGGCCGGGCGTTCGGCGCTGGCCCCGGCCGTCGCGCACCGGCTGATGGACCGCATGCGCACACCGGCCCAGGCGCTCACCAAGCGCGAGCTGGAGGTGTTGCGGCTGGTCGGCGAGGGCCTGTCCAACGCGGAGATCAGCAAGCGGCTGTTCCTGAGCCAGGCGACCGTGAAGTCCCACCTGGTGCACATCTACGCCAAGCTGGGCGTCGACTCGCGCACGGCCGCCGTGGCGGCGGCGACGGCCCGCAGGCTCATCCGCCGCTGACCACGGCCTGCCCGGGCCCGGTCAGCGCTGCGGCGGCTCCCCGAAGAGGTCGACGGCGACCCGGACGTCCCGCAGGGCCGCGGCCAGCGCGCTGACCGAGCCGATCGCCCCCGCGATCAGCAGCAGCGAGCGGCGCAGCCGGGGGATCTCGGGCGCACCGCCGCGCGCCATCGCGTCCAGCGCCGCGAGCTCGTCCTCGGCGACGGCGCGGTCGGGGAACCGCCCCGGGTGGCCGGCCAGGGCCCGCCGAAGCCGGGAGACCGCCGTGTGGAGCTCCACCACTCTGGGGTCCTCACCGCTGCCAGTCACCCGCTCCTGCCCCACACTCTTCAACAAAGCTCCCCCTCGCACGTCCTTGTGCCGGTGTCGTTCCCGCCGGTCCCCGGACCGTGGTCAAGTGTCCCGGGGTGCGGGCAAGTTAACGCCATAAAAGGTGCCGAGCGCCACTCCGCGTACGCAACACACCGCGTAGAGGTACGAGGCGGTGGGCGGGAGCGGCCGCCGTGGGGTATCCAGGCGGCATGACACACGCACAGATCGCCGGACTCCTGCTCGCCGCGGGCGGGGGCCGCCGGCTCGGCGGACGCCCGAAAGCCCTGCTGGGACACCGTGGCGGACTGCTCGTCGAACACGCGGTGCACACGTTGCGCGCGGGCGGCTGCGGCCCGGTCCACGTGGTGCTCGGCGCCTCGGCCGACGAGGTCGCCGCCCGGGCGGAGCTGGACGGCTGTTCCGTGAGCGTCAACCCGGAGTGGACCGAGGGCATGGGCTCCTCGCTGCGGACGGGGCTGGACGCGCTCGCGGGGACGGGCGCGGACGCGGTGCTCGTCCTCCTGGTCGACCAGCCGGGCATCGGGGCGGAGGCGGTGGCCCGGGTGGGTGCGGCGTACCGGGACCGGACGAGCCTGGCGGCGGCCTCGTACGCGGGGGAACGCGGCCATCCGGTGCTGTTCGGGGCGGACCGGTGGGCGGACATCGCGGCGGGCGCGGTGGGCGACCAGGGGGCCCGGGCCTATCTGCGGGCGCACCGGGAGGCGTTGACGCTCGTGGAGTGCGGCGACGTAGCACAGGCGTACGACATCGACACTCCGGCGGACCTTTCGCACCTGGAGTGACCACCCTGGCACGCTGCGCCGACACCCCGGCTGTTCTGTCGACCCGAAGAATCTCGACATCAACAAACCATTGAACTTCCACCATGAGGAAACTACTATCCACTGATCAGAAGCCCTCTGCACCTCAGACGGCGGCCACAGCCGTATCCCGGAGCCCTGGCACGCCGTGCCGAATCGGGCGGCCCGGCGGCCGTGACGCCGTCCGCACCGCCCGCTGAAGGAGTGACAGCTCATGTCCGCACCAGCGCCGTCCTCGCTGGCCATCGTCGATGCCGAGCCCCTGCCCCGGCAGGACGAGGTCCTCACCCCCGCGGCCCTCGCGTTCGTGGCCGAGCTGCACCGCCGGTTCACGCCCCGGCGCGACGAGCTGCTCGCCCGCCGCGGTGAGCGCCGTGCCGAGATCGCCCGCACCTCCACGCTGGACTTCCTGCCGGAGACCGCGGCGATCCGTGCGGACGACTCCTGGAAGGTCGCGCCGGCCCCCGCCGCGCTGAACGACCGCCGGGTGGAGATCACCGGTCCGACCGACCGGAAGATGACCATCAACGCCCTGAACTCGGGCGCGAGGGTCTGGCTCGCCGACTTCGAGGACGCCTCCGCCCCCACCTGGGAGAACGTCGTCCTCGGCCAGCTCAACCTGATGGACGCGTACAACCGCTCCATCGACTTCACCGACCCGAAGTCCGGCAAGGCGTACGCGCTGAAGCCGGCCGAGGAGCTGGCGACCGTCGTCACCCGCCCGCGCGGCTGGCACCTGGACGAACGCCACCTCCAGCTCGACGGCACCCCCGTGCCCGGCGCGCTGGTCGACTTCGGCCTCTACTTCTTCCACAACGCCCAGCGCCTGATCGACCTCGGCAAGGGCCCGTACTTCTACCTGCCGAAGACGGAGTCGCACCTGGAGGCCCGCCTCTGGAACGACATCTTCGTCTACGCCCAGGACGCGCTGTCCATCCCGCAGGGCACCGTCCGCGCCACGGTCCTGATCGAGACGATCACCGCCGCGTACGAGATGGAGGAGATCCTGTACGAGCTGCGCGACCACGCCTCCGGGCTGAACGCGGGCCGCTGGGACTACCTGTTCTCCATCGTCAAGAACTTCCGTGACGGCGGCGCCAAGTTCGTCCTGCCGGACCGCAACGCGGTGACGATGACCGCCCCGTTCATGCGGGCGTACACCGAACTCCTCGTCCGCACCTGCCACAAGCGGGGCGCGCACGCGATCGGCGGCATGGCGGCCTTCATCCCGTCCCGCCGCGACGCCGAGGTCAACAAGGTCGCGTTCGAGAAGGTCAAGGCCGACAAGGACCGCGAGGCGAACGACGGCTTCGACGGCTCCTGGGTCGCCCACCCGGACCTCGTCCCGATCGCCATGGCCTCCTTCGACGCGGTCCTCGGCGAGAAGCCGAACCAGAAGGAGCGCCTGCGCGAGGACGTCTCGGTGGCGGCCGGCGACCTGATCGCCATCGACACCCTGCACGCCAAGCCCACGTACGACGGTCTGCGCAACGCCGTGGCCGTCGGCATCCGCTACATCGAGGCGTGGCTGCGCGGCATGGGCGCGGTCGCCATCTTCAACCTGATGGAGGACGCGGCCACCGCCGAGATCTCGCGCTCGCAGATCTGGCAGTGGATCAACGCGGACGTGGTCTTCGAGAACGGCGAGCACGCCACCGCGGACCTGGCCCGCAAGGTCGCCGCCGAGGAACTGGCCGCGATCCGCGCGGAGATCGGCGACGAGGCGTTCGCCGCCGGCCAGTGGCAGGAGGCCCACGACCTGCTCCTCCAGGTCTCCCTGGACCAGGACTACGCGGACTTCCTGACCCTGCCCGCGTACGAGCGGCTGCGCTGACGGTCCGTAGCTCTCCCGGAAGCCCCGCACCCTGGTGTACGCCACCGGGGGCGGGGCCTCCGTCTTCAGCCGGCCCGGACCGACGTCACCTCGTGGAGCATGGCCGCGCTCGTGGCCGGGCCGTTGCAGGTCAGTTGGTGCGGTGCGGCACGGTGGGCGGTGATCTCCACGTCGTACGCGGTCGCGTGGGGCGGGGGGCCGGTGACGCGGATCAGCCAGTGCGGGCCGGAGCGGGTGGTGCCGGTGACCGTGTAGTCGTGGCGGCCCGCCGGGCCGTACCGGGCGAGCACCGCCGCGACCGCCGCCTGCTGGGCCGGGACCAGGTCGGTGTACCCGCGCAGGTGTGCCGCGTGGACGCGGCCGGCGAGGTGCTGCTCGACCACGGTGACGGCCGAGGCGGCGTCCAGGCCGCCGTAGTACACGCCGTCGGGTGCGACGAGCACATTGGCGGCGAACCGGTCACCGCCCACATGGGTGCACTCCCATACGAGGCCGGGCCACCGCTCGGCCAGCGCACGGGCCGCCGGGCGTCCGCGCAGCGCGCAGCAGGTGTCGTGCCGGCCGTGCGCGCAGACCAGGACGACCGGCGGGTGGCCGAGGTCTCCGGGCGCGCCGAGCGCGGAGGCGGCGAGCGCCAGGTCCTCCTCGCGCTCCCAGGTCCCCCACTGCTGGCGGTGCGCGCCGGTGGCGTCGTACCGCAGGACG
>NZ_JAAGNI010000161.1 GCF_010550605.1 Streptomyces sp. SID9727
GGCGGCCCCGGTGGCCCGGGCGCTGGCGGACGCGGTGGCCGGGCTCGGAGACGCGGTCACGGTGCGCCGGCTGCTGACCGAGGCGGTGCGCGGCGGCCACTGCGAGCCCGCGGTGCTGGTGGGCGAGCTCAACCGGGCCAAGGCGCTCGGCCGGCCCCAGGTGGTCGACGCGGTCGACTCGCTGCTCGCCGAGGGCCGGGCGATGGCCGAGGAGCGGCTGTACGGGATGGTGCGCGCCCACGGGCTCGACGAGCCGCTGTGGAACGTGGACCTGCGGCTGCCCGGCGGCCCGCACCTGGGCCGGGTGGACGCCTACTGGCCCGAGGAGGCGGTCGCGGTGGAGCTGGACACCAGGGCCCCGCGCCACAGCCGCCAGGACGAGAAGCACGAGGCCGAGTGGGCGGCGTACGCGGCGCGCCGCGAGCACCTGGAACGGCTCGGGGTCACCGTCGTCCACCTCACGCCGGAGAAGCTGCGGGACGCGCCCGGGCAGCAGGCGGCCGTGGTCCGGACAGCACTGATGGCGGCGGCGGACCGGGAGCCGGCGGCGTACGTGATGATCCTCCCCCGCTGAACGAGGGCCGACACCTTCGTATGGCCGGATTTACGTCACGTATCAGCCCGTTCGTCCCCGCTGACGCTTCCGCTCCAGTGGCGGGATCCCGCCATGTACTCAACAAGCCCCCCACAACTCTCCACAAACCCCTGTCATTTACGAAAGGGTGAGCGGTCATCCGGTACCGATTTCCGGACTCTCTCTTTCACATACAGGGATGCTGATGACCTCCGAATCCCCCGGTTCCATATCCGGAGCGAGACGAGCGGCCAGAGTGGCGGCCGCCGCCGGTCTGGTGGCCGCGCTGGCCGCCACCGGTGTCGCCCCCGTCTTCGCCGCCGACGACCCGGCCACCGCGCCCGTCAAGGCCGCCGGCACCGCCCCGGCGGACAAGCTGGGCACCGCCGACGCCGAGGTCCTGACCAAGGCCAAGGCCAAGGGCGAGAAGAACGTCACGATGATGGTCGCGACCGCCCCCGGCGCGACCGAGCAGGTCACCAAGCAGCTGGACGCCGTCAAGGGCTCCGTGCTGGGACGCGCCTACGACAAGCTCGGCTACGTACGGGCGACCGTGCCGACCGCGACCGCCGAGGCCACCATCAAGGCGGCGTCCAAGCTCAGCTCCGTCCACGGCATCGATCTCAAGCAGGAGATCGTGCTGGACGACCCGACCCCCGCCGCGGACCGGGCGACCGGCGCCAGGACCAAGGCGAAGGCCACCGGCAGCTACCCGGCCCCCGGGAAGAAGACGCCCGCGAAGAACCCCTACAACCCGTCCTTCGAGACGGGCGCGGTCGACTTCGTGAAGCAGCACCCGAAGGCGGACGGCCGCGGGATCACCATCGGCGTCCTGGACGCGGGCGTCGACATCGCGCACCCCGCGCTCCAGAAGACCACCACCGGTGAGCGCAAGATCACCGACTGGGTGACCGCCACCGACCCGGTGAGCGACGGCGACGGCACCTGGCTGCGGATGACGGACGCCGTCTCCGGCCCGGTGTTCACGTACAAGGGGCGTACGTACAA
Organism: Streptomyces sp. SID9727; assembly: GCF_010550605.1. GTDB lineage: Bacteria > Actinomycetota > Actinomycetes > Streptomycetales > Streptomycetaceae > Streptomyces. Next base: position 1,583 of record NZ_JAAGNI010000161.1, read on the forward strand.
CGCGCCCAAGGGCTCGTACCGGATCAGCCTGTTCGCCGAGGCCGCCACCAAGGGCGGCGACATGGCGGGCGACCTGAACCGCGACGGCGACACCACCGACACCTGGGCCGTGCTCTACGACCCGGTCAGCGGCGCCTCCCGGGTCGACCTGAACAACAACGGCGACTTCCGCGACGACACCGCCCTCAAGCCGTACAAGGAGAAGCACCAGGTCTCGTACTTCGGCAAGGACGACCCGCGCACCGAGGTCGCCGAGCGCATCCCGTTCGTGGTCGAGAACCGCGAGGACGTCGTCTACAACGCGGCCGGCGACACCGCCGACTACGTCTCCATCGGGGTCATCGAGTCCGAGCACGGGACGCACGTCGCCGGCATCACCGCCGCCAACGGCCTCTTCGGCGGCAAGATGAACGGTGCCGCGCCCGGCGCGAAGATCGTCTCCTCGCGCGCCTGCACCTGGTCCGGCGGCTGCACCAACATCGCGCTCACCGAGGGCATGATCGACCTCGTCGTGAACCGCGGCGTCGACGTCGTCAACATGTCGATCGGCGGCCTGCCGCCGCTGAACGACGGCAACAACGCCCGCGCCGAGCTCTACAAGCGGCTGGTCGACATCTACGGCGTCCAGCTGGTCATCTCGGCCGGCAACGACGGCCCCGGCGTCAACACCATCGGCGACCCCGGCCTCGCCGACCACGTCATCTCGGTCGGCGCGTCGGTCTCCAAGGAGACCTGGGCCGCCAACTACGGCTCGGCCGTGACCAAGAAGTACGACATGATGCCGTTCTCCTCGCGCGGTCCGCGTGAGGACGGCGGCTTCGCGCCGACCCTGACGGCGCCCGGCGCGTCGATCAACTCGACGCAGACCTGGCTGCCCGGTTCGCCGGTCAAGGAGGCGGGCTACTCCCTGCCGGCCGGCTACTCCATGCTCCAGGGCACGTCGATGGCCTCCCCGCAGGCCGCCGGCGCGACCGCCCTGCTGCTGTCCGCCGCGAAGCAGAAGCACATCGAGCTGCCCCCGGCCGACCTGCGCACCGCGCTGACCAGCACCGCGACCAAGATCAAGGACGTGCCCGCGCACGCCCAGGGCGCCGGTCTGATCAACATCGTGGACGCCTGGAAGCTGATCTCCGAGAAGGGCGCCCCGGCGCACGAGTACACGGTCAAGGCCCCCGTCGACACCGCGATCGACTTCGCGCTGAAGACCCCGGGCTTCGGCACCGGCCTGTACGACCGCGAGGGCGGCCTCAAGGCCGGCCAGAAGAAGACCTACGACGTCACGGTCACCCGCACCACGGGCCCGGACAAGAAGGTCGAGCACAAGCTCTCCTGGAAGTACGACGACGGCACCTTCTCGCTGGTCGGCCCCAAGAAGGTCGCGCTGCCGCTGGGCAAGCCGGTGACGGTCGAGGTCCAGGCGAAGCCGCGGACCGCGGGCGTGCACAGCGCGATCCTCCAGCTGGACGACAAGAAGACCGCCGGCACCGACCAGCAGATCCTGACGACGGTCGTCGTCTCCAAGGAGCTGGCGAAGCCGTCCTACGCGTTCAAGGCGTCCGGCTCGGTGCAGCGCAACGGCACCACGTCGTACTTCGTGACCGTGCCGGAGGGCGCCAGGACCCTTGAGGTCGCGATGAGCGCCCTTCGCTCGGGCAGCCAGACGCGCTTCATCTCCATCCACCCGTACGGGGTGCAGGTGGAGGACAGCGGTACGCCGTTCTGCTACCCGAACTACGAGAACCCGTCCAACACCTGCCGCCCGGACGCGCGCTCCTACGCGGACCCGCAGCCCGGTGTCTGGGAGATCGAGGTCGAGGCCCGGCGCACGTCGCCGCTGCTGGACAACCCGTACAAGCTGGACGTGGCGCTGCTCGGCGCGACCTTCGACCCGGCGGTGCGGACCATCGCCGAGGCGAAGATCGGCACCCCGGCCTCGGTCGACTGGACGGTGACCAACAACGCGGGTCCCCTGGAGGGCAAGCTCAAGGGCGGCTCGCTGGGCTCGGCCGACGTGGAGCGTCCGTCGATCTCCACCGGTGGCTCGTACACCAAGGAGGTCACCATCGGTGCGGGCGTCGAGAAGCTGGACGTCGCCATCGGCGGCACCAGCGACGCCAACGCCGACCTGGACCTGTACGTGTACAAGGGTGCCGCCGAGGTGGGCGCCTCCACCACGGCGGGCTCCGAGGAGTCCGCCAGCCTGGTGAAGCCGGCCGCCGGCACGTACACCGTCGTCATCGAGGGCTACGACGTCCCGGCCGGAACCACCGAGTACGACTACCGCGACGTGTACTACTCCGCGTCGCTCGGCACGATCTCCGTGGACGAGTCGAAGACCGTGAACCTGGCCGCCGGCGCGTCGGCCACGGTCGGCGCGCAGGTGAAGGTGGCCGGCGCGGCCCCCGAGGGCCGGCAGTTCTTCGGCGAGGTCAGCCTCGTGAACGCCCGGGGCACCGCGGCGGGCACCGGCAGCGTCGTGATCGAGAAGGTCACGCCGTAACCACACGGTGCTGAACATGTGATCCGTACGGCAGTGGGGCGGGTGCTCACCGGGCACCCGCCCCACTGTGCCGCGCGCCACTCGTCCGCAGGTCGGACAATGGATTGGACAAGGCGGGCGTGGACATACGCATCATGGACCGGCAACCGTGCCCGTTCGTACGTCTGAGGGAGTTCCCGTGAAGGTCGGAATCGTCGGCGCCACCGGTCAGGTAGGCACAGTCATGCGCACCATCCTGGCCGAGCGGAAGTTCCCGGCCGACGAGCTGCGGCTGTTCGCCTCCGCGCGCTCGGCGGGCTCCGTCATCGAGTGGCAGGGACGCGAGATCACCGTCGAGGACGCCTCCACGGCCGACTACACGGGCCTCGACATCGTGCTGTTCTCGGCCGGCGGCTCCACCTCGAAGGCGCTCGCCGAGAAGGTCGCCTCGCAGGGCGCCGTCGTGATCGACAACTCCTCCGCCTGGCGCCGGGACCCCGAGGTCCCGCTGGTCGTCTCCGAGGTCAACCCGCACGCGATCGCGGACCGCCCCAAGGGCATCATCGCCAACCCGAACTGCACCACGATGGCCGCCATGCCCGTGCTGCGCCCGCTGCACCGGGAGGCGGGGCTCGAAGCGCTGACCGTCGCCACGTACCAGGCGGTCTCCGGGTCCGGTCTCGCCGGTGTCGCCGAGCTGCACGGCCAGGCGTCGAAGGTCGTCGCCGACGCGGACAAGCTCACGCACGACGGCTCGGCCGTGGACTTCCCGGAGCCCGCCGTCTACAAGCGCCCCATCGCCTTCAACGTGCTGCCGCTGGCCGGCTCGATCGTGGACGACGGCTCCTTCGAGACGGACGAGGAGCAGAAGCTCCGCAACGAGTCCCGCAAGATCCTGGAGATCCCGGAGCTGAAGGTCTCCGGCACCTGCGTCCGCGTCCCGGTCTTCTCCGGCCACTCCCTCCAGGTCAACGCCCGCTTCGCCCGCCCGGTCTCCGTGGAGCGCGCGTACGAGCTGCTGAAGGACGCGCCGGGCGTCGAGCTGTCCGAGATCCCGACGCCGCTCCAGGCCGCGGGCCAGGACGCGTCCTACGTGGGCCGCATCCGCAACGACGAGACCGTCGAGAACGGTCTCGCGCTGTTCGTCTCCAACGACAACCTGCGCAAGGGCGCGGCGCTGAACGCGGTCCAGATCGCGGAGCTCGTCGCGGCCGAGCTCGCCGGCTGACGCCGGGGCGTCGCGGGGGTCCGGGGCGCCGCCCCCGGACCCCCGCTCCTCAGTCGCCGGAGGGGTCCGACGCGCGCCTCACCTCGAAGTGCCAGCAGCCGTACTCCACCGCGCGTACGTGCACCAGCGCCACCGCCGGGTCCGCGAACGCCTCCGTGAGCGCTTCGTCGTAGCCGCGCTCCTCGTCCTCGGGGATCTCCAGGAGCCGGCCGCCCGCGATGCGGCCCTCCGCGTCGTAACGGCGCACGGTGCGCAGCGCGCCCGCGCGGGAGAAGGGGTAGCCCGTCCGGCCGGGCTCCGGCCCGTCGCACGCGTCGGCGTGGATGAAGACCGGGCCCTGCTCGTCGTACGCCCCCGGCCGGGCCCAGGTCGTCGCGGCCCAGCGGCGCAGCGGGGCGTAGGAGACCAGGGCGATGCGCTCCCCCGGTTCGCTGCCGCGCAGGCAGCACCGCAGCGGGGCCCCGCCCTCGGTGGCGGTGTACGGGACGCAGGGCCGCCCGGCGTCGTCGGTCTCCCGGAGCTCCTTCAGCGCGTCCTGTTCGATGGCGCGTGCCTCGTAGGTGGTCATGGTTCCGAGCGTGCCGCGCCAGGACGTCCCGGTCCGGCGGAAAACGGACATCGCCCTGGGTACGGGTCCCGTGGAAGGATGGCGGAAAACATCACAGAGCAAGGAGATGACCGCGTGCCTGGCACGAATCTGACCCGCGAAGAGGCACAGGAGCGGGCGCGCCTGCTGACCGTGGACGCGTACGAGATCGATCTCGACCTCTCCGGGGCGCAGGAGGGCGGGACCTACCGGTCCGTCACCCTCGTGCGCTTCGACTCCGCCGAAGCCGGCGCGGAGACCTTCATCGACCTCGTCGCCCCCGCGGTGCACGAGGTCGAGCTGAACGGCACGCCGCTGGACGTCGCGGCGGTCTTCCGCGACTCGCGCATCACGCTGCCGCACCTCCAGGCCGGGACCAACGAGCTGAAGGTCGTCGCGGACTGCGCGTACACCAACACCGGTGAGGGCCTGCACCGCTTCGTCGACCCGGTCGACCAGCAGGCGTACCTGTACACCCAGTTCGAGGTGCCGGACGCGCGCCGCGTCTTCGCGAGCTTCGAGCAGCCCGACCTGAAGGCCACCTTCCGGTTCACCGTGAAGGCCCCGTCGGGCTGGACCGTGATCTCGAACTCGCCGACGCCGGAGCCGAAGGACGACGTCTGGTCGTTCGAGCCGACGCCGCGCATCTCCTCGTACATCACCGCGCTGATCGTCGGTCCGTACCACTCGGTGCACAGCAGCTACGAGAAGGACGGCCGGACCGTCCCGCTGGGCATCTACTGCCGGCCCTCGCTCGCCGAGTACCTGGACGCGGACGCGATCTTCGACGTGACCCGGATGGGCTTCGACTGGTTCCAGGAGAAGTTCGACTACGACTACCCGTTCGCCAAGTACGACCAGCTCTTCGTGCCGGAGTTCAACGCGGGCGCGATGGAGAACGCGGGCGCGGTCACCATCCGCGACCAGTACGTCTTCCGGTCCAAGGTGACGGACGCGGCGTACGAGACGCGCGCCGAGACCATCCTGCACGAGCTGGCCCACATGTGGTTCGGCGACCTCGTCACGATGGAGTGGTGGAACGACCTCTGGCTGAACGAGTCGTTCGCCACGTACACCTCGATCGCCTGCCTGGCGGACGCCGAGGGCTCGGGGTGGCCGCACGCCTGGACCACGTTCGCCAACTCCATGAAGACGTGGGCCTACCGGCAGGACCAGCTGCCCTCGACCCACCCGATCATGGCCGACATCCGCGACCTGGACGACGTCCTGGTCAACTTCGACGGCATCACGTACGCCAAGGGCGCCTCGGTCCTGAAGCAGCTGGTGGCGTACGTCGGCATGGACGAGTTCTTCAAGGGTGTCCAGGCCTACTTCAAGGCGCACGCCTTCGGCAACACGCGGCTGACCGACCTGCTGGGCGCGCTGGAGGAGACCTCCGGCCGCGACCTGAAGACCTGGTCGAAGGCGTGGCTGGAGACGGCCGGGATCAACATCCTGCGCCCGGAGATCGAGACCGACGGCAACGGGCACGTCACCTCGTTCACCGTGCTCCAGGAGGCGCCCGCGCTGCCCGCCGGCGCGAAGGGCGAGCCGACGCTGCGCCCGCACCGGATCGCCATCGGCTGCTACGACCTCGACGAGGCCGGCAAGCTGGTACGCACGGACCGGATCGAGCTGGACGTCGACGGCGAGCGCACCACCGTGCCGTTCCCGGCCGGCACCGCGCGCCCGGCCGTCATCCTGCTCAACGACGACGACCTGTCGTACGCGAAGGTCCGCCTGGACGAGGAGTCGCTGCGGGTCGTCACCGAGCACCTGGGCGACTTCACCGAGTCGCTGCCGCGCGCCCTGTGCTGGGCGTCCGCCTGGGACATGACCCGCGACGGCGAGCTGGCCACCCGCGACTACCTCTCCCTCGTCCTGTCGGGGATCGGCAAGGAGTCGGACATCGGTGTCGTGCAGTCGCTGCACCGCCAGGTCAAGACGGCGATCGACCTGTACGCGGCGCCGGAGTGGCGTGAGGCGGGCCTGACGCAGTGGACCGACGCGACGCTCGCGCACCTGCGCGCGGCGGAGCCGGGCAGCGACCACCAGCTGGCCTGGGCGCGCGCCTTCGCGGCCACCGCCCGCACCCCCCAGCAGCTGGACCTGCTGCGCTCACTGCTCGACGGCGCCGAGGCGGTCGAGGGCCTGACGGTGGACACCGAGCTGCGCTGGGCGTTCGTCCAGCGGCTCGCCGCCACCGGGCTCATCGACGAGGAGGAGATCGACGCCGAGTACGCGCGGGACCGGACGGCGGCGGGCGAGCGCCACGCGGCCTCCGCCAGGGCGGCGCGGCCCAGCGAGGAGGCGAAGGCCGAGGCGTGGGCGTCGGTCGTGGAGTCCGACAAGCTGCCGAACTCCCTCCAGGAGGCGGTCATCGCCGGTTTCGTGCAGACGGACCAGCGCGAGCTGCTGGCCCCGTACACGGAGAAGTTCTTCGCCTCGGTGAAGGGCGTCTGGGACTCGCGGAGCCACGAGATGGCCCAGCAGATCGCGATCGGCCTGTACCCGGCGCTCCAGGTCTCGCAGGAGACCCTGGACGCCACGGACGCCTGGCTGGCCTCGGCCGGGCCGGGCGCGGGTCTGCGCCGGCTGATCTCGGAGTCCCGCTCGGGCGTGGAGCGCGCGCTGCGGGCCCGCACGGCGGACGCGGCGGCCGCGACCGCCTGACCGGACAGGTCCTGAGGGGGCGCCCCGCGACGGGGCGCCCCCTTCGCGCTGTCGGCGGCCGGTTCAGCCGAGGCGGGCGGCGAGCAGCGCGATGTCGTCGGTCTTGCCCTTGCCGAAGGTCTCCAGCAGCCGGTCGCAGAGCTCCTCGATGCCGGCCGGGCTCCGGGAAAGGGTCTCCCCCAGCTGCCGCATGCTCTCGTCGAGGTTTTCGCCGGGCACCTCGACCAGGCCGTCGGTGAGGAGCAGCAGCGTCGAGCCCTCCGGCACGTCGTGGCTGACGGGCGGCGGGTGCGGGAGGTTGAGCCCCAGGAGGGGCCCGTGCTCGGTCAGGTAGCGGGTGGCGCCGTCCGGGTGCCGCAGCAGGGGCGGGATGTGCCCGGCGTTGGCCACCTGGACGCGGCGCGCGCCCGGTTCGACGAGGACGAGGCAGACGGTGACCGTCATCGACGGGCGCAGACGCACCAGCAGCGCGTCGAGGTTCTTCAGCAGGGACTGCGGGTCGTGGCCCTCGATGGCGTACGCGCGCAGGGCGTGCCGCACCTCACCCATGATCATGGCGGCCTTGAGCGAGTGACCCGCCACGTCCCCGATGGCGAGCAGCAGGCCGTCCGGGGTCCTGATGGCCTCGTAGAAGTCGCCGCCGATCTCGGCGTCGGCGGCGGCCGGTTCGTAGCGCACGGCCATGCCGACACCGGGCACCTCGGGCAGCCGGTCGGGCAGGAAGGAGCGCTGCAGGGTGAGGACGAGCGCGTGCTCCTCGCTGCGGGTGCGCAGGGCTTCGAGGGCCAGCGCGCAGGCCTGGGCCAGCTGCGAGAGGAGTTCGCGCTCGTCCGCGCCGGTGAGGGCGTCGGCGGGGACGGCGAACGCGACGGGCGGCCGGCCGCGTTTCGTGCGGGCGAGGGTGAGGGCGACGTCGCCGGGGAACACGTCCGCGCGGCCGTCGTCCTGGCAGGCGAGCGCCCGCCACTCGTCGCCCGGCAGGACCACGGTCTCCGTGCCGGTCCGGTCGCCGAGGGCCCGCTCCGCCAGGAGGTCCAGCAGCCGCTCCTCCGGCTGGGCCGTGCCGGTCCGGGCGCCGCTGCGGCCCGGCACGGCGGCCAGGTGCAGGAGGCGGTTGTCGGGGCTGAGGCCGATGGCGACGGCGGGTGACTCCATCAGCGTCGCGGCCCCGGCTGCCGCGGCCGAGGTGAACGTCTCCCCGTCCTTCGCCGCGTAGACGGCCAGGGTGCTGCTGTTGAGGGCGGCCACGCGGGTGGCGAGGCGCTCGGCGCGGCGGCGGGCGCGGGCGTAGCGCAGCGCCGCGGTGACCGTGGCCAGCAACTCGTCCGGGGCGATCGGTTCGGTGAGGTAGGCGTCGGCGCCGCGGTGGAGGCCCTGCGTGCGGTCGCTCAGCTCGATGGCGGTCGCCGAGACGTGGATGACGGGCAGCGAGGCGGTGCGCGGGTCGGCCTTGATCCGCTCGCACACCTCGAAGCCGCTCATGTCGGGGAGCTTGACGTCCACGACGGCGAGTTCGGGCAGCGCGCCGTCGGGGGCGGCGGCGAGCAGCGTCAGCCCCTCCGTGCCGTCGGCGGCCTCCACCACGGTGTGGCCCGCCCGGCGCAGCCAGCTGCCGACGATGTAGCGGTTGGTCTCGTTGTCGTCCAGCACGAGCACCGTCGCGGCGGCGCTGTCCCGGTGCTGTTGCACCGTCATGCGGGGCCCTCCTTCCGGCTCGCGGGCCCGGCGTCGCCGGCCCCCGACAGGGCGGCGGCCAGCTCGGGGAGGTTCAGCGCCGCCTTGTCCAGGACCGTCCGCGCGTGGACGAGCCGGTCCCGGTCCAGGTCGCCGGCCGGCGTCGAGGTGAGGACGACGACGGGGACGGCGGCCAGGGCAGGGTCGGCGGCGAGTTCGGCCAGCACGGCGTAGCCGTCGAGGTCGGGCAGGTGCAGGTCGAGGAGGACGGCGTCCGGGCGTTCGCGGCGTACGGTAGCGCTCGCCTGCCCGCCCTCGGCCACCTCGACCACGCGCCCGGCGAGCTGGTCGAGCAGCGGCCGGATCGAGGCGCGGAAGGCGTCGTCGTCGTCCACGGTGACCAGGACGGCCACCACGGGCGCGGCCGGCTCGTCCGAGGCGGACGCGGCGGACGGCTCGTCCGAGGCGGACGAGGCGGACGAGGCGGACGCGGCGGACGCGGCGGACGCGGCGGCGGACCGGCCGTCGGCGGGCAGGGTCACGGTGACCACCGTGCCGGAACCGGGCTCGCTGCTCAGTTCGAGGCTGCCGCCGAGGAGCTCCGTGAGCCGGCGCGCGTAGGGCAGGCCGAGACCGGTGCCGCTGCGGCCGCGCTGGTGGAGGCCGCGCACCTGGTAGAACTCCTCGAAGATCTGCTGCTGCTCCTCCTCCGCGATGCCGATTCCGGTGTCCGAGACGGTGAAGACGACCTGGTCGCGCCCGTCCGCGCGGTCCGCCGCCACGTCGAGGCGCACGGTCCCCGAGGGCGTGAACTTCAGGGCGTTGGACAGCAGGTTGCGCAGGACGCGGATGAGCATGACCTCGTCGCTGACGATGCTCAGCCCGGACTCGGCCACGATCAGTTCGGCGGCGCCCGGGGACTCGTATCCGCGCAGGGTGCCGCGCAGCTGGCCGAGGGCGGCGCGCAGGTCCACAGGCGCCCAGTGGGGTTCCAGGCGGCCGGATTCGGCCTTCGCGACGTCGAGGAGTTCGTCGACCAGGGCGAGCAGAGTGGCGCCCGACGCGGAGATGAGGCCGATCTGCCGGCGCTGCTCCTCGTCCAGACCCTCACCGTCGAGTTCGAGGAGCAGGCGGGCCAGGCCGACGACCGAGTTGACCGGGGTGCGCAGCTCGTGGCTGACGTTCGCCCAGAACCGGGTCTTGGCCTCGCTGGCCTCGCGCAGCAGGCGGGACTTCTCCTCCAGCTCCGCGTAGAGGGCCACGACGCCGCGGTTGGTCTCCTCCAGCTCCTCGGACAGCTCGGAGTAGAGGGCCACCACGCCCCGGTTGGTCTCCTCCAGCTCCTGGTTCAGGCGGCGCAGTTCCTCCCGCTGTGCCCGGGACTCGACGAGCGCGGCTATCAGGTCGCTGGTCTGGGCCCGGTTGTCGTCCGGCACCCCGGCCTCCGTGTGGGCCAGGACGGCTTCGAGCGCCTGCTCGACCGCCTCGGCCGTCCGGCCGTCCGAGGTGAGCGGCTGCTCGACGGTCACCGCGTGCTCGGACGGCGAGTAGTGCACGGCCACGAGGCGGGACGCGGCCTGGACGGCCTCGCAGCCGAGGTCCCGCTCCTCCGTCCAGTCGATACCGACGAGCAGCAGCGGCAGCGGGCGGCGGGTCACCCCGAAGGCGACGGTCAGGCCGTCGGAGCCCAGCAGGTCCCGGCCCAGCTCGCTCAGCGCGGTGGCGAGCCTGATCTGGTCCTGCTTCTCCACCCCGAGCGCCTCGGCGGCCGACTTGCCGCTCCGGCGCAGCAGGAAGACGTCCTGCTCCGTGGTGATGGGGAAGGAGACGAGCGGGGCGGCGCCGAGCGCCGTGAAGCTGCTCACCAGGATCCTTTCGCGACCACGACGCCGGCGTCGTCCCGGCGCACGCCCGCCTCGCGCAGCAGTTGGGCGGCGGCGACGAGCGGGCTCCGTTCGAGGAATCCGGGCATCGCCTCCGCCCGCCAGCGTTCGGTGAGGCCGTCGGAGTGCATGATCACCGCGCTGTTCCCGGGCAGTTGCTGTCGCACGGTCCGCAGGGTCGGAAGCTGGTGGCCCACGATGCCGGGCGCCGACGGCAGGGAGCGGCGGGTTCCGGTCGCCGGGTCCACCACATAGGTGCTCACGTTGCCGACGCCGCAGAAGGCCAGGGTGCCGGCGTCCGGTTCGAGGCGGACGACGGCGACGGCGCCGCCCCGGCCGCCGCGCAGGGCCTTGTGGATCTCCCCGATGATCGCGTCGGGCTGCTCGGCGCGGGTGTCGCGGAACGCGCTCACCGCCGCCTGGGCCGCGCGCCCGGCGAGGGGCCCGTGGCCCAGGCCGTCGCAGAGGAGCACCAGCAGGGCGTCGGGGCCGCCCTGCCCGGCCGCGCCCCGGTC
>NZ_JAAGNI010000177.1 GCF_010550605.1 Streptomyces sp. SID9727
GGGCCCTGGTGGGTGACGACAGCCCCCGGCCCGAGGCGAAGCCGGTCTCCAAGCCCCCGGCCGTGGCGCCCGCCGTGCCCTCGCCCGCACCCCCGAAGCCGACCCCGCCCGAGCCGATGCCCCCGGAGCCCGCGTTGCCGGCCCCCCCACCGCCGAAGCCCACGCCCACGCCGACACCCACGCCGACACCCACGCCGACTCCTCCGCCGAGCCCCACGCCGACACCGACGCCCACTCCGCCGCCGAAGCCGTCCGCTCCGCCGCCCACCCCGACTCCGCCGCCTCCCGCACCGGCGCCGGATGTCTACCAGGTCAGCGAGCTGGGCTACACCCTCCTGGGCGACCACACCGCACCCGAGGTGGTCCTCGGGGAGAGCGGCTGGGTCTGGCAACGCTCCGGCATGTCCGTCGGCGGCACGCGGTACGCGCACGGGGTGACCGTCGACAACCGTTCCTCGGTGGTCATCCAGCTGAACCGCCAGTGCACCCGGTACGAGGCCATGGCCGGGGTGGACGACCTCACCCTGGGTCTCGGCGCGGTGCGGTTCTCGGTGTTCGGCGGGGACGGGAGGCGGCTGTGGCAGTCCCCCGTGGTGCGGGGCAACGACCCGGCCGTGCCGGTCGGGGTGAATGTGGCGGGCCAGCAGCGGATTCGGCTGGTGGTCGAGCCGGAGCGGCCGTTCGGCGGGGTCGCCCTGGCGGACTGGGCCGAGTCACGCATCAGCTGCCGCTGACGATCGCGGGGCCTCCGCCCCTCGGCGCGGCCGGACCGCACATGTGTCACGGCAGGTCCGCGACGATCTCCTGCAGCAGTGCGATGACGTCGTCCAAGGACAGCCCGTGGCCCGCCGCGCGCTCCTCCTCGCAACGCGCGGAGCCCAGCGCCTCGCGGCACAGGTGCGCTGCCGCATCGGTCTCGGCCTGCTCCCCCTCGGTCCGGGGGATCGACGTGCGCCGCCAGTCGTCGGCGGCGGCGGACACGCGGACGGCCACCGCGTGATGGCCGAGCCTCGCCAGGACCGACGCCGCGCCGTCCGCCAGATGCCCCGTAACGATCTCGGCGCACCGGGCCTCCTCGGCCGCGACAAGGGATTCGGTCAGCGCGCGCGCCCCGGCGACGAGGCCGCCGTCGGGCCCCGGCTCGTACACCGCGATCCGGGCCGACAGGCCGGCCATCGCCACGGTGAAGTGCGACGGCGGGCCGCCGCGCCCGGCCTCGTCCAGGGCGACCGTGAGCAGCCGCCGGGCGTCCGCGATGTCGCCCCGGTAGAACGCCATCGTGGCGCGCAGATAGTGGACGTACGCGGTGGCGTCGTGGGCCTGGTGGCGTTCGGCCTCGGCCTCCGAACGGTCCAGCCGCTGGTGGGCGTCCGCCAGGTCGCCGGTGCGGTAGGAGAGTTCGGCGAGCCGGGCCAGGAGGAACGGAGCCTCGGCATGGGCGCCGACCTCGCGGGCGAGCAGCAGCGCCTCCTCGTACGCGGTGCGCGCCTCGGCATAGCGCCCGCGCATCATGCCCGCCTCGGCCGCCGCGCTCGCCACCTGGGCGCGCATCCAGCGGTCGCCGACGCGGCGGCTCAGGGCGCGCAGCTCGTCCAGGTCGTCGTCGATCCCGGGCATGCCGCCCGGCATGTCGACCATCATGTGCGCGCGGAACATCAGGATGACGCCGTACTCCCACGGGCCGCCGTGCGCCCGGGCGTTGTCGACCGCCGCGTCGATCTTCTGCCTGGCGTCCTGCGGGCTACCGGTGAGATACGCGGTCATCGGCCAGAGCAGTCCCGGGAACCGGGCGCTGTGGGTGAGCGAGGTGGCGAACGCGTCGGCCACCCGGGCGACCAGCGCGTGGAGCGCGGTGTCGTCGTGCGCCATCGCGGACTGCCCGCTCTCCGCCGCGAAGAAGAACCACAGCATGTGCAGGTTCATCCGGGGCCAGTACCGGGGGTCCGACTCGTCGGTGGGCTCGGCACCGAGGGCACGGGCCTTCCGGGTCCAGGACAGGCCCTCGGAACGGTAGTTGCGAAGCCACCAGAACCAGCCCATGCCCAGCACCAGACGGGCTGCCTCCCCTTCGGCGGAGGTGGCGGGCGAGGTGGTGCGCTGGAGGGCGGCCCGGATGTTGTCGAGGTCGGTCTCCAGACGCTGGATCCAGGGCAGCTGGTCGCCGGAGCGCAGGAGCGGCTCCGCCTCCTCGACCAGGGCGAGGAAGTACGCGGTGTGCGCGCGCTCGACGGCCGCGCGCACCCCCGGGTCCTCGGCGCACCGCTCGGTGGCGTACTCGTGGATGGTCTCCAGCAGGCGGTAGCGCATTGCGCCGTCCGCGCCCGGGGCGGCGACCACCAGGGACTTGTCGACCAGCGCCCCGAGCAGGTCGGCGGTGTCGGCGGCGGGCCCGCCGGGGACGGCCGGTGTCCTGATGACCGCTTCGGCGGCGGCCAGGTCCCAGCCGCCCGCGAAGACCGAGACCTGCCGCAGGGCCGTGCGCTCGTCCTCGTCCAGTAGGTCCCAGGACCAGTCGACAACCGCTCGCAGCGTCTGCTGGCGAGGCAGTACGGTCCGGCTGCCGCCCGTCAGCAGACGGAACCTGTCGTCGAGCCGGTCCGCGATCTGACGCGGTCCGAGCAGACGGAGCCGGGCGGCGGCCAGTTCGATCGCGAGCGGCAGCCCGTCCAGCCGACGGCAGATCTCCGCGACGGCGTCCGCGTCGTGCGCGGGCCCCTGGCCGGGGTCGAAGCCGGGGCGCACGGCCCTGGCGCGCTCCGTGAACAGGCGGTGCGCGGGGTCGGCCGGGAGGGGGCCGACCGGTCGTACGGACTCGCCGGGGACCGCGAGCGGTTCCCGGCTGGTGGCGAGGACACGCAGATGCGGGCAGCGGGTCAGCAAGGTCTCGGCCAGTGCGGCGGCGGCGCCGATGACGTGCTCGCAGTTGTCGAGGACGAGGAGAACGGGTGCGGGCCGGGCGCCGCGGCCCAGGCGGTCGACAAGCAGGTCGACCGGGTCCGCGCGCGGGGGCGCGCCATCGAGGGCGGTATCCCGCAGCAGAGCGGTCTCGCGCAGCCCGAGTGCGGAGAGCACGGCGCCGGCGACCGCCTCGGGATCCTCGACGGGGGCGAGTTCGGCGATCCAGATGTCCGGCGGGGCGGAGCCGGAGGCGGCGGCCAGGTGCGCGGCCGACTCCTCGGCGAGGCGGGTCTTCCCGGAACCGCCGGGGCCGGTGAGGGTGACCAGCCTCGACCGGGTCAGGTCGTCGCGGATGGCGCGCAGTTCGGGCTCGCGCCCCACGAACGAGGTCAGCCGGGGACGCAGATTGCTCCGACCGGGTTTCACGTGAAACAACCCGCTTTCGGCGGGCGCGGGCGCCGGGGCGAGGAGTTCGCGGTGCAGGGCGGCAAGTTCGGGCCCGGGATCGGTGCCGAGCCCGTCTGCGAGGGCTCGGCGCGCGTCCTCGTACGCGGCGAGCGCGTCGGCCTGCCGGCCGTCGGCGCGCAGGGCCCGTATCAGCTGGCCCCGGAAGCGTTCGTCGTACGGGTGGGCGGCGGTCAGCTCGGTCAGCTCGGCGACCAGGGCGGCGGCGGACGGGGCGAGGGCCTCGCCGGGCTCGGCGGCGAGAGGCTCGGCGAAGGCGGACGTCCCGGGAGCGGGCTCCGTGGCATCCCCGGCCTCCGTAGCCCGCGGGAAGCCGGAGACCTCGGCGGCGGTGGCCCCCACGCCCCCGGCCGCCGCAGCGGCGAC
>NZ_JAAGNI010000187.1 GCF_010550605.1 Streptomyces sp. SID9727
CCCCGCCGCCGCGCCGGTGCCGGCGGGCGCGGGGGTGCCCGGGCTGGCCGGACTCGACGTGCGGGGGACCTCACTCGCGCTGCCCGTGCCCCGGGTCGACGCGAGCGACCCGAACGCGGGGTTCCTGGCCGGGGTGATGGCGGCGGCGCCCGCCGAGCTGATCGCCGCGTTGCAGGCGGTGCCGGCCGCCTCCTTGGAGACCCGGCTGCGCGAGCTGCGCGCCTGCCTGGAGATGGGCGACCTCGGCGCCGCCGCGAAGACCCTGGCCGAGCTGGAGGGCCAGCACGCCGACGACTGGCGCGTCGTCTGGTACCGGGGCCTCACCTCGCTGGTGGCCGGCGACAAGGAGAACGCCGCGCTGTCGTTCGACGCGGTGTACGACGCGTTTCCCGGGGAGCCCGCGCCGAAGCTGGCGCTGGGCGTCTGCGCGGAGGTCCTCGGACAGCTGGACAACGCCGCCGAGTACTACCGGCTGGTGTGGCTGACCGACCCGAGCTTCGTGAGCGCGGCCTTCGGTCTGGCCCGGGTGCAGATCGCGGCCGGTGACCGGGGTGCGGCGGTCCGGACGCTGGAGTCGGTGCCGGAGGCGTCGATCCACTACACGGCCGCCCGGATCGCCGCCGTCCGGGCCCGGCTGCGTGAACGGGCCCCGCAGGAGCCGCTGATGGCGGATCTGACGGCCGCTTCGGCCCAGGTGGCGGCGCTGTCGGGGCTGGGGCTCGACGCGGTCCGGCGGGAACGGCTCTCGACCGAGGTGCTGGGTACGGCGCTGGACTGGGTACTCTCCGGTAGCCCTTCGGGCCCGCCGCCGGCCGGGACATCCGGCCCGGGAACGCTGCTCGGCAGCCAGCTGGACGAGCGCGGACTGCGGTTCGGCCTGGAGCGTGCGTACCGGATGCTCGCCCGGCTCGCGGAGCCCGGGGCCGAGAGGATCGAACTGGTGGAGCGGGCCAACCGCTTCCGCCCCCGAACGTGGGTGTGAACATGTCGCAGAACCACCAGGAGACGGCCTTGCCGAGGTGCCCCGGCTGCGAGGAGCCGCTGGAGCGGGGCGACCTGTTCTGCGGCGCCTGCGGGTACGACCTGTCGGCCGTGCCCGAGCCGCCCCGCGACCGCCCGACGGTCGCCATCGCCGCCCCGGGAGCGGCGGCCGCCCCGGAGGTCCGTCACGACGGTCCCGGCGCCTCCGGCGACTTCGAACTGGCCGCTCCGGGCGCGGTGCCCGACCCCGCGCCGGACCCGCGTACGGCCCCGGAGCCTCCGCAGGCCCCCGCCCCGGGCCCGGGCCCGGCGGCCGGCGGCAAGGTGTGTGTGGCCTGCCGGGCCGGGCGGGTCGACGGCGACGGCTACTGCGAGAACTGCGGACACGCGCAGCCGCGTGAGCGCGACCACATGGAGCAGGAGCTCGGTTCGGTCGCCGCGGTGAGCGACCGGGGACTGCGCCACCACCGCAACGAGGACTCGTTCGCGGTGTCCACGACGGCTCTGCCGGACGGCTCGGCGGCCGTCGTGGCGATCGTCTGCGACGGGGTGTCGTCGGCCAGCCGGCCCGACGAGGCGTCGGCGGCGGCGGCGAGCGCGGCCAACGAGTCCCTGCTGGAGTCGCTGCCGCGCGGCACGCATCCGCAGCAGGCGATGCACGAGGCGATCGTGGCGGCCTCGGAGGCGGTCAACCGGCTGGCCCAGCAGCCCGGAGGCCCGGAGCGCGACGCCCACCGCCACCAGAACTCACCGGCGTGCACCCTGGTCGGCGCGATCATGGCGAGCGGCCTGCTCGTCGTCGGCTGGGTCGGCGACAGCCGCGTGTACTGGGTGCCGGAGGACCGCTCCACCGCACCCGCCCGGCTCACCGAGGACGACTCGTGGGCCGCGCAGATGGTGGCGACGGGCCTGATGAACGAGGCGGAGGCGTACGCGGACGAGCGTGCCCACGCCATCACGGGCTGGCTCGGCGCCGACGCGTACGAACTGGAGCCGCACACCGCCTCGTTCAAGCCGGACCGGCCGGGCATCGTGGTGGTCTGCACGGACGGCCTGTGGAACTACGCGGAGTCCGCCGCCGAGATGGCCGCCGCGGTGCCCGGGGACGCGTACGCCCGCCCGCTGCACGGGGCCCAGGTCCTGGTCGGCCACGCCCTGGACGGCGGCGGCCACGACAACGTAACAGTGGCCCTGCTCCCGTTCGCCGTGTCACCGCAAGGGGCAGGCTCCGCCTGATACCGGGTGATTCACCCCTCTACGCCTTTGTCCGTACCTCTGGCTTCATCCGAGACGTGGAGCCTCAAGGAGCCGATCAGATGGCCAACTTCTCCAAGTCGAACGTGCCGCAGTTCTCCGTCGAGGTCTACCAGAACGAGTTCCTGCCCGAGGGCGGCCGGGAGGTCAACGGCATCATCACGGTCACGTCGACCGGAGGCGGCACCACCGGGGGCGTACCGCTGCCGGGGCGGGCCGCCGGGGCCGCGGTGGTGATCATGGTGGACTGCTCGGGTTCGATGGACTACCCGCCGACCAAGATGCGCAACGCCCGCGACGCGACGGCGGCGGCCGTGGACACCCTGCGCGACGGCACCTCGTTCGCCGTGGTCGCCGGGACCCACGTGGCCAAGGAGGTCTACCCGGGCAACGGCCGGCTGGCGGTCGCCGACGCGCGGACCCGGGCCGAGGCCAAGGGGGCGCTGCGCCGGCTGAGCGCGGGCGGCGGTACGGCGATCGGGACCTGGCTGCGGCTGGCGGACCGGCTGCTCGGCGCGGCGGACGTGGACATCCGGCACGGCATCCTGCTCACCGACGGGCGCAACGAGCACGAGGCGCCCGAGGACCTGCGCGCGGCGCTCGACGCCTGCGCGGGCCGGTTCACCTGTGACGCCCGCGGGGTCGGCACCGACTGGGAGGTGAAAGAAGTCACAGCCATCTCCTCGGCCCTCCTCGGCACCGCGGACATCGTCGCCGACCCGGCCGGGCTCGCGGCGGACTTCACGCGGATGATGGAGAACGCCATGGGCAAGGAGGTCGCGGACGTGGCGCTGCGGCTGTGGACCCCGGTCGGCGTGGAGATCCAGTTCGTGAAGCAGGTGGCGCCGACGGTCGCCGACCTGACCGGCCGCCGCACCGAGGCGGGTCCCCGCGCCGGGGACTACCCGACCGGTTCCTGGGGCGACGAGTCCCGCGACTACCACGTGTGCGTCCGGGTGCCGGAGGCCGGCATCGGGCAGGAGATGCTCGCCGCCCGGGTCTCGCTGATCCTTCCGGACCCCTCGGGCGGGGCGCCGCAGACCCTCTCGCAGGGGCTGGTACGGGCGGTGTGGACGGACGACATGGTGGCCTCGACCTCCATCAATCCGCAGGTCGCGCACTACACGGGTCAGGCCGAACTGGCACAAGTCATCCAGCAGGGGCTCGATGCCCGCAAGTCGGGAGACTTCGACGGGGCGACGGCCAAACTCGGCCGGGCGGTGCAGTTGGCGTCGGCGTCCGGGAACGAGGACACTGCGAAACTGCTTTCGAAGGTGGTAGACGTCGTCGACGCGGCGACGGGTACTGTGCGACTGAAGGCGAAGGTCGCGGAAGCGGACGAGATGACTCTCGAAACGCGCTCCACGAAGACGGTTCGCGTCAAGAAATAACCACACATCCGCAACGAGCGGCCGCCCGCCGGTTCACGTCCGCCGGGCGGCGGAGCACGCCACATGACGGCCTGCGGGCCGGAGAAGGAGAGGGGGAAGCGCCGACATGCCGACCTGCCCGAACGGACACCAGTCGGGTTCCGAGGACTGGTGCGAGGTCTGCGGCCATCGCATGACCGGGGCGGGCGCGCCCGCGGGTGCGGTCCCCCCGCCGCCTCCCCCGCCGCCCGCACACGGTTACGGCTACCCCCGGCCGCACGACCCGGACGCGACCGCCCAGGCCGAGCTGTGCCCGCAGTGCCGCACGCCGCGTGAGGCGATGGCGCCGTACTGCGAGGAGTGCCGCTGGAACTTCCTCACGAACACCGCGACGTCCTACACCCCGCTGGCACCCCGGCACAACCTCCCCGGCGACCCCGGCCCCGCCGGCAACCGCCCGCCGGGCTTCCCGGCGCAGCAGCAGCCGGGCCCGCCGCAGCCGCGCGACCCCTTCGACTACCAGGGCTCCCGCCCCTCGCAGGTGAACCGGTCCGCCGAACCCCTGTCCACGGGCCCCGGCCAGTCCGGCCACCAGGGCGGCCCGGGCCAGCCGCCGTTCGGC
>NZ_JAAGNI010000199.1 GCF_010550605.1 Streptomyces sp. SID9727
TCCACCGGGGCGGCGGCGAGAGCGGCGGCGACGAGCTGGCTGCCCTCGTCCTGCACCCCGGCCCGGCCCTCGCGCACGGCGGTCAGGGCGCCGGGCTCGCCGCCCTCGGCCATCCGCACGGCGTAGGGCGACCAGCGGCCGGGCAGCGCGCTGTCCTCGCCCAGCTCCTCGGTGAGTTCGGCGGTGGTGGAGCGGCCGGGGCGGGCGACGAGGGTGACCTCGGGCCGCTCGTTGTCCGCGTCGAGCAGGTCCTCGATCCCGGCGCGGCCGCCGCCGAGGGCGTCCCAGAGAGCGGAGACGACCCAGCGCGGGTGCGAGTGGACGACCGCGAGGTGGTCCTCGGCGTCGTCCTCGTAGGCCGGGGCCACCTTGGCGACCCAGCCGTCGAGGTCGTCGGCGGACACCTTGCGCAGGACGGCGTTGACGAACTTGGCGCGCCCCTCCCCCAGCACCACCCGGGCCAGCTCCACGCTGGCCGAGACCGCCGCGTGGGTCGGGATGCGGGTGCCGAGGAGCTGGTGCACGCCCATGTTCAGCACGTCCAGGACCGGCGGGTCCACCTCGCGCAGCGGCCGGTCGATGCACGCGGCGACGATCGCGTCGTACGTACCCTGGCGGCGCAGCGTGCCGTAGACCAGCTCGGTCGCCAGGGCGGCGTCGCGGTGGTCGAAGTCGCCCTGGGCCCTGGCCTTCTTCAGCAGCGGCGGCAGGACGAGGTTCGCGTACGCGTCGCGCTCGTCGACGGCCCGCAGGACCTCGAAGGCGAGGAAGCGCACCGGGTCCTTCTTGGGGCGGCGGTGGGGCTTGGCGGGACGGCGACGCGGCTGGTCGTTCACGTGAAAGGTGCTCCGCTGAGGATCGAGAGGACGAACCCTCCCAGCCTACGTCCCCGCCCCGGGGGTCTCAGCTCCCGACCAGCTCGCCGGGGACGATGCGCACCCCGCGCGCCCAGTCGGCGGCGCGCATCGGCTTCTTGCCCTGCGGCTGCACCCACAGCAGCTCGACCGCGTGCGACCCGGTGCCGACGAACACGTTGTTCTTGCCCACCGACAGCTCACCGGGGGCCAGCTCGGACCGGTCGACGGCGGGGGCGGCCTGGACGAGCTTCAGGCGCTCGCCCCGGAACAGCGTCCAGGCGCCGGGGGCGGGGGTGCAGGCGCGGATGACCCGGTCGACGCGCAGGGCGGGCGCGGACCACTGGACCTGGGCGTCCTCGACGGTGATCTTCGGCGCGAGGGTGACCCCGTCGGCGGGCTGCTCCACGGCGTGCAGGGTGCCGTCCTCGATGCCGTCCATGGTCGCGGCGAGCAGCCCGGACCCGGCGAACGCCAGCCGGGTCAGCAGGTCGCCGCTGGTGTCGGTCGGGCGGACCTCCTCGGTCAGCACGCCGTAGACGGGCCCGGAGTCGAGCCCCTCCTCGATCAGGAAGGTGGACGCCCCCGTCACCTCGTCACCGGACATCACCGCGTGCTGCACCGGGGCCGCGCCGCGCCAGGCGGGCAGCAGCGAGAAGTGCAGGTTGACCCAGCCCTTCGCCGGGATGTCGAGTGCCGCCTTGGGCAGCAGCGCCCCGTACGCGACGACCGGGCAGCAGTCCGGCGCGATCTCCCGCAGCCGCGCGAGGAAGTCCTCGTCCCGGGGCCTGGCGGGCTTCAGCACCTCGATGCCGGCCTCCTCGGCGCGCTCGGCGACCGGGCTGGCCACCAGCCGCCGGCCACGCCCCGCGGGGGCATCGGGCCGGGTGACGACGGCGGCCACCTCGTGACGGCCGGAGGCGATCAGGGCGTCGAGTGCGGGGACGGCTACCTCGGGGGTGCCTGCGAAGACGAGCTTCATGGGTGGCTGACTGCCTCTCAGGCCGGACTCTCAGGCCGAAACGTTACGGTGACGAGCAACGCACAAGTCTATGGGGCGGCGGGCCGGGGGGCGTACGCGCGCTCGCGCGCCCCTCGCAGGGGTGCATACGCCCCCTGAGCGTGACCAGATCCCCGGGTGCGGCGTTGGTCAAGAGAGATTGACCGAAGCGAGCCGCCCTGGTGCGGCCCGATCCCTTTCAACGCCGGTTCGAGAGGCTTCTTCATGGCCGACCACGCAACCCACGACGCCCAAGCGCGGGCCAGCCTGCATCTCCTGGTGCGGGACATCGAGCGGGTCCGGCGGCAGGTGGACGCACTGCGCACGCTCACCGCTCAGCTGGGCAACGTCTACCGTCCGCGCCGCACCGGCCCGTCCGCGGGCTTCGTCGTCTACGGCAGGGCCCCGGCCCCGACGGTGAGACTGGCCCAGGAACTGCGGGACAGCGTCGAGACCCTGGTCACCGCGGCCGTGGACTTCGACCGCTCACTGGGCTTCTCCTGGGACGCGGTGGGCTCCGCCCTCGGGGTCACCAAGCAGGCCGTCCACCGCCGCTACGGGTCACGGCGCACGACCCCGCAGCCCACGGCGCCCGAGTCCGCGGAGGTGGTCGTCCCCCAACGCACCCCCGCGGTCCCCGCCGCCCGCACCCCGCAACCCCCGTCGGACCGCCCCAACCCGTTCCCGGGGCCCCGCAACGGCTGACCCGAGGCTGAGTGGGCCGACCCCTCGCACACGCGAGGGGTCGGCCCACTCCCGCACCGACCGCTCACGCGCCAACCGCGCCCGCGCAGCACCCAGCCCGGTCCGGCACATCCCAGCCCGTCCGGCGCTTGAGGACAAAACCCCGGCCGGGACGCGCCCGCAGCCAAGCGCCCGCCCGCACGAACCCAGCCCGTCCGGCGCTTGAGGACACACCCTCAGCCGATGTCCACCGGATCCACCCGCACCCGCACCGCACCCCCGCCACGCGCCACGCGCGCGGCGCGCAACGCCGCGGCCAACGCCGCCCCGCTCCCGGGCGGCACCCGGACCAACGCCCGCTCCCAG
>NZ_JAAGNI010000210.1 GCF_010550605.1 Streptomyces sp. SID9727
AGGGCTACGGCTACCCGGGCGGCCCGCAGCCGGCGTTCGGCGGCCAGCAGCCGGGCCAGCCGTACGGCGCGCAGCAGCCGGGTCAGCCCGAGGCGCAGAAGGCCCCGGCGGCCCCGGCGGCCGGTGGCGGTGCCGGCGACTTCACTCCGTTCTGGTTCGCGGTGCCGGTGGCCCGCCAGCTGTACAGCGAGGACGGTTCGCAGGCCCCGATCGCCGAGTTGGCGCCGGGCACCTGGTACCTCGCGGTCGAGCAGCGCGGTTCGTCGCTGATCGCCCAGACGCAGGACGGCCGCCGCGGCGTCCTCCAGGACACCACGGGCATCCAGCGCGGCTGACGCCCGCACCCCGTCCGTCACAGCGGCCCCCCGCCCCTTCCGGGCGGGGGGCCGTCGGCGTACTCGGGGCTCAACCGGCCGCGCGCTTCGGGATCCGGCCCTGCCGGGTCCAGCGCAGCAGCTCGTCGGCCGTCCAGGTGGTGACCACGCGCTCCGGCGGGACCCCGCACTCCTCGGCGCGGGCGCAGCCGTACGCCTGCCAGTCGAGCTGGCCCGGTGCGTGGGCGTCGGTGTCGACGGCGAAGAGGGTGCCCGCCGCCACGGCCCGCCGCAGCAGCCGGCGGGGCGGGTCGAGCCGTTCGGGCCGGCTGTTGATCTCGACGGCGGTGCCCGCCTCCGCGCAGGCGGCGAAGACCTCGTCGGCGTCGAACGACGACTCGGGGCGGCCCCGGCCGGTGACGAGGCGCCCGGTGCAGTGGCCGAGGACGTTCGCCTGCGGATGGCGGACGGCGGCGACCATCCGGCGGGTCATCGGGGCGGCGTCCATGCGGAGTTTGGAGTGGACGGACACCACGACCAGGTCGACCTGTTCGAGCAGGTCCTCCTCCTGGTCCAGGGAGCCGTCCAGGTTGATGTCGCACTCGATGCCGGTGAGCAGTCTGAACGGCGCCCACCGCTCGTTGAGTTCGGCCACCTCGGCGAGCTGCCTGCGCAGCCGCTCAGGGGAGAGTCCGTTGGCCACGGTGAGCCGGGGCGAGTGGTCGGTGAGCACCGTCCAGTCGTGGCCCAGTTCCGCCGCCGCGCGGCCCATCTCCTCGATGGGGCTGCCGCCGTCCGACCAGTCGGAGTGCGTATGGCAGTCGCCGCGCAGCAGCGGGAGCAGGTGCTCGCCGCCCTCCGCGAGGGGCCCGGCGCTCGCCGCCTCGGACTCCAGCCGGTCCAGGTAGCCGGGTGTCTCCCCGGCCACCGCCTCGCGGATCACCTGGGCGGTGCGGGGGCCGATGCCCTTGACCCGTTCCAGCGAGCCGTCCGCGACCCGCCGCTCCACCTCGCCGCCTTCCATCGCGGCGACGGTGCGCGCGGCGGTGCGGAACGCCTGGACACGGTAGGTGACCGCCTTGCCGCGCTCCAGCAGGAAGGCGATCCGCTCCAGGGCCCTGACCGGGTCCATCGGCACCTCCTCACGGGACGGGACGGTCGGCGGCCGCCCCGTCCAGCTTGGCCCAGCCTGGCCGGGCCCGCACACCGGCCGGGCCCGTTCCGCTCAGCCGAAGGTGGTGCGCTCAAGCCAGGTGTCCAGCAGTGCGGCGTCGCCCAGCACCTCCACCCGGTCGCTGCCCGGGGCGAGGCGGCGGTTGACGACGAGCATGACGTCGGTGAGCGGCCCGCGCAGCGCCGCGTCCGCCTTGCCGTGCGCCCGGCGCCAGGTGACACCGTCCGCGCCGAGCTCGATCAGCCATTCGGCGTCGGGCGCGTCGGTGGCGTGCAGGTGCAGGGTGCGCCCGTCCCTGGGCAGCTCGGCGGCCCCGGGGCGGTCCAGCTTCTGCGCGAACACGACGATCTCCAGCCACTCGTCGAGCGTGTCCGTCGCCAGCTCGGGCGTCATCGTGTACGGGACCTGCGCCGCGAGGGCCGCGTCGGCGAGGTGGACGACGGTCTCGATGGCCATGCGGCGGGCCCAGAAGCCGGTGCTGTGCTCCCAGGCCCAGGCCCACACCTCGACGTCGGGCCCAGCCTCCCGGAGGGCCTCGGCGGTGCCTGCGGCCCCTTCCGCCAGCCAGAGGTCGAGGGCGGCGGGGTCGTCGCTCCCGGGGCTGTTGTCCGGCACCTTGTCCTCCGCCACCGCCTCGGCTGCCCGGGTGCGGACGATCTCGCCGACCCAGCGGTGGGCGCGGCCGACGTGCTCGGCCAGTTCGCGCAGGGTCCAGTCGGGGCAGGTCGGCACGGTCGCACCGAGGTCGGCGCCCCGGAGGGCCGCCCTCAACTCCCCGGTGAGCCGGACGATTTCCTCGCAGTAGCGCTCGTGCGTCAGAAGTCCCATGGCCGCACCCTAGTGCGGCATGCCCGCGTTCCACATGCGGTTATCCGCCCAGCTGCGAGGTGGACGGGACCTTGTCCTTCACCTCGGCGCCCGCGCTCTTCCCGGCGTCTTTGATGCCGCTGATGACGTCCTCGAACATGCCGATGTCACCCGCTCCCGCCTCGCCCTTGCGCAGCTTGGTGCCCAGGCCCTTGAGTGAGGCGATGCCCGCGGTGAGCGGGGCGACGGCCTTGGACAGCAGCGGGTCGCCCTTGGCGTTCTCGGTGGCGGCCTTCAGCCGGTTGTAGGCGAAGCCGCCCGCGAGCCCGGCCTTGACGAGGGCGAGGGTGCGCCCGTCGGCGCCCTTCTTGAACTTCCCGGCCCGGTACGGCTTCACGATCCACTGGTACGTGGCGCCCGCGGCGAGCCCCGCGTTGGCGACGAACCTGGTCTTGGCCCACTTCTGGGCCTGGGCCGACGAGGTGGCGGAGGGCGACGCCGAACTGCTCGCACCGCTGTCCTTGTCGTCGCTCCCGCACGCGGTGGCGCCCGCCAGGAGCGCGCAGGCCAGCAGCAGCGCGAGCAGCGGGCGGCGGAGCGGTACGGGACGAAGCACGGCGGACCTCCGTGGCGGGTGGAGCGGTGCCGGGGTCCGGCACTCCCCGCCAGGCTCGCCGCGCACCGGGCAACCCGCCACCGCTGCGCGGCCGTACGAGTCCGGCCGACGTGTTTCGGCCGGGCGGGAGCGGCAAAACGGAGACCATGTCCTACAGCAGAGGCAACGGCTTCACCGCAGCACGTGTCATCGCCCTCGTGGCGGACGTCATGGCCTTCATCATCGGCCTGTGGATCCTGATGTACCTGCTCGACGCGAACCGGGGCAACGAACTGGTCGAGTTCGTGCGGGACACCGCCAGGTGGCTCGCGGGCTGGTCGTACGACCTGTTCACGTTCGACAAGGCATGGGCCAACGTCGTCGCCGGTTACGGCCTCGCCGCCCTGGTGTACCTGTTCATCGGGCACGCCATCGCGGGCCGCGTCCGGCGCTGACGCTCCCCCGTCAACCGCTCAGCCGCAGCAGTCCGGCCCAAGCCCCTTGGGCAGCCGGTCCCCGCCGAACACGGTGGTGGTCGCCTCGTCCCCTCCGAGCGCGGCCACCGCCAGCAGCAGTGAACCGGCCGTCCAGGAGGTGTGCTCCTCGGGCCAGAAGGCCCGGTTCCCCTCGAAGACGTAACCCGTCCAGTACATGCCGCCCTCGGCCCGCAGGTGCTGGACGGACTGGAGGATGTCGAGCGCCCGGTCGGACTCGCCCATCGCCCAGAGGGCGAGGGCGAGTTCGCAGCTCTCGCCGCCGGTCACCCACGGATTCGGCAGCACGCAGCGCACCCCGAGGCCGGGGACGACGAAGCGGTCCCAGCCCTCGTCGATGCGCGCCTTGGCCGCCGCGCCGGTCACGGCGCCGCCGAGGACCGGGTAGTACCAGTCCATCGAGTAGCGGCTCTTGTCGAGGAAGCGCTCCGGATGGCTGCGGATCGCGTGGCCCAGGGCCCCGGTCGCCAGCTCCCAGTCGGGTTGCGGCTCCTCGCGGCGTTCGGCGATGGCGAGCGCGCAGCGCAGGGCCTGGTGGATCGAGGACGAGCCGGTGAGCAGCGCGTCCGTCACCGCCGTGCCGTCCGCCTCCCGCTTCCAGCCGATCTGGCCGCCGGGCTGCTGGAGGCGCAGGACGAACTCGACGGCCGCGTAGACCGTGGGCCACATCCGGTCCACGAAGGCGTCGTCGCCGGTGGCCAGGTAGTGGTGCCAGACACCGACGGCCACGTAGGCGCAGAAGTTGGTCTCCCGGCTCCGGTCGGTCGGCTGCCCGGCGTCGCCGTCGTGGTAGGCGGCGTACCAGGAGCCGTCCGCGTTCTGGTGGCGGGCCAGCCACTCGTACGCGCGCTCCGCGGCGGTGTGCTCGCCGGACGCGTCCAGGGCCATGGCGGCCTCGGTGTGGTCCCACGGGTCGAGGTGGTGGCCGCGGAACCACGGGATGGCGCCGTCCGGACGCTGCACGGCGCGCAGCGCGGCGACGGTCTCGGCGGCCTGCTCGGCGGTGAGGACTCCGGGCAGGACGAGGTGTTCGGTCCGCTCGGGAAGACTCACGCGCCGGCCTCGGCCTCGGCGACGGCGGCGAGGGGCAGGTGCGGCTTGGTCGCGTAGGCCACGAAGCTCTTGCCGACGACCGGGTTGAGCAGCTGCTCGGCGACCCGGGTCAGGGCGGGCTTCTTCATGATGTCCCAGACCAGCAGCTTGTGGTACGCCTTCACCGGCAGCGCCTGGTCGTTGTCGACGCCGAACGCGCACTTGAGCCACCAGTACGGGGAGTGCAGCGCGTGCGCGTGGTGGGT
This sequence comes from Streptomyces sp. SID9727, assembly GCF_010550605.1. Taxonomy (GTDB): domain Bacteria; phylum Actinomycetota; class Actinomycetes; order Streptomycetales; family Streptomycetaceae; genus Streptomyces. The sequence goes on from NZ_JAAGNI010000210.1 coordinate 4,683, forward strand.
GCCGTACGGCTTGAGGCCCGCGCCGCGCATCTTGCCGAGGAGCTCATCGGCCTTGTAGATGCGGATGTGGCCGCCCTCGACCTCGTGGTACGCGTCGGAGAGGGTCCAGCAGACCTTCTCGGGGCCGTAGCGCGGGACGGTGACGGCGATCCGGCCGCCGGGCCTGAGGACCCGGACCATCTCGGCGAGCACGCCCTTGTCGTCGGGGATGTGCTCCATGACCTCGGAGATGATCACCACGTCGAAGGACTCGTCGGGGAAGGGCAGGTTGAGCGCGTCGCCCTCCATCGCGGTGGCGGTGGCGCCCTCCGGGGCCTCCCCCGCCTCCTTCATCGCGGCGAACCACTTCGCGACCTCGCGGATCTCCTCACCGTTCCGGTCGAGGGCCACCACCTGGGCGCCGCGCCGGTAGCACTCGAAGGCGTGGCGCCCGGCGCCGCACCCCAGGTCGAGCACGCGGTCGCCGGCGGCGAGCGGGAAGCGGGTGAAGTCCACGGTCAGCACGAGTGCCTGCTTTCGCGGTCGGGGGTGGGTCGGGGGAACGGGATCAGGGGCCCGGCGGAAGGTCCGGTATCACCGCCGGCCGCCGGGGCCGGTGGCGGCGCGGGCGGCGATCGCCTGCCGGTACAGCTCGGCGGTGCCGATCGCGGCCTGCTTCCAGGTGAACCGGGCGAGCACGCGCTCGCGGCCGGCCGCCCCGAGCCGGGCGCGCAGCTCGGCG
>NZ_JAAGNI010000231.1 GCF_010550605.1 Streptomyces sp. SID9727
CGGGCAGGCCCGAGCCTGTCCGGACCGTTCGACTGCTTCAGGAGATTGCGACCATGGCTGACTTCCCGAACCTGTCCCGCCGGGGATTCCTCAACCGATCGGCAGCGGTGGGCGGTCTGCTCGTCGTCCCCGGCCTCCTCGCCGCCTGCAGCAAGACCGGTGAGGGCTCCGCCGACGGTGAGGGCGCCCTGGAGAAGCTCCGCAAGCAGGGTTTCGTACGGGTCGCCTATGCCGACGAGGCGCCGTACGGCTACATGGAGGGAAAGGAACTCAAGGGCGAGGCGCCCACGTTGCACCGTGAGATCTTCAAGGCGCTCGGCGTCGACGAGCTGAAGCCCACCCTCTCCGAGTGGGACAGCCTCATCCCCGGCCTCCAGGCCGGCAAGTACGACGTGGTCAGCGCCGGCATGGCGATCACCCCGGAGCGGTGCGCCAACGCCCTGTTCTCGGACCCGGAGTTCATCTCGCCGACCGCGATGATGGTGAAGAAGGGCAACCCGAAGAAGGTCACCGACCTCGCCTCCGCGAAGGAGGCCGGGATCACCATCGGCGTGATGGCCGGCGCGGTGGAGGGCTCGTACGCCAAGGGCGCCGGCATCCCCGAGGGCAGGATCAAGACGCTCCAGAAGCCGCAGGACGGCGCGGACGCGGTCAAGGGCGGCCGGGTCGACGCGTTCCTGCTGACCGGGATCTCGCTGCGCTGGCTCGCCAAGACGAACGAGGGCACCGAGGTCACCGAGGCGTTCCTGCCCGAGCTGGAGGGCGAGAAGCAGTACAGCCCCGGCGGCGCGGTGTTCCGCAAGGGCAACGAGGAGCTGCGTGACGCGTTCAACCGCGAGCTGAAGAAGATCGTCGCCGACAAGTCCCGCTATGTGGAGCTGCTGCGCGACTACGGCTTCGGCGCGACCGAACTGCCGCCGGCCACCTTGAAGACGGCCGATCTCTGCAAGGGCTGACGGGGACGGAACCCACCGCATGAATGATTTCTTCTCGGCCTTCGCCGACGATCTGCCGCAGCTGCGGTCCGGCCTGTGGGTGACCCTGGAGGCCACGGTGTTCGGCGCCCTGGCGGCGCTGCTCCTGTCGTTCGTCCTGGGTCTGATGTCGCTCAGCCGGCTCATGCTGTCGCGCGGGGTCTCCCGCGTGGTGGTGGAGTTCTTCCGCGGCACCTCGCTGTACGTCCAGCTGTTCTGGCTGTACTACGCGATGCCGCAGCTGACCGGGTACGAACTGACGCCGGTCGTCTGCGGGGTGCTCGCGTTCGGCCTCAACTACGGGGCGTACGGCGCGGAAGTGGTGCGCGGCGCGGTCAACTCCGTACCGCGCGGGCAGTACGAGGCGGCGCTCGCGCTGAACATGTCGCCGCTGCACCGCATGCGCAAGGTGATCCTGCCGCAGGCGTGGGTGCAGATGATCCCGTCGTTCACCAACCTGCTGATCCAGCTGCTGAAGGCGACTCCGCTGCTGTGGCTGATCTCGGCGGCGGACCTGATGACCGCCATCGAGAAGCTGCGCACCCGTACCGGCGAGACACTCACCGCGTACGCGACGCTGCTGGTCTGCTACTTCGTCCTGGCCTACGCGCTGACCCTGCTCATGAACCTGCTGGAGCGGTCCGCCAAGCGGCGGCTCGGTCTCGCCGCGGGCGGCAGGAGCCTGCTGAAGAGCCGTAGCGCCGTGTCCGCCGCCCAGGCCGGAGGTGCCAGGTGAACCACGACTTCGACTGGGGTGCCGTCGGCGACGCGTTCCCCCTGCTGCTGGACGGGTTCTGGACGACCTTGCTGGCCACGGTGTTCGGCACCCTGGTCGCCGCGGTCCTCGGGCTGGCCATCGCGGTCGCCGGCCGCGCCCCGAGCCGGCTGGTGACCGTTCCGGTGAAGGCGGTGATGGAGTTCATCCGCTCCACCCCGCTCATCGTGCAACTCGTGGGCGCGGCGGCGCTGTTCACCTCCGTGGAGCCGCTCACCGTCGGCATCGTGGTGCTGGGGATCCACTACGCCACGTACACCTCCGAGGTGTACCGCGCCGGTATCGACGCCGTGCCGAAGGGCCAGTGGGAGGCGTGCCGGGCGCTGTCGATGACGCCCCGGCGGACCTGGCAGGCGGTGATCCTGCCGCAGGCCGTGCGCAACGTGGTGCCCGCGCTGGGCAACTACGCGATCTCGATGTTCAAGGAGACCCCCTTCCTCGCCGTGATCACCGTGCACGAGATGGTCTTCGAGGCACGCGACTACGGCACCACGCACTTCGTGTTCACCGAGGTGTTCACGCTCGCCGGCCTGATCTTCCTGGTCGCGAGCTACCCCACGTCACTCCTGATGAGGAAGCTGGAGAAGCGCCTTGGCCACTGAACCCCTCCCCCTGCAGAAGAACGCGGCCGCGGCCCCCGAGGACGTCGTGCCCGTCGCCGTGTCCAAGGACGAGGGGCACCCCCTCGTCCGCTTCGACAAGGTCGTCAAGCGCTACGGGGACCACACGGTCCTGGACGAGCTGGACTTCACCGTCGAGCGCGGCGAGCACGTCACCCTGATCGGGCCCAGCGGCTCGGGCAAGACGACGATCCTGCGGCTGCTGATGACGCTGGAGCGGGTCAGCGACGGCGTGATCTGGATCAACGGCGAGCCGCTGACGCACCTGCGGACGCCGGACGGCTCGCTGAAGGCGGCGTCCGAGAAGCACCTGCGCGCGGCCCGCCGGAAGATCGGCATGGTCTTCCAGCAGTTCAACCTCTTCCCCAACATGAGGGTGCTCCAGAACATCACCGAGGCGCCCGTCAACGTGCTCGGCATGGACCGGGACAAGGCGGAGGCCCGGGCCCGGGAGCTGCTGGACCTCGTCGGGCTCTCCGGCAAGGTCGACGCGCACCCCTCGCAGCTGTCCGGCGGGCAGCAGCAGCGGGTCGCGATCGCCCGTGCGCTGGCGATGGAGCCGGAGATCCTGCTCCTGGACGAGGTGACCTCCGCGCTCGACCCCGAGCTGGTGGCGGGCGTGCTGGAGCTGCTGACGGACATCGCCAGGAACACCGACATCACGATGGTCTGCGTGACCCACGAGATGAGCTTCGCCCGGGACGTCTCGGAGAAGGTGCTGATGTTCGACGCCGGACGGGTCGTGGAGGCCGGTCCGCCGGAGAAAATCTTCTCCGATCCCTCGCACGAACGCACGCGCGAATTCCTCAACGCAGTGCTGTGACCTCGGCATCCGTCGCCCGTGCATGACGGCGGCATATGCCACACGGGTGCGCCCCTGCTGACAGCCCCGGGGCGCACCCACGAGTCCGCCGCACACCGCCCTGAACAGGCCGTCGGCGGCTATCGTGGTGGCGAGGTCGACGGCCCACCAACCGGCCTCCGGTCCCGACTGGCAGGGGGAATCCGTGGTGCTGAAGCCCGAACCGACCGCGCCGTTCCACTCCGTGCAGTACGCACTCCGCGTGCTCGAAACGGTCTCCAAGCACGGCAGCGGGGTCACGGAGACCCAGCTCTCCCGGGAGACGGGGCTGCCCGCCGGCCACCTCACCTCCCTGCTGCTGACGCTGCGCCGCGAGGGCTACGTGGAGCAGGTCACCGACGGGGCGTACGTCATCGGCGCCTCGCTGCTGCTCCTCGGCTCGGGCGCCGCCCGCCGCCAGGCCCTGGAGTCCAGGCTCCAGCAGACCCTGGCCCAGCTCCGCGACTCGGTGGGCGCGGCGGTCTACATCAGCCGGTACATCGACGGCGAGATCCGCGTCACGCAGTACGCCGACAGCCCGCTCACCCCGGCGGTCAACGAGTGGGTGGACTTCAGGTCGGCGGCGCACGCCTCGGCGATCGGCAAGTGCCTGCTGACCCAGCTCGACCGGAACGGCCGGCGCGACCACATCGCCCGGCACAAGACGCCCCGGCTGACCTCGCGGACGATCACCAGCGAGAAGGTCCTCCTCTCCAAGCTGGACAGCCAGCCGGCCACGGTCCCGGTGCTCGACCTCCAGGAGTACGCGGTCGGCACGGTGTGCGCGGCGGTGCCGCTGACGGCCGGGTCGTCCGCGGGCTGCCTGGCGCTGTCGATGCCGGTGAAGGACGCGCACCGGCTGCGGGCGGCGGCGGAGACGCTGAACCGGCGCGCGGCCCCGATGCTGCTGTCGCTGGCCCTCTAGGAGCGGCCGTCGGGGCTGCGGGGCGGGCGGTCACCAGCACCCCTCCGGACCAGGTATTATTTTCACGTCAGCAGGCGCCGCTAGCTCAGTTGGTTAGAGCAGCTGACTCTTAATCAGCGGGTCCGGGGTTCGAGTCCCTGGCGGCGCACAGACAACGCACGAGGCGGTTTCCGTATCCACGGAGACCGCCTCGTGCGTTGTGTGCTGCCCGCGGTTATGTACGAGCGTTTTACACAGACGTACTAGACAGCTGTTTTACACAGCCGTATATTCCTTGGCATGACGAACCCCACGAGCACCACCGCCGCCTCCGGCGCACTCGCCGGACGTCGGGAGTGGACCGCCTTCCTGGTCCTGCTCCTCCCTCTCCTCCTCGTCTCGATGGACGTCTCCGTCCTCTTCTTCGCGATCCCGTCCATCGACCGGGACCTCGCCCCCAGCGCCACCCAGCAGCTGTGGATCTTCGACGTGTACGCCTTCGCCCTGGCCGGCCTCCTCATCACGATGGGCTCCCTGGGCGACCGCATCGGACGCCGGAAGCTGCTGATGATCGGGGCGCTCGCCTTCGGCGCCGCGTCGGTCTGCGCCGCCTACGCGAGCAGCCCGGAGATGCTGATCGCGGCCCGGGCGGTCCTCGGGATCGGCGGGGCGACGCTGATGCCCTCGACGATCGGGCTCGTGCGCAACATGTTCCGGAACGAGCAGCAGCGGGCGAAGGCGATCGGCATCTGGTCGGGCGCCATGGCCGGCGGGGTCGCGCTCGGCTCGGTGCTCAGCGGAGTGATGCTGGAGCACTTCTGGTGGGGCTCGGTCTTCCTGATCAACGTGCCCGCGATGGTGCTGCTGCTGGTGCTCGTGCCGCTGCTGGTCCCGGAGTTCAAGGACCCGGACCCGGGCCGCTTCGACTTCGTGAGCGTCCCGCTGTCCATGGGCACGGTCCTGCCGGTGGTCTACGGCATCAAGGAGAGCGCCGCCCACGGGTTCGACATCGCCTGGGGCGCGGTGATCGCCGCCGGGCTGGCCGTCGGCTGGGTCTTCGTCCACCGGCAGCGCACCCGCTCCGACGCGATGATCAGCCGGGAGCTGTTCCGGGGACGGGGCTTCGGCACCGGGATCGGGCTCAACGCGCTGGCCGCCTTCGCGATGATGGGCTCGGCCTTCTTCACCACCCAGTACCTTCAGTCGGTGCTCGGCATGAGCACGATGGAGGCCGCGCTGTGGAGCCTGGCCCCGTCCCTGGCGGTGGGTGCGGCGGCCCCCGCGGCGACCGCGCTCGCCCAGCGGGTCCAGCGGGCGTACGTGGTCTGCGGCGGGTTCACCGTCGGCGCGGCGGGCTTCGGCCTCTTCACGCTGGCCGGGACCGACTCGCTGGTCCTGCTGCTGATCGGCTCGGCCGTGATGAGCAGCGGCATCGTCGCGGTGATGGCGCTCGTCTCGGACATGGCGATGGCCGTCAGCCCGCCGGAGAAGGCCGGCTCGGCGGCCTCGCTCCTGGAGACCGGGCAGGAGTTCGGCGGGGCGCTCGGCATGGCCCTCCTGGGCGCCGTCGCCACCGCGGTCTACCGGGCGGACATGCCCGCCTCCGCCCCCGAGGCCGCCCGCAAGACCCTGCCGGGCGCGCTGTCCACCGGCGACCACTCGCTGATCGCGATCGGCCGGGACGCCTTCGTGCACAGCATGCGGTACGCCTCGGTGACCGGCTCCCTGATCCTGCTGGCCGGCGCGGTGCTCGCGGCGACCCTGCTGCGCCGGGCGACCCGGACGGCCCCGGCCGCCGAGGAGACCGCCGCCGAGACGCCGGCCGCGGCCCCGGCCCCGGCCCAGGTCTGACCGTGGCCCGGCCCGAACCGGCACAGCGAAACCCCGGGGTGTCCGTGGACTCCCCGGGGTTCGCCGTGCTGCCCGCCGGCAGCACGTCACTCACGCCGCACGGTCACCGGTGGGCGCCGGAACCGGACGTCAGAACTGGACGTCCGAGCACGCGTAGAACGCGTTGGCCGTGTCCGCGACGTTCCAGACGCTCAGGATGAGGTGCTTCCCCGACTTCTGGGTGGGGATGGTGCCCTGCTGGGTGAGGGTCGCCGGGGGCTGCTTGCCGCCGTACGGCACCGTCATGAAGGGCTGCGGCTCCAGGTCGGCCCGGGTGAGCGGCTTGGTGGGGTCCCAGCCGTCCTTGGTGATGTAGTACCGGAAGTCCGACGTGGCGTGGCGGGCGGTGAACTGCCAGCGGAAGCTGAAGCCCTGACCGGCCGTCACCTTGGTGGCGGGCCAGTTGCCGCCGCGCGGGTCGTCCAGCTGGGCGAACTCGCCGTGACCCCCGGAACAGATCTTTCCGTCCGCCGGACCGGCCGCCGGGAAGCCCTTCGGGCCCTCGACGCTCTGCGGCTCCCACTGGATGTTGCCGCAGCCGGTCACCGTGCCGTTGGCGCACAGCTTCTGACGGCTGATCGGGTTGTCCGTGTAGCCGTGGCTGCTGGCGCTGCTCGTCGCGAACATCGAGACGCCCGCAACCGCAAGACCGACCAGGGCCGCGCTTGCCTTCATACGCATGTGTTGTCGCTCCTCGGATCGTGGGGGGAGGGGATTCCATGAGCACTGCCGCGTACGCGCGTTCTGCGGTCTAGACCAAGGCTTAGATTATTGCCGCGCCTTGACCATGTCCAGACCAATGAGCGTGGGATTCCGGTTGCCCGGAACCTCCCCCCACGCCTCCTCAGGAGCCGTCGCCCCCGGTCCGCCCGGTGTAGAACGCCACCGTCAAGTCCTTGACCAGCGCCTTCCGTTCGTAGTCGTCCAGTTCCACGAGGCCCCGTTCCGTGAGCCGGCTGACGGTGTCGTCCACCGCGTCCACGACCGAGGTCAGCACGCTGTCCCGGTGCTGCGCGTCGATCGCCGCGATCCGGCGCCGCTGCATCGCCGCAGCCACCTCCGGCGCGTACTCGATCCCGGTCGGCTGGGCCGAGTACACCTCGACGCCGACCGGCTCGCAGTCCGCCTTCAGCATCCGGGTCAGCGCGTCGCCGACCGCCTCCGCGTCGCGCAGGGTGTGCGCGTCCTCGTGGAAGGCGTCGGCGGGCAGCTGGGACAGCACCCGGGCCATCGCGGCCTCCACCTGCTCGCGCAGGTACGCCTCGTGGTCCTCGATCCCCAGCGCCGCCCGCACGGTGTCCTTGACCCGCCACACCACCTGGACGACGACCCGCAGCGCCGTGCCGTTCGCGTCCACGGCGGGCAGCGGCTCGCTGCGCCAGTGCCGCAGGCGCACGTCGATCCGCCGGCGCAGCAGCAGCGGGCTGACCCACACCAGACCGGTGCGCCGCACGCTGCCCCGGTACTGCCCGAAGAGCGTGAGCACCCAGGCGTGCCCGACCCGCCCCCGGCCCAGGCCGCCGAGCGCGAAGAGCACGACGGCCGCGAAGAACACGAGCGCGGCCCAGGCGCCGGTGGGCAGCCCCTCGTACGGCCGTGGACCGAGCCCGACCCGGGCGAGCAGGGCCGCCGGGACCATGCCCGTCCACCACAGCACCGCACCGGCCGCCGCGGTCCCGCCGAAGCCGGTGAGCAGCGCGGCCCAGCCGGGCAGCGCGGGCCCGGGC